>NZ_JAKRFY010000012.1:0-160569 GCF_022347805.1 Pseudoalteromonas sp. Of7M-16 | reverse complement strand
TAATTTTTCTTAATTAAGCTTTCCGTTTAACTTTAACCTTCACTTTGGTTTGCGTTTTCTCTCGCAGCCCGCCGTGTCAGTGGATGCGCATTATAGGGAGATTTAAGATTGGCGCAAGCGTTTTTTTATTAAATTTTAAAAAAAACATTCAATCGCTCAAAATCCCAGCAAAACCATACCTTAAGACGCTTAAAGCTCAATAAATCAGCATAATTTTACACAACATCTATATTTTATTATTGCGATGTTTAATTAAGTCGTTAAGATAGCAACCTTTCTTTGTTAAATTAATGTGTATTCACTGTTTATTGGTAGATCGTTATGAATTCTTCAGGTCGTAAAACACTCGTTACTATTTTTATACTCGCAATTCTAGGGTATGCAGTAGTGACGTTTTTATTCGCAAATAAAATCGATTCCGCGATTTTATTTGCACTTGGTATTGTGGTAGGTGGTCTGGTAGCACTAACAATTAATAAAACAACTATTGCGCAGCCGGATAATGGCAACACAATTCCAACCAAAACGCTTTATGTAGGCAATTTGCCCTATAGAGCAAATGAACAAGCTGTCAGAGAACTTTTTGAGGAAAAAGGGCAAGTTTTCTCTGTTCGTCTATTAAAAGATAAAAATACTGGGAAAAGAAGAGGCTTTGGTTTTGTTGAAATGTCTGAAAACGATGCAAACAAAGCAATTAAAGAACTTAATGAAATGGAATTTCAACAGCGCACTTTAAAAGTCCGCGAAGCAAAGCAGAAGCAAGAAGAGTCTGAGCCTAATTCTCTAGCTTAATTAATTGCAGCTTTGAACATTGCGCGGCACCATTTGTGTGTGTCGCATACCAATGCGTCATGTCAATTTGAGATGACGCTAACTCTTCTACTCCAATAGCTGTTTGGCTACTTACTATTGATAACCTGCCTGTTTGCATTAATAGATATTCTACCCGCTTTGCTATTGCGTAACCTGAGTCCACCAATTCAACTTCATTATGCAAAAGCTCTTTCAGTGCTTCTTTAATGATTGGGAAATGAGTACAACCTAAAACTAGTCTATCGAGGCGAGGATCTACTTTTAAACGTTTCAGTTCCTCTTTCAATCGCTCATAGGGTAATTCTCTATGCCAGTAGTAAGACTCAGCAATATTTACCAATTCTGTCGAGTGGTGAATATCTACTTTACATCCTTGTGCAAAGTTTGAAATTAAATTTGCTGTGTATGCATTTTTAGAAGTCGCTGGCGTCGCAAGGAGACCAATGTGTTTATTGGTGCTACTAAGAGCAGCAGGCTTAATGGCAGGCACGACACCAACAATTGGGATTTCAGTGTGCTTTCTGGCAGTCTCTAAGGCGTAAGTGGAGGCTGTATTACACGCAATAACTATAATATCAACGTTCACGTCATTTTGGTGTATCCAAAACAACAGAGATACTAATCTATTTGTAATTGTTTCTTGTGACTGGAGTCCATAGGGCAAAAGCGCATTATCCATTACATAGCTGTAGCGTGCATCAGGAAGCCTTAGCTGAAGCTCTGATAATACACTTGTCCCACCAATTCCTGAATCAAAAACTAATATATGCGGCAAACTTCAATCCCCCAAAAACGAGGATTGAAGTTTGCCATGCAATACACATAAAATAAACTGCGCCGTGTAAGCTATCTAGCTATTTTGCGTCTCAGTTTTATTATTTAACGCTCCAAAATAGGATTGTGCATAATCTAAAAACTGATTGAGTCTTTGCTGCCCTTCATTCATCCAGGCCATAATATCTGGCAATTGTGCTTGTATTCCCAAAGACTCCGCATCCGCGTTAATTCCTTCAAGCCTCTTGTCAAGTGGTGCAAACGCCTGCTCCAACTCTTTCATTGGATTGCTTTGTTGATACTGTGCAATAGCAGCTGATGTTTTACTCTGCCTTAAATCCATAGTGAAGTTTGATATTTGTTCACTGTTAAGGCTTAATCCTTGAGCAAGCTCAAACGCTTCGTCATATTCACCCGCAAAAAACGAATCACTGACGTCACGAATATCTTCCATCATCGCATTAATGGCTTCTTGTTCTTTTTCATTAAGCTCACCATTGACACTTATAGAGAAGCTTACTTCTTGAGATTGACTTTCTCCATAGGCAAAACCGACATTGTTTCCATCTCGTTCGTAACTGGCTGCGCGTGATTGGCTGTAGGCATCACTAAATGAAATTACCACTTCATCACCTTCTGCGGTAGTAAACGCGTACTCAGCTTTATTAGATAAACTCGCAAATTGGGCCGCGCTTACAGACAATTGCTGAGGACTTGGATCAAACAATTCTTTTTCAAATTCATCCAAGCCATTAAAGATGCCCTCTTTAGACTTTTCAATTCCCTCGGTGATGTCATCATTCAATAAACCAGATTCGGTTAATTCATCGGTCGCTTCATCAATCCCCATTTGCACCCCTTTACGGGCTTGCTCAAGCATACCTTTTAATGTGTCATCATCTTTGCCATCAGCTTTTGCTTTATTAATTGCACCTTGTACAAAGCCAAGGACATTTTTGACAATCTCTTCGAAATCAAAGAGCGGTTTTTCTTGCTCTTCTTTTTTCTCAATACCAAGCGCTTGCGCCAACTTATCATCGAGCACTTTCGCTGCGACCTGAGACTTATTACCTTGATAAACATCGGAGTTTATTGAGATATTAGGAATGGTCGGTTTAGCTTTGGCAGCATTGTGCTGCATCGCTGGGTTTAACAGCTGATTCAACTGTCCGATCTTCATGATTGCTCTCCGCTATACCCTATCAGTTAATTATCGGCCATATACGCTAAAGCTAAAGCTATTTTGTACAATAAAAGTGCAATTTTAATGGTAAGCACTGGACAAATGTTCCTCGCCACCTAAAATAGCGCCTCCTTGCAATACATAAAGGTAATCTCAGCATGGCCGTGATCAATATTGATACTTCTTTGTATAGCCAACAGCTATCAGAAAAAAAACAGCGCATCAGCACGCAATTTGCACGCTTTAACGCACCTGAATTAGAGGTTTATGACTCTGAAAAAAATCACTACAGGCAACGCTGTGAATTTCGAGTATGGCACGATGGAGAAGACTTGTATCACATAATGTTTGATCAACAAAGCAAAGAGAAAATACGCGTTGATCAATTTGATCCAGGTGCACCATTGGTCAATGAGCTTATGCAAGTGATGATGAATAAATTACGTCACAATGAAATACTGAGACGCAAGCTATTTCAAATCGACTATCTGTCAACACTCAGTGGTGAGATATTAGTTAGTTTGCTTTATCACAAAAAGCTGGATGATGACTGGCAGCAAGCGATGACCACGCTTAGAGCTGAGCTACAAGAAACTTATAAAATTGATTTTATTGGCCGCGCGCGAAAGCAAAAAGTCGTTTTTGGTGATGACTTTGTGACTGAAAGGCTCAATGTAGATGGTAAAGAATATATTTATCAGCAGGTAGAAAACAGCTTTACACAGCCTAACGCCAAAGTGAATGAAAAAATGTTGTCATGGGCAAAATCTATCGCGGCCCCACTATCGAATGATTTGCTAGAGTTATATTGCGGTAATGGTAACTTTTCAATCGCCTTAGCTGAGCACTTCGACCGTGTTCTTGCGACTGAAATATCAAAATCATCAGTCCATTCTGCACAGTACAATATTGCAGCGAACCAAGTCGGTAATCTTGATATTATTCGCATGTCGAGTGAAGAGTTTACTGACGCAATGCAAGGCAAACGCACCTTTTCTCGACTCAATGGAATAGATTTACAATCTTACAACTGTCAGACAATTTTAGTTGACCCACCCCGTGCAGGCATGGATGAACTAACCTGTCGCTTAGTGAGTAACTACGACAACATTATCTACATTTCTTGCAACCCAGATACACTAGAGCGAGACCTCGAGATATTAACTGAGACGCATACTATCGCGCGAATAGCTATATTTGATCAGTTCCCTTATACGCATCATGTCGAATCAGGTGTATTTTTAACTCGTAAGTAAGCCACTTGGCCCTAGAACAAAAAAACCCCGCACATGCGGGGTTTTTGTATGCCAAACGTTTTGTTATTTACTCGCCAAGTAGTTTATTAGTTTAGCGATATCATCTGGACTCGTAATACCAGAGCTTCTACCTAATACCAACTTATATTTACCATTAACGATAAATGTAGGTACACTCGATAAAGCACCTTTATCTTGAAGTTGTTTTTGCTGTCTCGCCATTTTTGAGGCTTTAGTACGCACAGAAAAACTCTTGTACATCTTGTCAAATTTCGCGCCATCTACACCTTGAGCAACAAACACATCTTTAATGTCTGCAAGTTCATTAAACTTCCCACGCTTAGTATGAATGTGACTAAAAATTGCCGATACAATTTGTTTTTTCTGAGGTAATACCTCTGCAGTAGCCAATGCTGTAGCAATCATTTTTTGATGTTCAGGATCACGGACACCAACAAAGTCAACGTGGCTTTTTTTGAACTTAACACCAGAGTCTAACTTAGGCTTGAATTGATCTATTAGGCCTTCAAAGTTATTACATGCTGGGCAATAAAATGAAAAGTACTCCGTCACTTCTGGCTTTTTAGTGCCACGCTCAGCAATCACTTCATAGTGTTTACCTGCTTCAAAAGTCATTGCATTGGCCGCCAATGGCAGCATAAGTGCCAACAAGGCAGCTTTAATTGATTTCAACATCATATTCTCCGACAATTATTTTTCTAGTAAGTGTTTAACTAATTCGTTGAACTCGGCTTGGCTTCTTAATGAATGCGTGATAACGCGATATTTATCGTTAACAATAAAAGTAGGTACGCCTTTCAATGCGCCAGCTTCGCTAAATCTCTTTTGCTCACCTTGCATTGCTTTCTCTGCAGAGATAACAGGCATACTTGCCAATGCAGAGTCGAACTTCTCAGCTGATACGCCGTGCGCTTCTAATAATTTCTGAACATCTTTCATGCTTGCGAAACGACCATTTTGCTCATGTATGGTCTTAAAGATTTGCTCAACTACCTGAGAGTCAACACCAAACTGCTTAGCAATTATGTAGCCATAACTCAAAAATGACTGTGCTTCAGGCGGGATCCCGCCCATAAAATTTACGTGAATTTTTTCGAATGGCACAGTAATAGGCAAGCTCGCTTGTAAAGCGCGCGCTGGCCCCTCAAATTTATAACAATGTGGACAATAAAAAGAAAAGAACTCAATTACTCTAGGTGTTTTGCTCTTTTCTAAAGTCAGTGTTTCATAGTGCACACTTTCTTTGAATTCAGCAGCGAATGCAGCAAGTGGCATGCATAGCGCCAATAATGCCACTTTAATAGATTTTAACATGTACTTTCTCTCTTAAATTTTATGGATAAACTGTTAGTGCCGGCTCATCTAGCGCGGCTAATTGTTCTTTTAGTGCCAAGATCTGCTGTTCCCAATATTTGTCTGTCGCAAACCAAGAAAAGTTCCTTGGAAAGGCAGGATCTTGCCAACGTTTTGCCAACCACCCCATATAATGGATCATACGCATCGCTCTTAACGGTTCAATCAGCTGTAACTGAGCCATATCTAATTCGCTAAACTCTTCATAACCACCTAGCAAAGTGTCTAGTTGCAATACTTGATTTTGGCGATCGCCATTTAACATCATCCAGAGATCTTGAATAGCGGGTCCCTGACGGCAGTCATCTAAATCTACGATCATCAATTGTTCTTGAGACCACAGAATATTGCCAGCATGGCAGTCTCCATGCAATCTGATCGTATCATTAACTACAAATTTTTCTTCCGTTTTTTTAACAACTTGCTCTAGCACTGTCGAAAAAGCCAATTGCAGCGATTGCGGCAGACATTCACTGCTTAAAATGTCTTGGCTAGCCTGTGTCAAATAACTATCGGTATTTATACTTGGACGATGGGTGAAATCATATTGTTTTGCGACACTGTGCAACCGACCAATGTAACGGCCAAGTACTTCGAGCTGATCCAAACTATCCATTTCAAATTGTCGTCCCCCCACACTAGGAAATAAAGCAAATCGATAGCCTTGATGTTCAAACAAACTTTCACCATCTCGTGTGATAGGGCTAACAACCGGTACTTCTGAATCAGCCAATTCAAATGAAAACGCATGCTCTTCTTTTATTTGCTCATCAGACCAACGGTTTGGCCTATAAAACTTAGCGACATAACGCTTCGCATCGTCGCTGCGAAACTGGTAAACACGATTTTCGTAGCTGTTCAGAGGGAGTAGCCCCGACTCAGGATAAATACCAATACTCTCTATTGCATCCAGAATTAAATCTGGCGTGAGATTTTGATAACTAAAGTCACTCATTGCTGCTGTCCATTTATAAAGTAAAAAGTTCTGGTATTGGCAAATAAAGCCTGTGGGTCACAGCGCACTAGGATAAAGCGAAGTATGATAGGAAGCAAAATATATTATGGCTTCAGGGTCACACTAAGTATGGAACCCTAAAGCCAATGGTTCAACGGCCTTTAAAAAAGTTTGTTGGTTGAGATATTTGAGACTGAGAGAGTCCATCGCTTGACAGCACAAAATGAAACTCTGTTACCGGTTTATTTAAGTCGAAGGGGTCCATTACAACTGATACAGGCACATCTAAAGTAGAGCCAGCTGCAACCGTGACCGCTTGCTTACCTAGTAATTCGAAATGAGACAACCCTCTTACAGAGATCGAAAACGTTTGCGAAGTTTGTGCTTTGTTGATCAATTTAAGTGTGTAGGTGTTTTCAACCATGCCGTCAAAGTTAACCCTGTATAGCTGATTTCTATCCCGAATAATATCCAATTCAAAAGTTTTTCGCATCGCGATATTCATTGCAAGCGCACCTGTCAACACCAGTAAAATCAGTACATAGCCAATGAGTTTTGTGCGCACGGGCTTAGTCACTTTTTTTGCATGTTCCAAGTTACGCTCTGTGGTATATGAGATGAGACCTTTGGCATAATTCATCTTGTCCATTACACCATCACAGGCATCGATACAGGCGCCACAGTTAATACACTCATACTGCAGGCCATTTCGTATATCTATGCCGGTGGGACAGACCTGAACACAGAGCTTGCAGTCTATACAGTCACCTAGACCAAGCTCTTTCGGATCTTGTTTCCGGCCTCTCGGTCCGCGCCCTTCACCACGCTTATTGTCATAACTGACCGTAAAGGTGTCTTTATCAAACATCGCCGATTGAAAACGCGAATAAGGGCAAATATGTAAACACATGATCTCCCTCATCCACCCCGCATTACCATATGTACAAACTGCAAATACGACCACACTCAAAGTGGCATAGCCACTTGCAGAAAGCATCATTAAGTCCGGTAACAAGGTTCTGATCGGCGTAAAATAGCCAACAAACGTGATGGCCGTATATAGTGAAAAAGCCCCCCAGAAAAAATGTTTAGCACCTTTCCTAAGAAACTTATCGAAATCCATTGGCCGTTGATCTAATTTTTTACGCTGGTTTGCTGAACCCTCACATTTTTCTTCAAACCAGATAAAAATAAAAGTCCAAACCGTTTGCGGGCAAGTATAACCACACCACACACGACCATAAAAAGTCGTTACTAAAAATAGGGCAAATGCAGCAATCATCAAAATGAATGCCAAAATAGTTAAATCTTGTGGCCATAGTGTCAAACCAAAAATATTGAACTTCTGTTCCAATAGGTCAAACAACACCGCTTGCTGTCCATTAAAATTGATCCAAGGAAGAAGCATAAAGGCCAACATCCCTAAAAAGCCGATTCTCTGACGCAATAGTTGATGCATCCCCTTAACAGCTCGGACGTATATTCGATTGCGAGGGTTAAATCGATCAGGTTGAAGGTTTTCTGGCGTGTGGACCTCAACGGGAATATTTTTAATTTTGATCTTATTGTCCATACAAGCTCCTTAAGCGCCTTGGACAGGTTACTTGCTACAGTGACCTTACTTTTACTAAGGATATTATATGCAACAGCTCGCTTTTCGCGTAGCCATAAATCGCACGACGGTGACAAAAACTACGAATAATTCCTGAGTAATTCGCTTGCTTTTGATTCTTGCATTTTATTACACTGTGACTTTGATTGAGTCGAATAGATCAAATTAGCGAGCTTTATGAAAAAATATCTGTTACTTGTACTGATTGTATTAGCACTATTCACCATTGATCACCCTTTGATCAAAGAGCCCAGAGATAAATTGCTAAAGCAAGGTGTAGACACCCTTGGAGAGACCAGTGAAACACAATATAGTCTTGCGGCTAAGCAAGCTAGGCAACATATTGCCAACGAGATTGAATTAACTGAATCTGAAAAAGAATATTTGCTGACAGCACTCGCTACAAACGAAAAAGTAAAAGTCTTTCACGTACGTTATTGTCAAGAGCACGAGCTGAACTTGTACTTTTACGGCCCTAAATTAAAAACAATTTGTGACGCAGCAGCAAAGGCTATAAACAAAGCGGAATTCTAATGATAGACATAGCACAATTTAATAAACTAAGAGCACGCTCTTTTAATGAACAGCGCGCCTTGCTCAAAAAATTATCGAAAGGGCAAACTGTATTGTGCCAGACATGTGGTAACGCGATAAGTTTAAATATTGCGGTTAAAGAGGGTGAAAAAGCTGTCGCACAATGCGCCAAAGGTTGCACACATATCGAACTAGATGTAGCTTAAGCATACCAGCTTAAGCTACAACACTTTATTTTACTCATCGTATAAGCCGCTATTCACAGCAACTTGTTCTATTAGCTCAGCGTAAGCGGGCGCAATTTCAGCCGCGAGTTGATATTGTTGCTCCACAAATGCATTGATGTCAGCTTCTATCGATTGACAGTAAGCTTCTATTTGGTCATGTCCTAGACTAAAAAAGCCTAACAGCTCAGTACTGGTTACCAACGCCTGCTGTAACTCCTCTGAGAGCTGCTCACATTGACTCAACTTATTCAAATACCCTTGGCAGCCATGCAAAAAACCTACGCTCCATTGTTGTTTATCCTGCCACGAGGATGACAACGTGAATGGCAGCGAAAAGCCCTGCGTAAATACCTGCTCACTAATTTGATGGTGCAGAGCTAATAATGCAAATACCACTTCTTCGGAAATATGTTCATCCGCAGCGGTTACTTCACTCAACCACATTTCAGGTTCCACACCGTCAGGACTACAAACGATGGCAAACAAAAAACCCTCGAGTGCACGTAAGTTAAGTGCTTCTGGACGCTGCTCCAAATATTGAGTGAGCAACGTTTCGTGTGCAGGCAAGTAATTAAAATCCATCATCGGTTACATACTCACCGGATATCGGCCTTCAGCATCCGGACGACCTAAATACTTAACCGCTTCGTGAACTTCTTTAGGCAGTGATGCATCTGGTTTTACGTTTCCTGCAACTTTAAATTGCATATTCTCAGCAAGCGTTGCATCTGCGCGTAGGCCTAGCAGGTTTTCTGGCTCAACAACAATCGCTATATCGCCCGATTTACAGCTTAATAAACCGCTTAAATCTCCAATGCTAAACCAACCTGACATACCTTTAACTTGAATCTCAGGGCTACTGATATCGCCTTTTAGATTTTCGCAATAAGGCTGGCCACTATTAAATTCTTCAAGCTTTAATATGATGCGACCTTTGGCGTCAACGGGTAAAGGCAGATTAACTTGATGCATTGCCTGCTCGACGCTAAACCTTAGAGTTGTTTGACTCAACTCTAAATCATTGCCAAAAAGTGACACTCCAAATGTACTGCGACCAGATATTTCAGACGCTTGGCGCGGGTTGCCAAAGTTTAATTTCCCCTGAAGCTGGCCCGATAATAAGCCCCAGCCGTTGAGCTGCCACTTCACATCGTTAAACTGTAAATTCTGATATCTAACACCGCTGATTTGCCCCTGCCAAAGGGTACCTGTCACCGCTCCTAAACGCACATTATTTGGGATATGTGATTGCACTAATTGTAAGGCTACGGGTGCCGGAATACTTATGACCGTAAAAACAATAAACGCGAATAAGAAAGCCAATACTACACTAACTGCATTTTTCATATTTAATTCTCTAACACCAAACGACTAACACGTACATAGCCTTGTTGTGGCTCCTCACCTAAATCAAGATTGGCTACCTTTACACCGTGTTGGTTCGTAAGTACATCCAGCCAGCTGACCAATTTGTTAAACTCAACATTGTCGATATTAATTCTTAGCGTATTGTCTCTCGGCTGCATTTTGCTTATCTGAATACCATGTCTGCCTCGAGTGCGGTTCACTAGCTGAGTTAAATTCTGATTACTTGATGTGGCACGGTTCGCACCACTGGCTTTTAGTTGTGCAACACTTTTTGAAACCCATGCATGAAAGTTTTGCTGCTTTTGCAAATCGGCTTGTGCTTTTTCGACTCCTGCATTAAGTGGCTTTATCACGCCCATCACCAATACAAAAATAACAAACACCACACCCGCTACAATGAGTAACTTTTGCTCCTGCTCTTTAAGCGATTGCCAATAATTAATCACTTGCTGCTTCATGCTGCACCTCTAATTCTTATTTCACCAATGACATAATCGCCGTCATTGTTCAGAGCACCTTGTTGTACTTCAATGCCTCTTTGCTCGAGAATAGATTTCACTTGGCTGAATATCTGAAACCCTTTGGCTTTTGCTCGGATCCTAAGCTCATTGCGTTTACGATCGTAACGGAAAGTCTCTGGACTAAAATCATCTACTTGCGAATAAATCGATACAAAGTGATTAGTCAACTCTAAAAAGCCGCCTTGCTCGCCACCACTGAGCGCATCGAGCTCATCTTGAATTTGCTTACGCAACAGGTGAGGCCTAACCACTTTATTTGGAAACGCTTGCTTGTACACGCTCATGGCTTGGGTTTTGTACATGTCAGCTTCGCTTTGCAGCATAAACAATTGTGCAGATTTAACTGACACAAATGCCAACAAAGCAACACTTGCCGCAATCAAACCAGATCTCCAATCACGCCACCATTGAGGCTGCTTTTTCTTCGCTGCAAATGGACCTTGGCGCAAGTTTATTGGCAGCGCATTTAAGCCCTGTGCACAAATTGCCAAAGGCAAGTCATATTCAGCTTCTTTGGCGTATAGACTCTTGGTCGTCGCTAAACTATCAGCGGGGCTATAATGCACAACCTCCGACTCGGGCGAGAGCATTAAATAGTCATTCACCCAATCAAGTTCTACCGCACCGATATGCCAATGGGCACCTTTAAACAACCACTGATGCTGTAATTGAATGGCGCTTAATGTTCCCTCTTCTGGTGTGGGTAACAATAGCGCATCTGGGACTATCACAGTTGGTTCTATATCAAAATCACCAAATACAGACATCCAGCTTTGCAACCACTCTAAATCACACAATGCGATATTGATATAGTGCTGCTCTTCAACTGTGGTCGGTTCACCCAGTGCGATGAATACCTCATCGATGTCACTGGCTACGTGCTCTTCAAGCATAAAGGGTAGTGCCCTTTCCAACTTGCGATTCCACTTTGTTGGTAAGGCAACTTGTTTAAGTTGCACGCTTGATGCTGGTAGCAACAATGCAACGCTGCGACCCGACGCTTTTTCCGTTAACTCTCCAAGTAACCCACTGTGTTCTAACTCACCACTGGCAATGATCTGTGAATCTGAATCAGACCATATTAACCAACTGACAGGTTCCTGCTGTGACTGGCCGACACGGACCAATAATTTTTCTGTCACTGAACGCCTCCAAACTTGCGTGCTAATACAGTTGCTCGACCATCTTTTATTTCGAGTATTGAGGTCATTTTAAACAACCGCTCATCAAATGATGCCTTGGCACGCAACTTAAAATAATTGCTTGTTATTGTGAAAATTTTCTCAGCTTTTTTAGTATCCTGAGCACCTTGATTTTTTGCTTCGGTAAAGAAGTCTTGCAAGTTATCAAATCCTTCTTCCGGGCGCGCGGCAATCACAGCCTCAGCCCCTGATAAGCTCAGCCCATCAAATAATGCACTTAATAATAATGCTTGCTCAGGCAATACAGTGTTCACGTTGATGGCTAAATCTGTACTGCCAGGGATAACACACACATAAGGCAACAGTTTTTCCATTACCAATGGATTGAAGCCTTTAATTACTCTTAACTCGCTTTCTGACGCCATTAAATTATTGGCTGTCATGTAGGGCATTTGGCGAGACATGTACTCATCTTCTTCTGCACCTGAGCGATACGTAATACTGTCTTCATCTAACCAGTCATAGACACTGTCAGCCATTGCCTCTTCACTTTCTTGCGCTGGCAAATCTTCAATATTTTTCAAAAGCTCTAAAAGGGCTTTGTGAGCTGGGTTGGTATCAGTGCTCTTGGCATTTTGCTCTTTTGGTGCTCTGAGCGCATTTAAGTTTAAACACGCTTGTAAATCAGTTACTTTTCCACTCAATGTACCATGGTCTACTGGGTAGGGGACTTCGTCAATTGCCCACGGCTGACCTAAATGGACTTTATCAGGATCATCTTTGCGGCTTTCTAAAAGCACTTTTTTTACCAATTCCTCTGTGCCGTAGCTATACCATTTAGCTTGCTGATGAGTTTGAATATTCGCGGCCTTTTGCACTTGCACCATCAAAGAAGACGACATTTCAGCTGCGAGACTCGCAGCCAGTGCAACAATAAACAATACAATGATCAGTGCAGCACCTTGCTGTTTTCTCATGGCCTGCCTCCTCGCTGGTTATTATTACCGCCGGCATTATTATCTCGATTTTGGTTATCATCGAGTCCATTGGAGATATTGTTGCCATTGCCCCGTGCCGCTTTTGCTTGTGTAACTTTGCCATCTCCCGGGGTTAGAAATATACGTCGTAAGGGCTCTGAATCCTGTCTTTGAATAGTAACGGCTACTGCTAGCGGCAGTGCCTTTAACTGCCAATTATCCTGCCATTTATGTTTGTCGTCTAAAAACTCAAACTTAAGTTCTTCCACGTCTTCTAATAGCACCTGAGCGCGCGGCTCAGCGCCGTCTAATTCGTCAATGTATACGCGATAAATTCGTTCAAGGTTATCATCTTTTACCCGATAGCCCACGGCCTGCAATTCAGAGCGCGGTAATAAACTCACTGGGTTAGTCCAACCATCACGTACAAATGCAATTCCATCATATTGGCTTTCCAATGAATAACGGCCATGGACAACGTAAGTAGGGCTAAAATCCCCCGCTTCGTTACGTACTTCCCGTTTGGTCATTTGATTGAAGTCTTGATCCATCAAGCGAAAGGTGGTTTGCAACCCTTCGAGCTCAGCAATCGTTTCATCCGATGCTTCTTTGGCCATGATAGAAGTATCTAAGATCTGGTGAGACGCGATCACTATAAATGTCAGAATAAATAGGGCAACCAACACTTCAATCAGTGTAAAACCAGTTTGTGTGCGCTTAATTGACAACATCACTTTTTGCCCTTATGCATAAAAGTGGTTAAATCATAGACTGAGTTTTCTCGCCTCTCGTCTTCAAACACTTCTATTGTCAATTTAACAAACTCAGCATCTGCGGTTTTTTCGACTTTTTGGCTCCAATACCAAGCATGCCCGGCAAACTCTTCATCGCCATTGTCTGAGTTTTTGCCACTCCATTTGCCACCACTGGCTTTTGCTCGCGCCATTACCATTTGGTTTTCAGCAACCCAAGCCGCATAGGTTTGCTGCTCGATGGTGCTCATATGATTAATGTGAGCGCCTGTTGCTTCTAATGCTGCAATACCGGCAACTGCGCAGATCCCCATCGCGACCATCACTTCCAGCAAAGTGAACCCCGACTGCTTTGACTTAATCATATTCAGGCTCCCGTCGCAATTTTACCGGTGCCATAAACTCACCTTCAACGTAATAAACTGGCTCAGGCTCCTGCGCCAGTTCAAGGGTGACTTGAAACGCGCTCACTTCTCCAGACGATAAAATCAGCACTTGCGGGATTTTTTTCTTTTGAAGTTCCAACAAATTATCATCTTCACCTGAGCCCATAATTTCCTGCCAGTCGGATTGTTCTAGCAAATTATCCTGCGCCCAAGATAAATCCTCTAACACCAACTCAACCTTGTACTCTTCGCCATACTCTATGGGCTTATAAAGCTCTTCGGCTTCGAAAGTAGTCCATTGCTCACCGTCGAAGACCAAGAACTCTAGCGTCCTCTTGTCCAAGTGAAGACCCAACTCAACTTGATTCAAAACGGCAAACTCCGATGCCATATTCACTATGCCATGCAGTTTTAGGGCTTCTTTCTCCAGAAGGTCCTCGTCACTTTCACCCACAGTAAAAGTCACAAGCTGAATTGAAATACCGATTATCAAGAGAACCACCAAGATCTCAAGTAGACTAAATCCACGAGATCTTGTTGGTAATTGAGTTGAGTTATTCACAGGCTGAGACATTAGCGGTCTTCTTCATCTCTCCAGTTACCGATATCATCTTCGGTACCTACTTCACCATCTGGACCCATTGAGAAAATATCGATTTTACCGATCTCACCTGGACTCACTAGCTGGTAAGGGTTGTCCCATGGATCTAGTGGAAGTTCATCTAAAAAGCCACCGTCAGGAAAACGCTTTGGTACTGGATCAATGGTCGTTTTCTCAACCAGTGCTTCTAAGCCCTGCTCAGTTGTTGGATAGCGCTTATTTTGTAGCTTGTAGATTTTCATCGCACTTTCAATTTGCGTGATATCAAGATTCGCTTTATCAATTGCAGCTTCCTCTTGGCTACCCATGATATTTGGTGCCACAATTGACATGATCATACCGATAATAACCAGTACGACCATTACTTCTAGTAATGAAAAACCTGACTGTTTCTTCACAATTTATACCTCTATGCTGTTGCATTGGCTACACGACGTGTGTAGTCCAGTGTGTTTATCTTTAAATATGTTGACTACAAACCAATTGCTTTGTTCATTGCCATAATAGGTTGGAGTATTGCCATGACGATAAAGAGTACAATTAATGCCATACTGGCAATCATCGCCGGCTCAAGTAATTTGAGTGAAACACTCACCATACTTTCAAACTCCCTGTCTTGGTTATTGGCAGCACGTTCTAACATTTGCTCCAACTCTCCAGACTTTTCACCACTGGCAATCATATGTAGCATCATTGGCGGAAATAGCTTTGTTTGATGCAGAGCTGCTTTGAGGCTCGCACCTTCACTTACGTGGGTTGCAGCTTCAGCAACTGCGGCTTTAATTTTTTGATTTTCAAGTACTTGCCCGGATATTTTCATACCTTCAAGCAAGGGCACTGCACTCGATGACAAAATACTTAATGTTCTTGCAAAGCGCGCAGTATTGATACCTCTGCTAATCTTACCAATGCCCGGTAATTGCAATAACTTAGTGTCATACCAAAAGCGTGCTTTAGGGCGCTTTAACGTTTGCTGAACAGCAACGATCAATCCAATCAATGCCAGGGTCGCTTGCATCCAGTAGTCCTGAACAAAGTTACTCGCAGCCAGTACCCATTCAGTCGTCCAAGGCAGCACTTGGTTCGATTTTTCAAATGATTTAAGAATTTCTGGTACCACGGTACCAAGCAAAACCGAAACTATGGCAATGGCAAAAATAACCAGAATCGTCGGATATACCATTGCTTGAGTAATTTGGCTGCGCATATGCTGGCGCTGCTCAGTGTAATCAGCGAGGCGATTTAGTACTTCATCAAGGTGACCTGACTTTTCACCCGCAGCAACCATTGAGCGATACAAGTTATCAAATACGTGTGGAAAATCAGACATCCCATCTGCTAGCGTATAACCTTCAACAACTTTTGAGCGCACAGCCATGAGCATGCGTTTTAAACGCGGTTTTTCACACTGCTCGGCAACTGCCATTACAGCGGCTTCAACAGGCAAAGAAGATTGGATCAAGGTGGCAAGTTGTCGCGTAATAAGTGCGATGTCGCTCACCGAAGGCTTGTACCCTCTCGATAGCGTAAAGCCACCCGTAGCTTGCGACTTCTCTTTTTCAGCTGCGGGCTCTACTTCTAAAGGCATCATTGCCTTTTCGCGCAGCATTTGCCTGACCTGCTTGGCTGTATCGGCTTCTAAAATGCCTTTTTTTTCCTTGCCTTTTGCATCCAAGGCACGATATTCAAACGCCGCCATTACCCTTCCTCACGCGTCACTCGCATTACTTCTTCTAGCGTGGTTTGCCCTGCCAGAACTCGTGAACAACCATCTTGACGAATGCTTGGGCTGTTTTTACGAATATACTTTTCTACGGCCTGCTCACCTTTACCATTGTGAATAAGCTCGCGAATATGCTCATCAACAACCAGTAACTCGTGGATACCTGTTCGGCCTTTGTAGCCGTTAAAGTTACACTCTTCACAGCCAACTGCACGATAAATGGTAGTTTGAGAATCTTTGTCTATGCCCAACAACTCACATTCACGCTCATCAGCAAAGTGTGGCTCTTTACAACTTGAGCAAAGCGTACGCACAAGTCGTTGCGATAATACACCTAGCAAAGATGAAGATAGTAGGAATGGTTCAACCCCCATATCTTCCATACGTGTAATCGCACCTGATGCGGTATTAGTGTGCAGCGTCGACATCACTAAGTGACCTGTTAATGACGCTTGCACAGCGATTTGACCTGTTTCTAAGTCACGGATCTCACCGACCATAACCACATCAGGATCCTGACGTAGAATCGCTCGTAATCCGCGCGCAAATGTCATGTCCACTTTCGGGTTAACTTGCGTCTGACCAATCCCAGGGATTTCATATTCAATGGGATCTTCAACGGTCAAAATATTTCGATCTTTGGAGTTTATTTGCGTCATGCCCGCATACAAAGTGGTACTTTTACCAGAGCCCGTTGGGCCTGTTACCAAAATGATACCGTGTGGCTTAGCAATAATTTCAGAGAACAATTCACGATTGCGCTCCGTCATCCCCAAATCTTCGAGGTTAAGTCGCGCGTTATTTTTATCGAGTAGACGTAACACCACACGCTCACCAAAACTAGATGGCATAGTTGATACACGCACATCAACGGCACGCCCAGCAATTCTCAAGCTGATCCGGCCATCTTGCGGTACACGTTTTTCAGCGATATCTAGTTTCGCCATAACCTTAATACGAGAGACTAAAAGCGAGGATAGTTTACGGTTTGGCTTGAGTACTTCTTTGAGTACACCGTCAACCCTGAAGCGGATAACCAGATCTGCTTCAAAGGTCTCAATGTGAATATCCGACGCCCCTTCTTTGATTGCTTCACTAAGCATGGCGTTGATCAACTTAATGATCGGCGCATCATCGTCTGCCGCTAACAGATCCTCTGTTTGTGGCATCTCTTCAGCAAGTGAGAATAGATCGACTTCATTACCAATGTCTTCCATCATTTGCTGAGTTTCAGAGCTGTCTCGCTGGTAAGACGCTTCAAGCAATAGTTCAAACTTTTCTTCGTCGATAACTTCAATGATAAAGCCACCACCGGCGACTCGACGTACTTCCAATAGGGCCTCAAGCGAAACGTCACCTTTGTGAAATACCTTCAAGCCCTTGGGGTCGTCACTAAGCAATACACCTTCTCGGCGAGCAAAAGAGAAAGGCAAACGCAATTGAACTTGCTGTTCCTCTAATGTAGCCTCGTCAGTCACTGCCGCAGACTCTGCTTCAATAGGTGCCTCAACAACACTCATACTTGCTTCAGTCATCGTTCTTCTCGTTTTGCTGATCTAAGTATTGTTCATATGTTGGTGGCAACACCATCGCATCATTCCACTCAGGCAGTACTGGTGCATCTTCAAGCGGCATCAATTGAATGCCATCATCTTGCTTTTTGATCTGCTCGTTGCGAATAAACTTATATTTAGCATGGCTTAACTCATTCATGCTGCGGCTATCGCGAACAATAGTTGGGCGAATAAATACCAGTAGATTACGTTTACGCTTGCTCGTATTAGTCGACTTAAACAAGTGACCTAAGATAGGAATATCGCCAAGTAGTGGTACTTTAGACACACTTTCTTGGACATCTTCATCAATTAGGCCGCCAAGAATAACCATGCCGCCATCATCAGCAATAACCGTGGTATTAATCGCACGCTTGTTCACTGAAATATCGACTGACGTTGCACCACTGACGCTTGATACTTCTTGCTCAATCGTTAATTGTACCGCTGTACCATCATTAATTTGTGGTGTGACTTTTAACTTGATACCAACTTCTTGACGGTCAACTGTTTGGAATGGATTGGAGTTATTATCACCAGCCGCTGAACCAGTAATAATCGGAACCTCTTGACCCACAATCATAGATGCTTCTTCATTGTCCATGGTGGTCACAGACGGCGTTGCTAGAATATTCGAGTTGGTATCTGTCGACACAGCCTGGATAATTGCACCCCAGTCATTTTTAACCACACCTGCGGCTAGACCGTTTACACCACCTAGCAACTGACCTAATGCATTTAAATCACCTTCAACGGTTTCTTCAAAGTCATTTAGCTGCGCATCATCACCGGTAACGGTTCTTTTAATCGTTTTGTCACGGGCTTGCTCTGCTGCTACAGCCAGTGCGCCAACAGGTACCGTTGTACCATTGTTGAATTGCAGCATACCACCTTGCTCTGTGATCCACTGTAAGCCAAAGTTGATACCATCACCTTCAAGCACTTCAACGACAATTGCTTCAACCAAAACTTGTGCACGGCGTACATCTAGTTTTTCGATGACGTTTGCCAGAGAACGCATGGTATCCGGCTGAGCGGTAATAACTAGCGAGTTTGAGTCATCATGCGCTTCAATACTGGTTTCATTTCGATTACTGCTACGAGAGCGGTTAGATTTACCGCCACCTTGCGCTTCTTCTTGTAGTGTTTTACTAACACCTTGCAACACTTTTACAAGGTCTTCAGCTTTGGCATAGTCAAGATAAAATACCTGTGTATTACCATGATTCTCAAGCTCATCATCAAGGCGCTTAATTAACTCTATTGCTTTGGTACGTGCTTGGCTTTCACCACTGACAACCACGCTATTGGTTCGGCCATCAGCAACGATTTTTGGTATTAGGAATTCAGGAACACGGCCTTTACCCGTGTCCTTATAGATTTTTTCTACAACTTGAACCACATCATCAGCGGTAGCGTGCTTTAATCTAACAATATCTACCCGCTGATCACCCGCTTGGTCGACCGACTTGATAATATTAACCAATCGATTTACCGATGCAGCATGACCTGTCAACATCATTACGTTTGCAGAGTTAAAGTTGGTAACATGACCACCATCTTTTTGGTCACTAAATTGACGAATAAGCGGACCAAGCTCTTGTACCGATACATTTTTCACTTCGACGACGCGAGTGATCATCACATCTCCATCGCCTTCGCTGCTATCGTTTACCAGAGGTACGTTGGACTTTTTAGCATCAGAGCTTCGTACAACCTTCATAATGCCGTTTGGCATTTCTACCACTGAATAGCCATATACTTCTAGTACACTTAAGAAAAACTGGTAATACAATTCTTCGTCCATCAGTTCAAAACTGCGCACATTGATATTACCGCGCACGTTTGGATCTATGATGATGGTTTTATTAAGCGTTTTACCAACAATGAGAATAAACTCATTGATATCAGTCCCTTTAAAGTTGGCCGCATACTCAACCGCAGACACTGACAATGACAATCCAGCCGCAAACAACAGAGCTGCATATTTAGCTAACCCTTTTCTGATTCTTGTGAGGTGTAGCTTTCTACCCATTATTCTTTAACTCCAAAATTAGTGTCTTTTACAGGCTGAATTGCACATCTAAAGTGCGGCCATCGCGTTCGATAGTTATGTTGGCATCCGTACTCTCTCTGAGCTCGTTCATTGCCGACATAGCCTGTTTCATATCCGTGAGTTGATAACCATTTATCGCAATGGCCAGATCGTTATTTTTGAGACCCATCTTCGCGAAAAGCTGAGGATCTTTACCAGGGCGCAAGCGATAACCAACGAGTTGACCATTGCGACGCTCTGGCGAAATTCTTATGTAATCAAATAGTTTACCTGGCTCGTTTAAAAGCTCTTGGCGACGTTGGGCAAGCTCT
Source organism: Pseudoalteromonas sp. Of7M-16 (assembly GCF_022347805.1). Classification (NCBI taxonomy): domain Bacteria; kingdom Pseudomonadati; phylum Pseudomonadota; class Gammaproteobacteria; order Alteromonadales; family Pseudoalteromonadaceae; genus Pseudoalteromonas; species Pseudoalteromonas sp. Of7M-16. The sequence continues at coordinate 140,451 of NZ_JAKRFY010000012.1, read as the reverse complement.
GAACGTGTTTCATCACTGATACGACGCTTTGCGGGTTCTGAATTACGCTTAGCTGTTGTAGGCATAGCTACTGTCTGCGTAAAATCCAAGCCATCCAACATGAGTGTTTCAAATCGGCCGCTGACGTCTAAAATAACGCGATCAGGTAACACCTGAGCTAGTTTAGCTCGAGTGCCTTTCACCACATCTTGCACTAAATAAGTTTCCTGTCGGCCTTGAGATTCGATAATTGCAAGTCCTGCACTGTCATTTTTACTAATCGCAACAATCCCCGTTAACTTCACATTTAAGCGAGTTTCAGGTGCATTTGAGATGACAGGTTTTGGCTTTTCAGCTTCTTTCGGCTTCTCATTGGCTTTGCCAAAAATGTTTTGCGCAAGAATGGTTGCACTACTTACAGCTTGAGCGCTGCTTTGAGCTTGATGAGGCGCAATATCTAAAGGCGCACTATCAGGTTTGGGAAAAAGTAACCAGAATAGCTGAGAGAGTAAAAATGCAATATATACAACAGCTAAGAACACCACTGCACGACTAAGCTTAGCGTGGGGCAAGCCTTGTAATATTTTCTGTAACTGTTGTATTTGTAATTCCATATAAAATTCTTTAATGAGACTGTTCTTATTCTATTAAGCGCCTCAGTGTACCGTTTAGATTTCGATTCAACAAGCGCCCAAATGTGAAACTTTAAATTAAATCGGTACAAGATATGACACGAGTAACATGAACACAGTATTAACCATTTGTTCATCTACTCTTCATATGCCATTCCTTGACCTATCGGGCGGTATGCTTTTTTTGACGGTTAAAATATGATAAATTTCACCATCGAGCAAGACGCCAACGTAGTTAAAGAATTGTGACAAAAGTCAATCCAGAAAACAACCAAGATGATACAAAAGTCAGATTGGACAAATGGCTTTGGGCTGCGCGCTTTTATAAAACGCGTACAATAGCCCGTGAAATGATCCAAGGTGGCAAAGTCAGATATAATGGCCAGAGATGCAAACCAAGCCGTCATGTCGATGTCGGGGCCACCATCGAACTCGCTCAGGGTCACGATGAAAAACACATCACCGTTTTAAAGTTAATGGACAAACGCCAAGCCGCTCCAATAGCCCAAACTCTTTACGAAGAGTCGGCGGAAAGCATTGAAAAGCGGGCTCAAAATGCCATTGCTAGAAAAAACAATAGTTTCTTCGCACCGCGTCCGGAGCACAAGCCAGATAAAAAGCAGCGCCGTGAGCTGCTTAAGTTAAAATCAAATTAGGGTCTCATAGATGAAACAAGATTTACTTCATCGCTATATTTTTGACGATCTCGACGTACGAGGTGAATTAGTCCAGGTCGAGCATACACTGAAGGATATTGTTGCTGGTCACAACTACCCAGTAGAAGTTCAAACTTTGTTAGGTGAGCTATTAGTCGCCTCAAGTTTACTGACTGCAACACTTAAATTTGAAGGGGATATTGCAGTACAACTTCAAGGGGACGGCCCAGTGAAGTACGCTGTTATCAATGGTAACCACCAACAAAATATGCGTGGAATCGCACGAGTTGAAGGTGAAATCACCGGTTCAGGTATTAGCGATCTGATCGGCAAGGGTCATATGATCATTACTATTTCTCCCGAAAAAGGCGAGAGATACCAAGGCGTAGTTCCTCTTACCTCAGATTCCCTAGCAAAATGTCTTGAAGATTATTTTGTTCAATCTGAACAATTAAAGACGCGATTATGGTTTGCAACTCAAATTGACCAAGACTCAGTAAAAGCAGCAGGTCTATTTTTGCAAGTTCTGCCTGTCAACAAAGAAAAGTCTCAAAGTGACTTCGAGCACCTCGAGGCGTTAAGTGACACAATTAAGGAAGATGAATTATTAACGTTAGACGCACAAACTGTGTTGACACGCTTATATCATGAAGACAATCCTCAATTATTCGAGCCACAAGAAGTCAACTTTGTTTGTGGCTGCAGTCGAGAAAAAACCATTAGTGCTTTAGTTAATGTAGGGCAACAAGCACTTTTGGAAGATGTAGAGCAACATGGTGAAGTTAAACTCAGCTGTCACTATTGCTTAACTGATTACCGCTTTAGCGAACAGGACATCAAATCTATTTTTAATTAAATAAGGTACATCCTGTGCATTCGAATTAAAGCCGCCATTTTGGCGGCTTTTTGTTTGCAAAAAAATGATACCGGTGTCATAAAGATGGCTAATTTTATGACACCGGTATCATTGAAATTATTCAGTTTTTTTGTCAAAAAATTGCAATTTCTGCCCCCTTTAGGGCTCGAATATCTCAAATGCTTCTGTTAGTATGAATTCAAGCTTTAGGTACTTAATAACCAGAGCTATCCCGTTCAATTCTCACATTTAGGTATAAACATGACTTCAAGCGCTACTCGTTTTGTCGATTTAACTGCAGCTGAACTTGTCGAACACGCTATCTCGCGTGGTGAAGGGACTTTAGCAGCGAATGGAGCTTTTGTAGCAAAAACAGGCCGCCGTACAGGTCGCTCTCCAAACGATCGCTTTATCGTTCAAGAGCCAAGCACTGAAAATGACATCCAATGGGGTAACGTAAACCGTCCATTCGATGCCGAAAAATTTGATGCTCTTTGGGCTCGTGTAGAAGCACACGTACACAGCAATGACCACTTTGTCTCTCACTTAGAAGTTGGTTCAGATCCTGAGCACTATTTACCAGTAGTCGTTACTACTGAAACTGCTTGGCATCACATTTTTGCTAAAAACATGTTTATTGAACCTAGCAAATACAATGCAGCTGATTTACCCCAATGGCAGGTAATGAATGTTCCTTCATTTGTATGTGACCCTGAGCGTGATGGCACAAACAGTGACGGTACAGTTATTATCAACTTTGCAGAGCGCAAAGTGCTAATCGCAGGTATGCATTACGCCGGTGAAATGAAAAAGTCGATGTTCTCTGTTCAGAACTTCTTGTTACCAGCAAAAGGTGTTTTACCTATGCACTGTAGTGCAAACGTTGGTGAGCAAGGCGACACTACATTGTTCTTTGGGTTATCAGGTACTGGTAAAACAACCCTTTCAGCAGACCCTAAACGCTTCCTTATCGGTGATGATGAGCATGGCTGGGCACCTGGCAGTGTATTTAACATCGAAGGCGGTTGTTACGCAAAATGTATCGACTTATCTCAAAAAAATGAGCCTGTAATTTGGAACGCAATCAAGTTTGGTACAATTTTAGAAAACGTTGTACTTGATGAAAATCGCGTACCTGACTTTGCAGATACAAGCCTTACACAGAACACACGTGCAGCTTACCCATTAGAGCACGTTGAGAAACGTAAAGTTGAAAACCGTGCAGGCGAGCCTCGCGCAGTTGTTTTCCTAACTTGTGACGTAAGTGGTGTACTACCTCCGGTATCTATCCTGTCTGAGGAAGCGGCAGCTTATCACTTCCTAAGTGGTTACACTGCAAAAGTTGGTTCAACAGAAATTGGCTCAACATCTGATATCGAGTCTACGTTCTCTACATGTTTTGGCGCGCCATTCTTCCCACGTCCAGCAGGTGTTTATGCTGAGCTTCTGATGAAGCGTGTTCGTGAATTTGGTGCAAAAGTATACCTAGTAAATACTGGTTGGACTGGTGGTCCTTACGGTGTAGGTAAGCGTTTTGATATCCCAACGACTCGTGCAGTTATCGACGCAATCGTTAATGACACGCTAGAAGGCGTTGAAACGCAACATATCGAAGCACTTAACCTAGATATTCCTGTTGCTGTTGAAGGTGTAGATGAAAAACTACTTAACCCTGTCAATACATGGGAAGATAAAGACAAGTATGCGGAGTACGCGGCTAAACTAGCGGCTGACTTTAAAGCTAACTTCGAGAAATACGACGTATCTGACGCAATCAAGTCAGCTGGTCCTCGCGGTTAAGCACTACCTTTTCCTTTATCAAAGGCGCCCCTCGTTGGGCGTTTTTTTATGCCTGTAATTTGGGAACTTGCAGCTATAAATCATTACGTCATTGAGAATCGAATTAAGCAACAAGGCTGATCCCCTCTCTCGGTAACAGTTCACCTACAGAAACTTTGAAGCTGAACACTCCATCGTAAAGCAGCACTACAACACGCGCAGCGGCAGCAAAAATAGACATTCATTATTGCCAACCACCTTAGACACAGATCTAAAACTGCTTGGCTTTAGACTCCGTTAGACTGTGCCATTAGAAATGAGTGTGATGTAAAGGAGGTAAGCTTGGCAAAATACCAAGCTGTATGAGCGGAAAAGTGAATTACTTTTTACCTAGCGGTAAGGCAACTTCTGCAGACAGCCCTCCCTCAGCCCGGTTCCTCAAGGAAACTTTGCCACCATGTGTTGCAACAATGCGTTTGATAATTGCCAAACCTAGCCCGCTACCATCAGAGCCCCTAGCTTGATCGCCTTGTTTAAACGGTTCAAATACTGATTCTAGCTCAGATTCAGGGATCCCCGGTCCTCTATCTTTTACTTGGATAACCATCACTTTATTTTTGGGATCTAACTGGGTATGGACGTCAATTTCGCCTTCTGAATACTTGATGGCGTTTTCAATCATATTGGTTAAAACACGCTTTAAAGCGACGTGATTCGCCACAACCCAAGGCGTGCCTTCAGCTAAACTCAGGTTGATCACCCGCTTATGTTGCTGCTCCGCATGAACCACTTCTTCCACCAGAGTATTGACGTTTTCTAAGTGCATCTCACCACTGCTATGGTGTCGAAGATATTCAATAAACTGATCAATGATCGCGTTCATATCTTCAATATCGTCAATGATGCCCTCTTTGAGATATTCATCCTCATCAGACATCATTTCCGTTGCTAGTCTGATCCGAGTTAAAGGTGTGCGCAAATCATGAGAGACACCCGCCATTAAAAGCCGTCTATCACTTTCTAATTCAGCAATCCCCTTAGACATTTGGTTGAACGCCTTCGTTACCTCAATAACCTCTGTGGATCCTTGCTCAACAAGCCGAGTCGAGAAATCACCTACCCCAACTCTACTTGCAGCTGTTTGCAATGCTCTAAGCGGTCTATTTAAATGCCGAGCAAAAAGCCACCCACCCAAAACACTTAAAAAGCCAATGCTGGATAAATAAAACACCAAAAATTCTAATTTGGTCTCAGAAAAGCCGGTTAGTGGAACTCGAACCCAATACCCAGGAGCCTGGGGAGCTTCAACCCAATAAACGATAGGGTCCCCTTGGCTGATCCTCACTCGCGCTGACCCATTTAGTTGTTCTGACATGCTGCGAGAGAGCAAGCTGTACTCACGCGCTTGCCCCAAACCATTTCGATAAGCCTCTTTTTGCGTCATGACATCGATCCCCGTTATCTCAAAAAATTTATTCGATAACGCGGTGTCGACTTCAACGCCTTCCTCCCAGTCAATAAAGACCGTTTTGACCTGTTTAGCGAGCATCAAATTCACTTGCTCAAAAGTCGGCTTAAACACATACAGTGTCACCGTAATATAAGAGACAACCTGATTGATTAATAACAATCCCGCGACAAAAAATACAGTCTGACCAAACGCACTACGAGGAAAAATGCTCATTATTTTTCGCCATCAGGCACAAACACATATCCAAGTCCCCAAACCGTTTGTATATACCTTGGGTTTGATGCATCTTCTTCTATCATTCTGCGCAGTCGGGAGACTTGTACATCGATACTTCGCTCCAATGCACTATAGTCTCGACCACGGGCTAAATTCATTAACTTATCTCGGCTCAGCGGTTCTCTCGGGTGACTGACCAATGCTTTTAATACAGCAAACTCACCACTGGTGAGCGCAATCGTTTCGTCCCCCTTTTGCATTTCACGGGTGGCCAAGTTCAATTTAAATATACCAAATTCAACTTCGTTTTCTTCCGCGGCGGGTGCTCCGGGTACTTCTTTTGTTTTTCTTCTTAAAACAGCTTTGATACGGGCCAATAATTCTCTAGGGTTGAAAGGCTTCGGTAAATAGTCATCAGCCCCCAACTCCAAACCGATAATACGGTCTACTTCATCCCCTTTTGCAGTCAACATCACAATGGGAATTTCATTTTCTTTTTGTCTGAGACGGCGACAAATAGAAAGCCCATCTTCTCCTGGCAACATGAGGTCTAAAACCATTAAGTGAAAGTTTTCCCTTTCCAATAACCTATCCATCTGCTCGGCATTCGCAGCGCTTCGGACAATAAAACCTTGTTCTACAAGATAACGCTCCAATAAGCTGCGTAATCTCATATCGTCATCCACGACTAGTACTTTTGTTGTTTCATTTCCCATCGAATTCTTCTTGTTATCACTGAACTATTGGTTAAATATAATTGAAATTTAGCTCCTTAGACACCATAACATACTGATAAGATTGTTACTGAACGTTACAGTTATCTAAACACGCGTACCTTATATAGGTTTTTCCGATATATTGCATTATGAAAACAAACTTAATTACGCCCGAAGGGTATCGAAAACTGCAGCAAGAGCATGACCACCTATGGTTTGAAAAGCGTCCTGAGATAACAAAGATTGTCAATTGGGCGGCCAGCCTTGGAGATCGCTCCGAAAATGCCGACTATACCTTTAACAAACGCTTACTCCGACAGATAGATAGACGTGTTAGATATTTACGCAAACGCTTACCTGATTTAAAAGTGATTGAGTATGACCCACAACAAGCAGGCAAAGTGTATTTTGGCGCTTGGGTCGAAATAGAAAACGACGAGGGGGAAACTAAGTTTTTCAGGATCGTCGGGCCAGATGAAATTTACGAGCGCAATGACTATATTTCTATAGATTCGCCAATGGCCAGAGCTTTACTCGGAAAATCAGTCGACGATGATTTCATGGTGAAAACACCGCAGGGTGACGCACAATGGTATATCAATAGAATCGAATATCAGGCCTGATAAATTTTCCACTAATATGGTATGATAAACCCCAACGCTTAATAGATTTTTTAGCGTAGCTAATTGAACTTTATAAGGATTTTGCATGAGCAACATCTCAGCTCGTTTAGCCCAAGAGCTAAATGCCTCAGAACAGCAAGTGCTGGCAGCCACCACATTGTTAGATGAGGGCGCAACAGTTCCCTTTATCGCCCGTTATCGTAAAGAAGCCACTGGTGGCTTAGATGACTCTCAACTGCGTCTTTTGGAACAACGCCTTTCATATCTAAGAGAGTTAGAAGAAAGACGTGCATTTATTATCAAAACAATCGAAGAGCAGGGCAAATTATCATCTCAACTCGCCAGTGATATTGCACAAGCCAGCAGTAAAACGGAGCTTGAAGACCTGTATTTACCCTATAAGCCAAAGCGCAGAACCAAAGGTCAAATTGCGATAGAGGCTGGGCTAGAGCCACTAGCCGATCAACTTTTTGCGGATCCACAATTATCGCCAGAACAAATGGCACAAGACTTCACAAACGCTGACGCCGGATTTGCCGATGTAAAAAGCGTACTTGAAGGCGCTAAGTTTATTTTAATGGAACGTTTTGCTGAAGATGCCAAGTTGCTTGCTAAATTCAGAAAACACATCACCGACAATGCTCAATTACAAAGTCGCGTGGTCAAAGGACAAGAAGAAGCAGGCAGTAAATACAGAGATTACTTTGAGCACAACGAAGCGCTTTCAAAAGTACCTTCGCACCGTGCATTGGCAATGCTCAGGGCGCGTAATGAAGGTATTTTACAATTAACCATTAACCCTGAACCAGAAGCGCAAGACCATCAACAATACTGTGCTCAAATGATCGCAGATCATTATGGATTGAAAGTACAAGGTGCCAATGCCAGCGATTGGTTAATGGTCGTGGTGCAATGGGCTTGGAAAATCAAATTAGCTCTGCACCTTGAAAATGAATTCCTAGGTTCTTTGAGAGAAAAAGCAGAAAGTGGGGCAATAGACGTATTTGCTAAAAACTTGCAAGACCTATTAATGGCTGCGCCTGCAGGACCAAAAGTAACCATGGGTATTGATCCTGGTTTGCGAACTGGCTGTAAGATTGCGATTGTTGATGCGACTGGTAAGCTACTTTCTACAACAACGATTTATCCACATGCTCCACAAAATCATTGGGATAAATCAATTCGAACAATCGAGCAGTTATCTCGTCAACATAAAGTACAACTGATTGCCATTGGCAATGGAACTGCGTCGCGAGAAACCGATAAACTTGCTGGCGAAGTACAAAAAGCAGCCTCAGATTTAAATTTAACGAAAATCATGGTCAGTGAAGCTGGCGCTTCTGTCTATTCAGCATCAGAGTTTGCAGCAAATGAGTTCCCAGACTTGGATGTATCACTGCGTGGCGCTGTATCTATCGCTAGACGATTACAAGATCCCCTTGCTGAACTCGTTAAAATTGAACCTAAATCAATCGGTGTCGGCCAATATCAGCACGATGTATCACAAAGCCAGCTGGGGCAAACCCTTACAGCTGTAGTAGAGGACTGTGTAAACTCTGTCGGCGTTGATGTAAACACAGCATCTGTACCACTTCTCACTCGTGTATCTGGACTAAATAAAACTCTGGCCAGTAATATTGTCAAATACCGAGACAGCAATGGCTCTTTTGCCAACCGTAAACAACTGAAAAAAGTTGAGCGTTTAGGTCCAAAAGCATTTGAGCAAGCAGCCGGTTTCTTACGCATTCAAGACGGTGATGATCCACTTGACGCCTCCGCTGTTCACCCGGAAGCTTACCCAGTGGTTAAGCAAATATCTAAATCTAACGGTTTGGAGCTGCAAAACTTAATCGGCAATAGCGACGTACTCAAAAAGTTAACGCCGAATGATTATGTTGATGAAAAGTTTGGTTTACCTACCGTTACTGACATTATTGCTGAGTTAGATAAGCCTGGCCGAGATCCTCGCCCCGAGTTTAAAACTGCCCAATTTAAAGCTGGAGTGGAAAAAATATCTGATTTAAAAGTTGGAATGGTGCTTGAGGGTGTAGTCTCTAACGTTGCTAACTTTGGTGCTTTTGTTGATGTAGGTGTTCATCAAGATGGTCTTGTTCATATTTCAGCGATCACCGACAAGTTTATTTCAGACCCTCGTGAGGTGGTCAAAGCTGGTGACATCGTGAAAGTAAAAGTCATTGAAGTCGATGTAGATAGAAAACGCATCAGCTTTACGATGCGCCTGAATGATGCCACCCCGTCTCAATCCGAAGGACATAAAAATAAGCCGCAGCAAAAAGCTGGTCAAAACCACAGCCGTAAGCCTGAACGTCGCGACAACTCAAAAGGCAACCGCCGTGATCAGGGCAATGCCGCCATGGGTAACGCATTTGCGGAAGCGTTTGCCAAATTGAAAAAGTAGCTATACTCAAACAAAAAAGGAAGGGTTAGCCCTTCCTTTTTTTAGTTATTACAAACAAACCCATTTTATACTGTCACTGAAAGCTGTGCGTCTTCATTGGGTTTTGTGATTTGCCCATAAAAGCCTTCGATTCTCAGGGCTCTAGACTCTATTTCAGGATCTCTCTCAATTGGCAATGCAACTGCAAATGGATCGGCTTCTTGTTGCAATCTCGCTCTTTCCAATACCGGCTGCTCTGACTGCGCTGCGCCTTCCTGAGTCAAACGCCTATTTTGAAATTTTTGCACCCCACTCGGGGCATTATCTTCTTCTGAACCACTGATAGATTTTTTTGCCAACTCTGCCTGTGCCGTCGCTATTTTTGACGTTGCATCTGCAGCAATAGCTCTATCGGCTCCAGAAGGCTCGGCAGGTGCCAAAGCCGCCGCTCTGACAGTCTGCATTTTTTCAATCGTTTGCTGAGGGTCCCCTTCGACAGGTGCCACATCAATCATCACTTGGCCACCTACGGCATAATTATTGCCGTCTGGGCCTCGTTGATATTCGTAACTCGGTGCACCAGCATACTGACCGCCGACTCGCGCATGGGCCTGCTCATGGAGTTTTACTTCTCTGTCTCTATCTTTGAGCTCTTTTAACTGCTGCTCGTCCTGTTCCTGCTGTGCCTGTTCGCGTTCGGAAAGTTCTTCTTCTGGAGTTTGATTCTCTTTCTGGCCTTCGCCTTTTTCGTCGCCACGCTCATTGACAGATTTGCTGTCTTTCAGCTGTCCGTTTGCATCGTATGTATCTTGCGAGTCATGTTCTGCGGTGCGAGACTTGTCATTGTCTTGGAGTGCTTTATTTTCCGTCGCAGGTGGGGTGATCGCTGCGGGCTTGGGGATCACTTCACGCAGCTGATTATCTCGCCTAGCCGTTTCCGTGTAGACGTTTGCGGTATTGAGGTTAATCGCCGGTTGAGGCGTGACGATGTTCATACTTACACTTTAATATCAATCAAAGTTCCTAGCACTTCGTCAGCAGTTTGAATCGTCTGCGCATTTGCTTTGGCATTGAACTCTTCCACCTTTAAATTGACCAATGATTCATCAATTCTCGGAGGTTGAGAAACAGGTGCCGTAACAGCCTCTTCAGGTCTTGCTGCTTCAAGTTGCCGTTGTTGAGCCAACTGTTCATCACTTTGCTGGTCAATCGTCGCACGATTTATATCAGCAGAGGCCCTTTCAATATTTTGTTGAGCACGATTAAAACCTTCAACGCCTGCGTTTAGTACGTCTCCAATAGGCATAATAGACTCCAAGTTACTTTTTTACTAACCTAATTATTGCTCATATTATGTGCAAAATAAAGTGCAGGCGGCAATTTTTTGCCGCCTTGAAGGTGAATATATTTTAAAGGACTGATTTTAGGTAACTAATAAAATCATCTCGGTGAGAAATAAACGGTGCATGAGATGCTTTTGGTAAGATCTCATAGCTAAATTGTGGGTTTATGCGTGAAAGCTCAGCTGCAACACTTTGAGGAACTAGCGAATCTAATCGGCCAAAAATGCCATAAACTGGGCATTTTAAGTTGGCAAAATCAGGTCTTAGGTCAACGCTTTGCAAAATGTCTAAACCTGCACTGAGAGCAGTATCATGCGGCTCAGATGCCAAAAACAACAACTCTTTTAGTTGCTTGATATCTGCTTTGGCGTGTTCGCTACCCATAGCTTGTATTGCCAAAAAGCGCTCAATTGTTTTTCGGCTATCTTTTGCCAACTGAACTTTGAATTGCTCAAGAACTTGCGCCTTAATACCAGGCCATTCTTCATCCTCGCAAAACTGTGCATTTGAGGACACTAACACTAGGCTGGCTACTTTTTCCGGATATAAGGTGGCTAATTTGGTTGCCACTAACCCACCCAGAGACCAGCCAATCACAATACTATTTGGCTGAATTCGATTAGACAATGACTCCACTATCACATCTAGTGAATAGGTATCTACAGGCATAGGTTCCCCGCCAAAACCTGGTAAATTAAGGGCTTTCACCGGCTTTCCCAAAGCATCATTCAATGCAGCCTCTATAAGCTGCCATACTTCTTTATTCATTCCCCAACCGTGCAGTAGCACAATTTCACTTTGCATTTTAATCCGCCTCAAGCCAAAATTACCGCTATGATATCGTTTCAAGGAATGAAAGCAATGTCGCTACTACAAGCTTTAACAAAAAGCTTTTTTCCAGCCAAATGCGCAACTTGCCAATGCTATATAGAAAGCCCCGGCTTATGCACTAGCTGTCATCAATCACTCCCTTTGTTTGACCATACGGATCAAAACTTGCTGTTGCGCCCCGATATAAACCGTATGTTTAATTTACCAAATTGTGATGGTTTGAGCGCCTGTGGTTGGTACCATGGACAGCTTGCAACTTGGGTAAAACAAGTTAAATATCAACACAGTCGCCAAGCAACTATGGTACTCAGGCAGGTTATCGACGCGCAGTGGCACAGGCTCAAATTGCAAAATCTTATCTGTGCTGACGGAGTTATACTCGTACCATTGCCCAGTAGTCGGCTGATCTATCGTGGCTACAATCAAGTTTATCAAATGTGGGCACCAATTCTAAAACAGCACAATGCGAATATCCTCAATACCATTGGCAAACGTAGTAGACCATCGCATGTTTCGCTGTCTAAGCAAGCGCGACAAAATAACGCCAAGCAGGCGTTTTATCTAAAACAGACGTTAGAGCACAAACGGATCTTAATCATTGATGACGTGATCACCAGCGGTGCCACAGTCAATGCCATAGCCGCGCTATGCAAGTCAGCAGGCGCACAATCCGTCTGGGCTTGCGCTACCTGCATTACGGAATTATGAAAGTCTATTCCACACTGCTTGCAAAAAATAGTGCGTTGTTTAGTAGTCGACTTGTTCCGTACCAGTAGCCGCGAAATACCGGGTTGTCGGTCATTGCGATCACCAGCCCTTTTCCATATTTCCTGGCAACCAATGCATTGCTATTAGCTATTTGTGCAACATTCTTTTCATGCGCATATCCCGATAACAAAGGAGCGTTACTATATTTCAGCACGTTACTAAAGGGCTTACTGTTATGTTTCATAACCCAAGTACTATTTTTAAAAAGCGGCAGTGTGCTATCTTCAAAGCCAAAAGCCAATGGGTGGGTCACATCTACATCAGCTTGAAAAATCGCGCCAGCAATGCGTTGTTTTGCTGCCAGTGCGTCACGCTCAGAATAAGGTAAATTCTCTGCCTTAAACAATGCTTTCATTTCTTTTGTTGAAACTGTTTCAACGCTGAGTAATTGCTGCTCAATTAGCCACTTGGCGCCGCGTTTTTGACCCCAAATTATGCCGCCACTTTTTACCCATGAGTATATTGCAGCCTTGGCCTGTTTAGTAAGCTGATCGTAACGGCCGTCTGCCAAGATAATATGTGTATATCGAGAGAGGTCTATTTTTCCTAAACGGTGCTGTTCGACAATTGTTGGGGCTAGATTTACATGTCTGTCTAAGTGATACCACAGCTCTCCAACTTCATATTGACTCGTACCTTCGCCACCAACCAACAAAACTTTGGGTTTCTCAATTGGGGTCATTAACCTTGAACCTAAGTCTATTCCATTCGCTGTTAATCCTGTGTCAATTGTGAAGAGCTTTATCTCTGTATTATTTGCGATATCAGCTAACTTAACCTGCCAATTGGGTAGTGTTTGAAGTCCTGCTGGGATCACAATGCTGCCAGCGGAAAAAGGCTGCTGTCCATGCTGTGTTTGCGCGGTAAAAGGCTTTAGTGCCCCCCTAACTTCAAATCCCTCTTTCAACAATAAGTTGAGTAGCTTTGGTGCTAAATAATGATGCCATTCAAAGGCATAAGCATAGGCATTAGATACTTGCTCTGCAGAAAAACTAGACTGTGTTGGCTCCCAAGGTGACTCGCTATACTTTAGCCCCCAACTGCTAGTAACAGCAGAAAAATTCAAATCAAACGCATAAGGTAATGTCCAGCCCGATACGTCGTAAAAGGTGTTGTCTTCAAATTCTGTCTGCGTAGAAAAAGCAGCTTTGATAAAGCGATATTGCTGTTGTTGCAAAGGAACAAATAAATCACCAACTTGATATTCATGGTCAGCTATAGTGATCGCTTTTGTTATAGGGTAAGCATTGATTTGATGGCTTTTAAGTAAAGCTGCGAATTGCTTAAAACGATATGTATCTTTTCCTTTTGCAACAATATACCCCTTGAACTTTTCTTTGCTAGCTAAGTGCTCGGCTTCAGCAAAAAAACTTCTTTGATACGCCATTAATGCTTCTTTGTGTTCTGTAGCACCAGTGAATGTGGACAATGACGTGAGCAATTGATTCTTAATAGTGCGATGAAAATATAACTCACCGTTTATAGACTCTTGAACGTGGCCTCTACTGCTCGCTTGTTCAAATAAAATCCCAATCGTTCCATTTACATCTGGATAGGTTGAACCTTTGCCTATGTAAAAGTCATCAAAACTTTCTTGAGTAAAATATAGTTGCCGCTCTTTATCTAATGTTTGAGCATGATATTTTGCCAGGGCGTGAGTCAGTGTTTGATTCTTTTTTGGCGTAATTGGATGCGTTCTAGATGGGATCCCTGGTTGAAAAAAGTAGCTGCTATTTGTTCCCATCTCATGAAAATCAGTGAGCACTGTTGGCTTCCAACGATGAAACTGTGCAACTCGCGCAATGGATTCAGGATGTTGTAATAATAGCCAATCTCGATTTAAGTCGAACCAATAGTGATTCGTACGCGCCGATGGCCAAGATTCTACATGCTCTCGATGAGCCGGGTCCGACGACAATGTCTGTCCTTTGTGACTGTTAGCCCAGTGAGCAAAGCGTGCTAATCCATCTGGGTTCATCGCAGGATCAAGCAAAATGATATTATTTTTCAATATATGTTCAACCTCCTCTCCCTGCGCTGCGGCTAAATAGTAGGCCACCAGCATCGCTGCATTGCTGCCTGAAGGCTCATTACCATGTACGCTATATCCCATCCATATTACATTAGGAGCACTTGGTGATGTTTCGCCCTCTTTTAAACTAGTCAGATGTGCTTCGCGCAACGACTCTAACTTCTCTAGTTGCGTAGGGTTAGTGATTGCAAGCTGTAATAAAGGTCGCTGCTCATGACTGTAGCCAATGGTCGATAAGCTAATCCTCGGGCTTTGCTTAGCGAGTAAAGTGAGGTAGTGAACTAACTGGTCATGACGTACATGCCACTCACCCACTTCATAACCCAAAACTTCGCTGGGTTTAGTAATATTTTGGTCAAATTTTATATCGGGGGAAAAATAATAGGTGATCGGCTTCGCATGGCTTGCAAATACAAAGAAAGCCAGCAGTAACAAAAATATTCTCATACTAATTCCATCTTAAATCGCTCACTTATAAGCTAACAAGTTGACCCAATTTACCGCAAATTTTTACGTCCAACACTAGCTACAACCGGACGAGGGGAGTATCATAGGGAGTAACCGAGTAAATTAGTCAAGTATAGCCAGATTATGATCACAATTTCAGAATCAGCCCAAACACATTTTGCCAAACTGCTCAGCGACCAAGCTGATGGCACGAGTATCCGCGTATTTGTTGTAAACCCAGGAACTGCACAAGCTGAATGTGGTGTTTCTTACTGTCCTGCAGATGCTGTTGAGCAAAGCGATATGCGCTTTAACTTTAACGGATTTGATGCCATCGTCGATGAAGAAAGTGCGCCTTTTCTAGAAGAAGCAGAAATCGATTTTGTTACCGACAAAATGGGTAGTCAACTCACATTAAAAGCGCCCAATGCAAAAGCGAAAAAGCTAAAAGATGACGCGAGCTTGGCAGAGCGTGTGGAGCATATGTTAGTCACTGATGTTAACCCACAGCTTGCCAATCACGGCGGTCAGGTGAGCCTAGTAGAGATCACAGCCGAAGGCATCGCCGTATTGCAATTTGGTGGCGGCTGTAATGGTTGCTCAATGATCGATGTCACTCTAAAAGAAGGCATTGAGAAAGAAATGGTTGCAAAATTTGACGAAATCACAGGCGTGCGCGATATAACAGAGCACGCACGTGGCGACCACTCATACTACTAACCGATTCAGTATGTTTACGCAGTTTATCTATCGCTTGGGGTCCAACCCCAAGCGCAGCCTACGATTCTTTTTTACTGGCATTGGTATATTTGTGCTCGCAATGGGGTTGTTCGCACTGAGCTATTACCATGACCCAAATTGGCGCTATGCTGGACTCGCCGTGTTATTTCCAGCATTAGGGATCGCGGGGTATGGCTATTTAGGGATCTTTGCAAACCGCTTTTCGCAAGTTATTTCAGCAAGGCGTTCTGCACGTCAAGCTTTCGATAACGGTAAATCAAAGTAATTCCACGCAGAGCCATAAAACATGTCATCGCTAACCACAGTGCGTGATTGCCATGGTCCAGCAGCAAATAAACGGGCAGGAAAAAACCAAACAATGCGGAAAATATCATACTGTTACGCATTTCTCTTGCCCTTGTTAATCCAACAAACACACCATCGAAAAGAAAGCAGTTCATCGCGATTAAAGGCAATACTATAAGCCAAGGTAAGTAAACCAATGCCGTTTCCACAACACTTGGAATACTGGTTAACATACCAATGATAGTCGGCCCAAAAACAGCAAACACAAAACAATAAAGTATTGCAAAAACACCGCCCCACAGTACGCTCACAGCAACCCATGATTTTAATTTTTCGGTATCTTTTTCACCTTTTGCCTGCCCGACTTTTGCTTCAACCGCATATGCAATGCCATCCATTGCAAAGCTCACCAGCATTAAAAAGTTGAGCAACACGGCGTTTGCAGCAAGCGTATTATCCCCTAACCGTGCACCATAAAATGTCATGAAGCTAAAACACAATTGCAATACCAGTGAGCGAATAAAGATATCTTTATTCAAGGTCAATAAATGAATAAGGTGTTGGCGGCTCGGTCTTAACCACAAAAATATCCACCCCTTCTTTTTCAGTAGTGAGCTGGTTAGCCACACAGCCAACGCCAATGCACTATAGTCGGCGATAACAGACGCCCACGCAGCACCTGCTACTCCCCATTCAAAACCAATGACAAACAGTAAATCCAAAACGATGTTGACTAGGTTAGTAAACAACACAATATAGAAAGGCCCCTTGCCATACTGTAATCCCAACATAAAGCCCAGCAAGACCAAATTCATCATTGCCGCAGGCGCACTGTATATACGGATTGAAAAGTAGAGCGAGGCTTGTTCCATAACATCGCTGCTGGGGTTGGCTAGCCGCTCTATCACCTCCAGTAAAAATGGCGATAACCCAATGAGCGACATAGCAAATAGCAGGGCAATGGCCATACTTGCCAACAAAGATTGGTATGAACGAGCTTGATTTTTCTCGCCATAAGCTTGTGCTATTTCCCCAGTTGTACTCATACGCAAAAAGCTGGCAAGCCAAAATAACAACGCAATACTGCCCGAGCCAAGCGCGATGCCCGCTAAATAGTGAGCATGACTTAAATGGCCTATCACAGCAGTATCAACTAACCCTAGCAGTGGTACCGAAATATTTGATAAAATCATCGGCGCTGCGAGAGTAAGTAGTGGAATATGATAAGGTGTACGCAGGTAATGAAAAAGCTTCATAATTTAGTTCTATTTGTTGGTTTAGCAAGTGTGCAAGCGCACAGTGCGACTATCTTACAATATCATCATGTCAGTGAGAAACTGCCGCCTGTCACCAGCGTCAGTGAAGATACCTTTAAATCTCATTTAGAGCATTTAAAAAAGGGCAACTATAACGTCATTGCACTAGATGAATTCCTCAATCATCTTAAACAGGGAAAGCACCTCCCACTAAATACCGTGGCAATTACTTTTGACGACGGATATGACAACAATATCGAAGCGGCTGCCCCGCTCCTTGAAAAATTTAACTTTCCCTACACGATTTTCGTCAACCCTAAACTGATTGACGAAGGCAAAAGTTATGTCATGACATGGGATGAATTAAGAGCTCTGTCAAAACGCGGCGCATTGATAGCAAATCACAGTGCCCAACACGACTATTTGCATATACGCCAATCCGGCGAATCTGAGCAGCAGTGGGCCAAACGCATAAGTCATGATTTAACTTGGTCACAACAGCGCATCAATGCTGAAATAGGGCATAATTACCCCTACATTGCGTACCCCTATGGTGAGTTTGACTCAGCACTACAATCACTTGTGCAAAAACTTGGCTTAATAGGTATTGGCCAGCATTCTGGTGCAGTTGGTCCAACAACTGACTTTACGCGAATTCCTCGATTTCCAGCCTCTGGCATTTATAGTAATTTAAAAACACTGAAAGTTAAAATTGACTCTCTCCCTTTCGAGATTGACCAATTGGCCTATAACAACTCAGTCACCACAGAGCGTCGCCCTTCAGTTACGATAACATTCAAAAGTAAGGACTTTAGCAAACATCAATTGGCGTGTTTCGTATCAGGAGTTGGTCGCGCAGAATTGACCTGGCGCTCAGAAAACCAAGTGACTGTGACGAGTCCAGAGCGCCTACCGAAAGGTCGTTCTAGATACAACTGCACTGCGCCTTCAAAAACACACAAAGGCCGCTTTCACTGGTTTTCCCAGCCTTGGGTGATACAGATAAACTAATGGTTTAACGACTCGCGGAGTGTAGTAGCGCCTTGGCCATTGCATCTAAAGACACCACTTTATTTGCGGCATTGAGTTCAACCGCTGCGCGAGGCATTCCCCACACAACGCATGAGGCTTCGTCTTGAGCAAATGTGTTTGCTCCAGCCTCTTTTAATCTCAGTAACCCCTGCGCCCCGTCAGAACCCATGCCAGTCAATAACGCTGCATGAACATAAGTCGCGACTGGTAACAAGGAGTCAAATAACACATCTACAGCAGGCTTATGGCGATTGACCTTATCGCTATCACTCAGCTGGCAAACCAATTTAGACCCTTTTTGTACGACCAGTAAGTGTTTATCTCCCGGAGCAATGAATACCTTACCAACACCAAGCTCGTCACCCTCCTCTGCCTCTTTAACATTCACAGTGCAGCATCTGTCCATACGTTGCGCAAATGAAGAACTAAAAACAGGAGGAATATGTTGAGTAATCACAACAGGAGGGCTATTAGGCGGTAGCTTAGTTAATACCTCTCTCAGCGCTTCGGTGCCGCCAGTAGAGGCGCCAATTGCCAAAACACTCAAGCTTTGAAAACGTGTATCACTGGGCATAGCTTGCGCTGTGTTTTGCTGCTTGTCAGGTTTAAACGCTCTTACCCTCGCTCGACTTGCCGTGCGAATTTTTTGGTAAAGTACATCAGCATATGCTTCTAATTGCTCCGCAACATTAGACATAGGTTTGGCAATAAAGTCGACAGCCCCCGCCTCTAACGCTTCAAGGGTCTCTGGCGACCCTTTTTGGGTTAACGTAGATAACATGACTACGGGCATTGGGCGCAACCTCATTAGGTTCTTTAAAAAGCTTAACCCGTTCATTTTTGGCATTTCAATATCGAGAGTAAGCACATCAGGCTGTAACGCCTTAATCATATCTCTTGCTTCATAGGGGTCTTTGGCCGCCCCCACAACCTCAATATCTCCAGCTTGCTCCAATACCGCTTTCAAAACAGCCCTAAGCAAAGGTGAGTCGTCTACTATCAAAACCTTTATCATTGCTAATTACTCTAAAATAACTCGATATCGGTTTGTGCATCTTGCGCCTCGATATCATGTAAGTATTTAACCTCACGTTTTTCAATCGTGTCATTGTGTACCTGCCGCAGTTTTTTTACCTTTGCAGAACCCGACTGAGGATGAAATACCACCTTTCTGGGCCACGGCCCTCCCACATCATGTGACACTAACTCTAAATGCTCTTCCTCTACGTAAGCTCTGGCAAAACGGATGTTGCCAACACCAATATCCGTCATCGCACTAATTATTTTTCCACCACCAAACAGCTTTACTTTGAGGTTGTTGCGACTGGCACCATTTTTTAGCACTTCGTTTATCAAAAACTCCATCGCCCAATTTCCATAGCGGCAATTAAAGTCATCTGAATGAACATTAGTCACATTCGTCATATTTTGAGCACCCGGCAACATAAAGTGATTCATGCCACCGATCCCTAACTTTTCGTCATATACACAAGCGGCAATACACGATCCTAATACCGTCGAGATCAATTCGTCATTTTTCGATACGTAAAATTCTCCCGGTAAGACCTTGGCAACAACCTTACTCCGCCCCGCATCCCAAAACCGTTTTACATGCTCAAAGCCATTTATCACAGGCCTAAAGTGGCTCATGTTACATCCACCCTCTTATACATAGTTTTGCCCAAATTTTTAAAGTCTCTGCGCTCTTTACTCATTGTTTCTGAGTGACCTATAAATAAGTGTCCATGTGACGGCTCTAACATGCGATGGTATCCATCAAATAGACTGTCTTTTGTTTCTTTGTCGAAATAAATCAATACATTTCGACAAAATATCAAATCAAACGGGCCTTTCATTGGCCAAGGTTCGAGCAAGTTCAATCGCTTAAAATAAATGAGGCTCTTCAACTGCTCTTTAACACGGTATTGACTGCCGTCACTGCTTTTCAAAAACCACTTTCTTAAGTGGTTTTCATCTAAGCCAGTCACTGACTGGCTGCTATAGATGCCTTCCGCCGCTTTTGAAAGTACATTGGAGTCCAAATCAGTGGCTAACACCTTCACGTCCCAGTCACTAGGAAACTCATCTTTCACCGTCATCGCAATACTGTATGGCTCCTCGCCTGTTGAACATCCCGCAGACCAAAAGCGTGCTCTCTTGGACATTTTATTGTCCTGTTTAATACGTGGAATTACGTCGCTTTTTAAATATTCGAAATGGTGCGACTCTCTAAAAAACGAGGTTAAATTCGTCGTAATTGCATTAATAAAGTGGCTAAATTCTTGATCACTGCTGTTGTCTAAAAACGTTAAATAGTCCTCAAAGTTTTTCAGCCCGTTTGCTCTGATCCGCCTAGCAAGGCGCGAATACACCATTTCTCGCTTATGTGGCCCGAGCACGATGCCACATGCGCTATATACCTTTTCAGAGACTTTCTGAAAATCAGTGTCTGTAAACTGAAACTCTTTCATACGCTCGCAACGCTTAAATAGTTCAATTAATAACCAAAAAGTTAGCCAGTGCTATTTTTTTCTCAAAAGGGGGGCCTCAGATCAGAGGCCCTCTTTCAAACTTGCGGTTAAAACTCTTCCCACTCTTCAGAGTCATCTGCAAAGCGGTTTGCAGGCTCAGTAGATTTTTGTGAAAGATTAGAAGTGACTTTCGCAGGCGTACTATTATTCAATTGCATGCTTCCGGCATTACTCACTGGCTGCTGAGGCGTATTCAACCGCTTGGTTGGCAAACTGCTGACAGATGCTGGCAGGCCATCGGTATTTGAGTCGCCAACATTAAAGAAGTTTAATAGCCTTCTCATATCATTTGCTTGCTCAGCCATTGATTCCCCAGCTGCAGAAGCCTGTTCCACCAACGCCGCATTTTGCTGTGTCATCTCATCCATTTGGGCAACAGCCTTATTGACCTGCTCAATACCAGAGCTTTGCTCCTCGGATGCTTCAGCAATATCCGAAATCATTTCTGTCACACGTTTTACTGCCGCAACAATTTCTTTTAACGTTGCACCTGATTCATTCACTAATAAGGTGCCATCTTCAACTTTACCAACACTGTCTCTAATCAAGTCTTTAATTTCCTTCGCAGCACCTGCTGAACGCTGCGCTAGATTCCTAACTTCACCAGCTACAACAGCAAAGCCTCGCCCTTGCTCGCCTGCTCTTGCCGCCTCCACCGCGGCGTTTAATGCAAGTAAATTAGTTTGAAACGCAATTTCGTCAATGACGCTGATGATATCGGCGATCTTTTTACTAGATTCATTGATCTCTGACATACTAGAGACGGCTCTGTTAACCACTTCGCCCCCTGTCACCGCTTTTTCACTTGTTTCTGCTGCAAGCTCATTGGCAACTTTTGCGTTGTCCGCATTTTGTCTCACCGTACTAGTCATTTCTTCCATACTCGACGCAGTTTCTTCTAACGATGATGCTTGCTCTTCTGTTCGCTGACTTAAGTCTGCATTACCTTGGGAAATTTCTTCAGCGCCACTGGCCACCATCGCAGCAGAAGAACTGATTCGATTCAACACTTCTGTTAATTTATCCGCTGTGGTATTCGCATCTTGCTTAAGTTTGTCAAACGCGCCTTTATAGTCTGCATTGATCCTTTGAGTTAAGTCCCCGTTAGCCAGTGCATCTAACATGTTTACGGTATCCGATACCGCATCATCTACTAGAGAAACCAAACCGTTTAGCCCTTTAGCTAAGCGAAGGTAGAACCCTTGCTTATCATTTTCATTGAGGCGCACGGCCAAATTACCTTCACGAGCTGATTCGACTAACTCATTAACTTCCGATTCAATCGCAACTTCATCAGTGCGGTCTTCCCATTCAACCACAGTGCCGATACGCTCACCATCTGATGCCAAAATAGGGTTAGCGACTAATCCAAATGTGCGCCCACCTACTTGGATCTCAGTTTTATAGGTGTCAGTTAAGTTACTGACCATATTGCGCTGATGCGCAGGGTTCTTATGGAAGACGTCAATATTTGCCCCCATCAGTTTATTGCTATCAAAGTTGGGGAGGTCTTGTCGAATATCGCGTTCAGCATTTTTCATCATGGATGTCACTGACTCGTTCATATAAACAATATTGAAATGGCCATCCGCAATCATGGTATTGGTTGCAACGTTGTCCAAAGCGCGACGTACACGTAGATTTTCGTTTGCCGCTTTTTGCGCTTCGCGCTCTTGTACCAACCGCTCGGTTTTGTCTTCCCACTCAACAACCGTGCCCAGACGGTTGCCATTTTCGTCTTGTACAGGTGTCGCAATTAAACCAAATGTAAAACCAGCAACTTCGATATCCGTCTTGTAGGTGTCCGTCAGATTACTCAATAAGTTCCTTTGATGACTCGGATTGGCATGAAATATGTCAATGTTTTGCCCCATCAATGTATCTACATTAAAGCGTGGCAATGCCGTTTGTAATTGCGCTTGGTTTTTTCTCAACATACTCATGACTGACTCATTGCCATATACAATATTGCAGTCATCATCCGCCAACATGACATTCGCTTGGCACACATTTAAAGCACTAGATATCCGTGCATTTTTCGCAGCTTCGTCCTTTTGTTTTTGTTCAATGGCTAGCTGTTCTGTCAAATCCTTCCACTCAACTAACGTGGCAATACGTTCATTGTTTTTATCAAACACAGGTGTCGCGATTAGATCAAATGTCAGCCCGGCAACCGTGATTTGTGTTTTGTACACATCTCTCAAACTCGCTAACAAGTTTCTTTGATGACTGGGGTTGGCATGAAACATGTCTATGTTTGTGCCGATCGTGGTTGCAACGTTAAAGTTAGGTAACTCTTTTCTAAGTTGATGTTCATTTTGTCTCAGCATGACGGTTACTGAGTCATTCATATAGACAATATTTAGATCGCTGTCTGCGACCATAATGTTTGCCTGACAACCTTTCAAAGCCAACAACAAACTTTCTGTATGATCGTCTTCATGATCCTCTTCTCTCACATCTTCATCTACGTTCGACAACACCCTATGCAGTTGGGGAAAACCTGACAGATCCAACTGCTCAAACTGTGCTCGATTACCTACTTTAAGCAATGGCATTGCGGCATACACAGCCACTAACTGGCCTGTTATGGGAGTTAAACCATTTTTTAAAAATACTAAAGCAGCCGCAATACCCAGAAGCGGAACTAAAAATGACATCATTCGTATTTGCTCTGATTCAGCTTGCCCTAGCTGAGCACCAACAATGACACTAATAACCAGAATCACCCCAGTTACTAAGATCTTGTTATTAATACTGCTTTGGATACTCTGTTCGCTCATTTCGACCCCCAATTAGCCTTTGAGACCACTTTTATCACTCAAATCTAAAACTTTTTCTAGATTTAAAAGCACAACCATTTTTTGACCTACATTCACTAGTCCGTGAACAAAATATGCATTATCTGAATCTTGGAAATCAGGCACATCTTTGGCCTTTTCCTCTGCAATGCTATAAACATCTGATACCGCGTCCACAACTAGCCCCATAATTTTCTGCTGTTCCTTAATTTTTACAGAGACCACAATCACTACAGTCAACGGTCCATACTCAATTGCATTAATGCCAAAGCGCATCCGCAAGTCGATAATTGGTACTATTGTGCCGCGTAAATTCATCGCGCCTCTGACAAAATTAGGAGAGTTTGGAATGGTGGTGACAGGCTCCCACCCACGAATTTCTTGCACGGCTAAAATGTCCATTCCGTACTCTTCATCGTGCATCATGAAAGTTAAAAACTGCTTTTCATCAGATTCCCCGTCAAACATAAGCTGCTGATTTACTTCAACTTGGTCAATCATGCTGGTTCAGCCTCCTCACCTTTCAAGTCAACTAATAATTCAGTTGAACCAGGCCGGCGTAAGCCACTCAATTTGATGAGTCCACTGATATCAATGATCAGAGATACTGTCCCATCACCCAATATCGTCGCTCCAGAAATGCCGTCAACTTTCTGATAGTTCGCCTCTAAACTTTTAATCACCACTTGCTGTTGCGCAAGTAAATCATCAACCAATAGGCCTATTTTATAATTGTCGCTCTCAACCACGACCAAGAGTGTTTTGTCCAGCTCTTCACGCGCGCCCTGATGGCTAAAAATGTCGTACAGTCTCAATATTGGAATATATTCATCACGCAAGCGCAGAACTTCTAAGCCTTTGCCAACCTTGCTGACTTTCGTAATGTCAATTTGAAGCGATTCAACTATCGAAATAAGTGGAATGATATAAGTATGCGTTGCAACTTGTACCAATTGACCGTCGAGGATAGCGAGTGTAAGTGGCAGCCTTATTGTAAAAGTCGAGCCAACCCCTTGTTTTGACGTGACCTCTACCGAACCATTGAGCGCTTGAATATTGCGTCGCACAACATCCATTCCAACTCCTCGGCCAGAAATATCACTTACGCTGTCTGCCGTTGAAAAACCTGGCATAAATATAAGCTCATTGATTTCTTCAGAACTTAGCTCGTCCGACTCATTAATTAATCCATTCGCAATTGCCTTACTGCGAATTTTTTCTGTATCCAGCCCTTTACCATCATCCATAATTTCAATAACGATATTACCGCCTTGGTGAAAAGCATTTAGTGTCACTGTGCCCACAGGATTTTTACCATTGGCGATGCGATCTTCCGGAGTCTCTAAACCGTGATCTAATGAGTTTCTCACTAGGTGAACCATAGGATCGGAGAGTTTTTCCATCACGGTTTTGTCGAGCTCAGTTTGTTCACCGACCAGTTTAAGCTCAACTTGTTTCTTTAATTTTTGAGACGTATCTCTTACTAATCTAGGAAAGCGACTAAATACAAAGCTAATTGGCAGCATCCTGATCCGCATTACATTTTCTTGCAAATCACGGGTATTGTGCGCTAATTGAGTGAGCCCTTCCTGAAGCGCAGCAATACTAGATTCAGTGATATCCTGATCACCAATTTGGCTTAGCATCGCTTGCGTTATCACCAGCTCACCAACCATATTGATCAAAGAATCTACTTTATCTATACCTACACGAATAGAAGTGGCGGCAGAATCTGTGGACTTTCTACTTTCAGCTTTATTGCTTTTCACCGACTCAACTTTTTTCTGCACCGCAGCGAGACTCTCTTCTGCCTGCTTGTTTTGTTCATTGTTAGTCGCACTTTCACTTTGTGCAGGTGCTTGCTGAACAGTCTCTAAGTTACCTGCATCAGAAGATGTCGATGACGCTGATGGCTGTTGCTCAGAAGGACTTTCATCTTCAAACAACCCTCCGCACGCCTCAATTTTTATTTCTGCATCATCTTCGACCCACTCGAAGATTTCAGAGATTGCTTGCTCTTCTCTCGTTGTCGTCAGGAAAAAGCGCCAGTGTAAAAAACAATCTTCTGGATCAAACTCTAAAAACTCAGGAAGACCATCGTGAAACACATTGACTTCTAACTCGCCCAATTCGGCAAGCTCAGAAAACATATAAAGCGGTTCATTCCCAGTTTTAAATAGATGAGATTCAGGCTTGAAATCAATTTGGTAAGTTGTACTTTGCAATGCCTCACTGACTGTTTCGCTCTGTTCAGCTTCAACAACCTCTGGTGATTCATCACCCAGTATCGCTTCAAAGCGAGCCTTGAGCTCATTTGATTCACTCAGATCTGGCTCTTCTTCCGCTTGTAATGCGCTGAGCAATCCTCTTACACAATCGACAGACTTTAAAAGTAAGTTCACATGCTCAGCGGTGAGGACCCGCTGTCCGTCACGGATTTGGTCTAGGAGTGTTTCCAGTACATGAGTAAAGTCTGAAACAGACACAAAACCAAATGTACCACTGCCGCCTTTAATCGAGTGGGCAGCTCTAAATATCGTGTTAATGGTCTCTGAATCTTCAGTTCCAGGTTCTAGATTTAGAAGCTCAGCCTCCATCGCATCCAGACCTTCAAAACTTTCTTCAAAGAACACATCAAAAAACTGGCTTAAATCTATGCTCATGCCTATACCTCGTTGGTACTAGCGGATGACTTTCTTCAATACAGCTAACAATTGATCCGGGTTAAAAGGCTTTACAATCCAACCCGTTGCACCTGCGGCCTTGCCTTCGCTTTTTTTATCAAGCCCTGATTCTGTGGTCAGCATCAAAAGCGGCGTAAATTTATAGTTAGGTAAGCTACGCAGCTCCCTAATCAGGGTTATCCCATCCATAACGGGCATGTTTACATCAGAAATTACAGCGTCAAAACCCTGCTGTTTTGCCAAGCTTAATGCCTCGCTACCGTCCTTTGCTTCTGTGACGTCAAACCCTGCTTTTTTAAGAGTGAACCCAACCATTTGTCGCATTGAAGCAGAATCATCCACAGCTAAAATCTTTTTCATATTGACCTCTTAAATCTTACTGCTAAAGGATAAAATTTCGGTTAAACCAAGTTGTTCTACAGACTCAAACAAAATAGGGCTATCACCATGCCAAGTTATCTGCTGATCAAAATTCATTAAGCGTTTTTGCAATGCACACAACATTTGAATTGAAGCGGTGTCAACTTTACAAACATCATTGATATCGATACAGATTGGTTGCCCTGTTTCTAGTTCTTGAACAAACATCTGATACAGTTCTTCAACTTTATTGATGGCTAACTCAGAAGGAAGTTTAATCATGCGCTTGGCACATTCCCTGTAAAAATTGTAGATAAGATTAGATTAGACGTTGATGATGAAATTGCCAAAATTCTGAGCAAAAGAAATAAAAATATTATTAACTTAGATGCAGGTACAACACTCGATGGGGTTATTAGTAGGATTGAGAGATAATTTTAAAATCTTCAACGATATGTTGCGTATTAACGGTTGGAACCTGGCCTTTTAAGAACTCCGGCTTAAAGATAGCGCTTAGTTCCCCTAAAGGATTAATAAGTGCGATTGAAGCACTATGGTCGACATAGTAATCCTCATCTGTCCCATCATTAATGGCATAAATTAAACCTATATCTCTGACAAAAGGAAAAAGCTGCTTATGTTTATTGGTTACTGCTAAAAACTGCTCATCAAAATACCCTATATAATCCTTTCTTTTTTGTGGGCTATCTCGTTGCGGGTCAACAGAAACAAACCAGATTTGAGTCTGCCGTACAGTGCTGATCTTGCTGTTTATTTGTGTCAACTTTGCAAGCGTCATCGGGCAGACATCTGGACAGCTTGTATAACCAAGAAACAGTAAGTTCCATTTTCCAAGTAATGCCTCATTTGTCACTATATTATTATTTTGATCAACTAATTCAAACGGCTTTAATTGCTTAGGCACAGGGTAGCGCACAGTAAACTCTGAAACTTTCTCAGGCTGTTTACATGACAATAATAGAGTCGATATAAGAAGCAGTAATATTAAGCGCATTAGGTCACGAGCTTATCAATAAATAGTGAACCAAAGAGTAGCAACAAATAACTAATGGAAAAATGAAAAACTTGCATTGCAGACTCTGAATTTGATTCAAAATATAAAATCATCACTTTTTGTAAAAATCGTATATTTAAAATACACGCTGCAACCAAGTAAAATACACCAGACATACCAATTAAATAAGGTAAAATACATACCAAAGCAAGTAGTACCGCATATACACACATACAGAGTTTGGAAAATTTAGTACCGTGGGTCACAGGCAGCATAGGCACGTTTGCACGTTTGTAGTCGTTTTTTCGTGCTATCGCCAAAGCCCAAAAGTGAGGGGGAGTCCAAGTAAAAATAATCATCACTAATAACCAAGGTTCAGCACTTAGTACTTGGGTTTCACTCACCCACCCCAGCAGTGGCGGCATCGCTCCCGCTAAGCCACCAATCACGATATTTTGTGGAGTCGAATGCTTCAGAAAAACGGTATACACGACGGCATACCCAAACAGCGCCATAACCGTTAACAGGGTGCACAGCCAATTACTAAACAAAAGCAACATGCATACACCAAATACACCAATCATAAACGCAAAAATGTAGGCTTGCTGTACACTTAATTGATTTTGAACTAAAGGACGATGCCGAGTGCGTGCCATCTTTTTATCTCGAGCACGATCCAAAATATGATTGATGGCAGCCGCTGCAGCGGATACTAAACCGATACCAATCAAGCTCCCCGCTTGAAACCAGCTACTTCGCTGTGTATCTGGTGCCAATACAATTCCAACCCACGCAGTCAATACAAGCATTAGCACAACTTTTGGCTTACAAATATTCAAGTAAGCGAGCCCGGCACGCGATACGCTGTCAAAAACATAGGTATACTTGCTCAATCCTATATTCATATCCACACCTGCCTAGCTCGTGAGAGTAAAAAGCACGTTCTAACCAAAGCTAAAAGCAACAAAGCAGCCATAAAGTTATGAAATAGAGTTAAAAGGATAGGAAACTTAAAATAAACAATCACACCACCAATGAACACTTGAAGCAAAACTAAAGCCAATACTTGATTCGCTCCTTTACGAATTATCGGCTGAGCTATTTTTATGTGAACCAACACAGCCATCGCAACGATTGACAGTAACGTAACACTTGCCCAAATCCGATGCATCAAATGTATCGACAACCGCGTTTCAAAAGGCAGCACTCCATATTCATAGGTGCTTGATTTTTCTGGCAGTCTCAATAAGCTTTGCCAAGAGAACAATTCACTATTTGAACATAGTGGTAGGCCAGTACAATGAGGAGCTGCATAATTTGCCGCCAACCATCCACCCAGTGCAATTTGCAACACCAAAATACACGTACATACTATGCCAGCTTTAAAACACAGCGCAGCATGATCTTCATACTCAACGAGCGGCGGTGACCATCTTAAATATAATAGCGTCAACAAAGACAACACTGTAAAACCACCGAGTAAATGCCCCATAACCACGAACGGTTGTAAGTTCATTGTCACGGTCCACATACCAAGCAGCGCTTGAATAGCTATCATCATTAACAATGCACCAGCCAATATCTTAGGCGCATGCTTTTGTTTGGAGCGAACAATCACAAAGAATAACAGCAACACAACCAAAGCAAGGCAGCCCGCAAAGTATCTATGTATCATCTCTATCCAGGCTTTGCGCGGTTCAATTGTGCTGCTAGGGTATTTTAATTGGGCTGCTGTAATTTCGTGCATCTCATTGGGCACAGTTAAAAACCCATAACAGCCCGGCCAGTCAGGGCACCCTAGCCCAGCATTACTCAAGCGAGTGTATGCGCCTAGCACAACCACACAAATCGCCAGCATACAAGCAAATGTAATAGTACGTTGAAGTACATTAGACATAGCGCCTCCTTACTGTGAACGAGCGTAATTTAAGAGTTTTTTCATGTCCTTTAATAGCCCTTTCAGGACTAATCTGTTCGCTTCTGGATCGGGTTTGTACAGATACTCCAGCACAACAAGACCCTGCTTATTTACAAGATAAAATGACGCCGGAGTGAGCTTCTCTTGCACGCTTTGTTCAATGGCAAGTTCCCCCGCCCCTACCATGACAATAGACACCTTGCTGCGATTCTTTCCAAGCGCGACGTGTAGATTTTGCGCATTGCTTTTCTGGATTTCGCAAGCTGATACACAACCACTTGGCAGATTTAAAACAATGGTCCATAGCTTGTCGTCCTGCTGAACAGGCAACCAAACTTCATGCTGGAGAAAATTACCGTTATTGGTTGTTGAAGAGGGCCTCAAATCGAGTTTAAGTACTGCTATAGCCAAGATTACAGGCAACAGAAAACATCCAACAAATAACCACAGTGTTTTATTCATATTTTAGCTTCCCCGATTCTCTTTTTGACGCAAAAAGCGCTATGACTCCCGCAGATAATCCGATCAGTAACCATTGCAGAGCATAAGCTCGGTGTTTCTCTGGACTCATCACAACCGCCTCGTAATGAGGAGTAATACCTTCAATAACGGTCTGATCTGCGATCAGTAGCAGTGGTGAAATCTTAGCCTCTAGTTCTCGACTAAAAAATGTGTGCTCCAAGTACTGTAAAACGTTGCTGTGATGTGCGCTTTGGTTTGGATATTCGGCCAGCGTAAAACCCGACCATTTGCCAATCTTAAACTGTGCATTGATCTTAAGCTGACCACTAGGAAACCTAATTTCCGGAAGGTGAGACCGGTTCTTTCCTGCTGGTACAAACCCTAGGTTAATGACAAAACGTTCGGCACTGTCATCTGCGTCAAATATTGCAATTAGGTCATAACCAACTTGGCCGTCCACAATTTGATTATCAAGTAGCCACCAGTGTTTTTGGTCTAGCTTTCCCGTCAAAACCGCCTTAACACCTTGCAGTGAATCGGGGTCTTGACTGAACAGGGTCTTCTGGTCTTGAGACTGCTCTGTTAGCTGTTCTAAGAGCGCTTGCTTATTTGTGGCTCTTTGCCATTGCCAATATGACAATCTAAAGCACACTGACATCACTACAATCACTGCCAAAATCACCAGAACTGTACTAGTCTTTTTATTAAATACACTGATGGCAGACTCCTTCATGCTCATAAAATGGATTATTACAGCATTACTTTTAGTTGTTCTTTTTCATCTTTTTCATGCGTTAATTGTTATGCTTCAAGGCGCTGATAAATCTAAAAACATGTCTCAATTACTTGGTAAGCGAGTGTTGTATTCTCTGATCGTAATTTTATGCATCACACTTTTTAGTCAAATCGGCTTTATCAATTTTAACCCTCAACCTATGGCTACAACACATACACAAACACGAATAGACACAACCACACAACATCAACAAAGTGCCAGTACCAAGCCGCAGCCTGAAACGCAAAATGTTGATTAGAATCTAGATGTCCTTTCATCACCCTGAGCCAAACAACAAGCAACATGAGCGCCCCTAACGTTACATGCATGCCGTGAAACCCGGTTAACATAAAGAATGTGTTTCCGTAAATCCCTGAGTCTAATTTTAGCCCCAGCTCCATATACGCATGCACATATTCTTCAACTTGAAAACCTAAAAATACGAAACCGAGTAGTATCGTTAATCCGAGAAAGGCCTTTAGTTTTTGACGTTCATCGCGCTCTATTGCTGTGTGTGCGAAATGCAATGTGACAGATGAGGTAAGAAGAATAATAGTATTGGTCAACGGCAACCCGTGCCACGGCATAGCTTGTGTTACATCTCCATTTGGCGTTACTAATAGCGGCCAAACAGCTTCAAATTGAGGCCACAATACTTCGTTGGTCATCAAATTATTACTACTCCCTCCCAACCAAGGTACCGCGAACATTCTGACGTAAAACAAAGCGCCAAAAAATGCAGCAAAGAACATTACTTCGGAGAAGATAAACCACCCCATACCTTGGCGGAACGACCTATCCATTTGCGCCGAATATAAACCACTCATGGACTCATCAATAACATGCCTAAACCAACCGACTATCATGGCAATCAAAGCCACAATCCCAGAGAATAAAACCCAAGCGCCAGAGCTGCTTTCCTTCTCTAATTGCATCACTGTAAGCCCCGCTCCCACTGCAATTAAAAACATGGCAACGGCACCTATAATTGGCCATGGACTTTGCTCTGGCACATAATAAGTTTGGTAACTTTTATCCATTTTGAGGTCCTCGCATAATACTATGCTTAGTCGAAATATACTGTTCCACCTTCAAACCGGGCACTTGAATTAAGTTGCTCGCTGTTGTGTCTGTTACATCATATAGCGTGTAAGATAGGGTGAGCTCTTGTACGTCCGCTGGTAATTCAGTATCTACGTAAAATCGCAAAGTGAATTCCATTGACTGATTCGCCGCCAGTGGCTGCTGATCAAAACAAAAACATGCCAATTTATGAAGATACTTAGCAGCTTGGCCAGGAGAAACCGACGGTATTGCCTGCATCACTCTCGCTCGATCGCTGAGGTTATATGCTACAAATTGCACTTCAGACAGTTTGCCGGGCTGCACACTCACAGAATATTGCTGAGCTTTGACACTAAATGGCGCGCTACTTTTTGCGTGAGTTGTAAAGCTGACTTCGACCTGCCGAGAATCATCTACCGTTTCACTTTGTTGAGCAACAACCAAATCTACTTTGCCATTCAATCCTGTTATGTCGCAAAAAACGTCATATAACGGCACTAATGCAAACGCAAATGCAAACATCCCTAGCACCGCAAGTATCAGTTTTCGTAAAAGGGCAGTGTGCATTTAGTCCACCTTAGGAGGTGTTGAAAAAGTATGATAGGGCGCTGGCGAAGCCACTTGCCACTCTAGCCCTTCTGCACCATCCCACACTTTGTTAGCAACAGCTTTACCGCCAGCAATACACTTAAATACGACGGCAACAAACAGCAGTTGAGACAATCCAAATGCAAAGCCACCGATACTGATGATGGCGTTAAAATCAGCAAATTGCAGCGCATAGTCAGGGATCCTTCTCGGCATACCTGCTAAACCGACAAAATGCATTGGGAAAAAGAGCACATTGACACTCACCAAAGATAACCAAAAATGCCATTGAGCCAGTGTTTCGCTATACATGTTGCCTGTCCACTTTGGCAACCAATAGTATGCAGCAGCCATTATCGAGAACACTGCACCTGTAACCAATACGTAATGGAAATGCGCGACAACAAAATATGTATCGTGATACTGAAAGTCTGCAGGCGTTATGGCTAACATCAGACCTGAAAATCCACCCAACGTGAATAACACAATAAACGCAATAGCAAACATCATGGGGATCTCAAAACTAATCGCCCCTCGCCACATAGTCGCGACCCAATTAAACACTTTTACGCCAGTAGGCACGGAGATCAGCATGGTTGCATACATAAAAAATAACTCTCCTGCCAAAGGCATACCTGTGGTAAACATATGGTGCGCCCATACCACAAATGAGAGCAAGGCAATTGAGGACGTCGCATAAACCATAGAGGCATAGCCGAAGAGCTTTTTACGAGAAAATGTTGGTACTATGGTAGAAATGATACCGAATGCAGGGAGGATCATGATGTACACTTCTGGGTGACCAAAAAACCAAAAAATATGTTGAAACATCACCGGATCACCACCCCCAGCGGCATCAAAAAAGCTGGTGCCAAAATACTTGTCGGTCAATACCATAGTCACAGCGCCAGCTAACACTGGCATCACCGCAATAAGTAAGAATGCAGTTATCAGCCAGGTCCATACAAATAATGGGAGTTTCATCCATGTCATACCTGGCGCACGTAAGTTAACAATGGTGACTATGACATTGATAGCTCCCATAATGGAGCTAATCCCCATAATGTGGACAGCAAAAACGAATAATGCAGTGTTGTCGTTACTGTAGGTTGTCGATAGTGGAGCATAAAACGTCCATCCAAATGCCGGGCCGCCACCTTCCATGAAAAGTGAAGCAAGTAAAATGGCAAAGGCAAATGGCAGTATCCAAAAACTCCAGTTGTTCATTCTGGGCAATGCCATATCTGGTGCGCCTATCATCATAGGGATCATCCAGTTTGCTAACCCAGTAAATGCAGGCATAACCGCACCAAACACCATTATCAAACCATGAACAGTGGTCATTTGATTAAAAAAGTGGGGGTCTACAAGTTGCATTCCTGGTTGAAATAACTCTGCGCGAATGACCATCGCCATCGCACCGCCGGTTAAAAACATCAGCAGTGAAAACAGCAGATACAAAGATCCGATATCTTTATGATTAGTTGTAAAAATCCAGCGTTTCAGCCCAGAGGGAGCACCGTGGTTGTGTTCATGCGGTACAGCTTGTTCTTGTGCGGTAGTCGACATTACTCTTTCTCCTTTGTACCATCAATGAAGGCCTGAATTTGTCCAGGCTGAACTACCTCTTGGGTATCGTTACCCCAACTATTTCGCTTATAGGTAATGACTCCAGCAATCTCGGTTAATGTAAGCTGCTTGCCAAACGCTTGCATCGCAGTGCCAGGGCGGCCATTTACTAAAATGTCGATATGCGCCTTAAGTTCGCCATTAACCACCGCACTGCCTTTCATGGCAGGGAACACGCCGGGCAAGCCAAGCCCCGTAGGTTGATGACATGCGGCGCAATAAGCCATATAAACCTTTTCACCAGTAGCCATAAGCTCATCTTTAGACAAGGTTGCGCCAACCGACGCTGCTTCGGCTTGCATTGCATCGGCTTTTGCTTGCTTGGCATCCGCCAACCAAACATCGAAGTCTTCTGGAGAACGGGCTTCCACTACAACGGGCATAAAACCATGATCTTTTCCGCACAACTCCGCACACTGGCCGCGATAAATGCCCTGCTCATTTACACGGGTCCAAGCTTCATTTATAAAACCTGGGTTGGCATCTTTTTTCACCGCAAAATCAGGCACCCACCAAGAGTGAATAACATCATCTGAGGTCAATAAAAACCTTACTTTGCGATCTGTTGGGATCACCAAGGGCTTATCAACTTCGAGTAAATAGTGTTCATCTTTTGCTTGTAGGTTATCAATTTGATCTTTGGGGGTGGAAAGAACTGAGAAAAAATCAACGTCATGCCCCATGTATTCATAGTGCCACTTCCACTGAGAGCCTGTAACTTTGATTGTTAAATCCGATTTACTGGTATCCTCCATAGCTATCAATGTTTTGGTCGCGGGAATGGCCATCACGACCAGTATGACAAATGGAATCGCCGTCCAAATTATTTCTACTTTGGTGCTTTCATGAAACTGAGCTGGTTGCGCTCCTTTGGATTTACGGTGATGTATTAGTGCCCAAAACATCACCGAAAAAACAATCACTCCTATCACACAACAAATTAAAAAAATTGTCATGTGCAGTTCATACACCTCATTACTCACATCAGTCACACCCTGACGCATATTGTAATCACTGGCTACAGAACTGAAGCTAACCAGAATAAGGCTTAAAAAATTGAACAGCTGTAATTTAGCAAGATTCATGTGACGTCTCCGAGCCCTTATATTTTTAGTCTTGAAGGGTTTTTATTATTGGATGACTGTCAATAGGCCTTTTATTGCCCAAACTGCATGACTTCTTTAACGATTAGTAAAAAAACAACCACCTTGCAAGTTTTGTTTTGTGATAAACATCACCACGTTTGAGTAATTACTTTATTTTGAATTGCTGCAAAGATAGTACTGATGAAAACATCGTAGAATGGAAGGAAAAAATAATTTAATATTAAAATACAGATAGATAGGTAAAAACAACGAATATATATAGAAAAGTAGGGCCGTACTTTAAGTACATTCCCTACAATTGTAATACTTTAATGGTATTAGCAGAACTGGCTGCCAGTTTCAGGATCTGTACCAGTGATAACACATCTTCCTGCTGGTCGTTTTGCCGTGTTACAGCCGAAAGAGTCGCAATGATGGCTATGCTGTATACCACCTGCGATCTGTGGAGTCATATCCTGTGAGATTGAATCGCTATTTTTTGTTAGTGACTTTAGTTTTGTTTTTTTCAGTTTAATATTCATTTTTATTCCTTTTGCATTGTGATTAAGTGCCTTTAAAAAATATCAAAAAAAGAAAATAAAACCACAAAAAACAACACCAAAACAGACAATTAATAAATATTTTTATTAAAAATAAAAATCATAATACTACACCTATAAAAAACCACACAAACCTTTAAAAGCAAAAAATCAAGAATTTTCTAAATTATAATCTCCGCCATAAAAATTACCCCCCTTATATAGATACCAACTACTTAAACAAAAAATTTAAAAATCTATAGCTCATTATTTTTATACATACAACACACAATTCGTTCTTAAATATTTTCTTCACTCAGCATTGACTAAGACTCAAATTTATCGGCTTTTATTGCTAACTATTAAGCTGTATTTTCAACAAAACGCCCTTTTTATTGAAGCGTAAAGAATAGAAAACAAACTAACACACCACGGAGAAAGTCAGTGCACTTTAAACCTGATAAAAACTCAACCTAGGACAGTGCTTTACTTTGAGTGGAAAACCAACTTCATCTACAATGGCGCTGAGGGTTAATTATTAACTGGTGAGGACTTTAAATTGAGGTGGCAATACGGAAACTTAGAAAAGAGCTCAATTAAGAGCTCATATCTGAACTAGATTAATAATCTACCATAGTACCTGTAATATCACATGGTCTGCCTGGGCCTGGAGATGTATGACACTCATAATCTACACATGAGATTTCAGCAGTAGGGACATAAGTACCACCACCTGGGCGACTGCTACCGCCGGCTACATGAGGTGTCATATCTTTACCAAGCGAGTTATGGTTTTTAGTTAACGATTTCAATTTTGTTGTTTTTAATTTGATATTCATTTTTTTATTCCTGTTTTTTATAATTGACAACCCCAAAGTACCCAATTTAAAAACAAAGTACAAACATTCTAACCTTATAAAAACCACAACTTTTTCTGAATAAAATATAACCTTTTCTATCTAGCTAGTTAGGGGTATTCGAATTAAAAATAAATGAGTTTTCTAAAAAGAAAAACTCATTTATTTAAACCTATCACTTATTTGCTATAAAAATAGGTAACACTTTTGTAGCAATGATCTTCATTGTTTGTTCGTTTCGCTCATGACCTGTTGTAACTATTATCAAGTCTAAGTCATCTATCACAACAATATACTGCCCACCTCCTCCTTGAGCTGATCGAGTAAAATAGCGCATATTGGCAACTAACATATCTGCTTGCCACCAAAAATAACCATAGCTAGGATTCTTAACGTATTTCCCTGTAAAAAATATATCGCTATCTTTAAGTGCCACAACTTTGTTTGATGACTTGGCCAAATACGCTTTGGGTATCAATTGTACCCCTTGCCAATTTCCCTCTGACTTAACTAGCAGCCCTAGTTTAACCATATCCCTTGACGTTAACTGGGCGCCATATGCGCCTATCGGTAAACCATCGTCACCTTCACGCCATCGGTAATTGAAGATCCCTAACCGATGAAATAACTCCTTTTCGATAAAAGCGTTAGCGCCATTGGGCACCACCGCATTGAGTACCTGCATTACCAACGCGGGGTCCTCACTTTGATAGTGAAAAGTACGGTTAGTGGGGTCAATTGGCGATGTAGATGACAATAACATTTGCAATGGATTGTGACTCGATTGCACACTAGACGCCGGCAAGAGCTCATCCCTTACACGTAACCCTGATTGCATCGTTAAAGCTTGATGCAATGTGATGCTATTAACTCCTGAAGTAAGTTGGTTAGAGTTCAAACCGTTAAAAAATGACACAATAGGTTTATGCAGATCTACCATTTTTAGATGGCCCAGAGCAATAGCTCGACCAATTGCTAGACTCAGTATTGCTTTAGTAACAGACGCTTGGCGGTGAGGCTGGTCAACTCTCCCCTTCAAATAATAAGACTCAAAAATAAGTTCACCACCTTTCATCACCAACAAACTATCGTACTTACCTAGTTTTTGAGCGCTTATTTCCTCGGCCAAACTTTTTAACATGTTTTTATCGCCATTGGCGCTATCAAAGTTACCAACCCGAATACCGTCATTTAACTTTTCTGGTAAAAAGCTAACATAGGGCACCGTCAAACTGGGGAATTCTAATAATGGTAGCTTTTTTTCCGTCTCAGCAGCCTTTGGCGCAGTTACTGTAGCAGTCTGAGCAGACACAGCTGTAGCGGTCAGGCCTGAAAAAGAGCTTAATATAATCAATAACCTTCTCGTTAATAAATTAATCGGTGATATCATAAGTGACTCCTATATATTCGCACTTATCAGCGCAAACAAATGTTTCTTATAGATTTGATAACCATGTCACGCCGCGGGCGACGGTCATTGGCACTGCTTGCGAGTGGTCACCATCCATCACTTCATGTGTCAAAGACAGCTGGCCCTGTTTATGCTCATTTAACCTAGATATCAGTTTATCAACATGCTTTTTCAGTCGCGGTTCTTGGTCGCCATATGAAATAAACACATTTGCGTCTAGTTGCTTCTGTTTGATCAGTAATTCACTTAAATAATCCACGCTGCCACCGAGAGCTGGACTACCCAATATGTAGTGATTAAAAGTATCTGGCTGTGCAATCAATGCGTACATTCCAAATTGCCCGCCAAGTGAATAACCAAAATATGCGCGCTGTTTTGGTTTGGTGTTATAAAGTGCGTCAATCCGTTTAAAAACATCTTTGCGAATAAAAGCTAAATGCTCCGCAGCTTGGCCAAAATGATATTTTGCCTGCCTAGCCTGATCCTTTGACGGAGTGACCGTATAATCACGAAATCGACTGGCATGTGGCGCTGCGGGTTCACCATTGATCTTAGGCATGTCTTTTTGCCAAGATATGCCAACTAAAATGACTTCATCCATTAAAAATGTGGTTGCCGCTGACAACAAATCAAGTTGCCATACCGCATCGGTAAAATAAACAACTGGGTAGCGACGTTTTGGATCTTTTCCATACTCTTCAGGTAGCTTGACCAATAACTCGTATTGGCCACCATTGACTGAATTGGTGATTGGCACAACTTGCGTTCTTGGCATGGTATACGATGCAAACTCCGCGGCCTGAATGTTCATCAGCGGTATCATCATGTATATCAATGTCAGCACATATTTTTTCATCATTATTCCTCGTTATTTATGCTAAGTGGGCTCGGCTAAAACAGCCGCTTTATAGCTTGCCCATCGGTGTCTCTTTGGCTAACTCGGTGATAAGATTAACCTGCTTAGAGTGAGATGCTTGATGTCTTACTGACGTCTCTTTGACTTTACAATGAAAAATAAAATAGCAAAATTTTCAACAGGTTATGATTTGATGTTTATCTATCAAATGCATATGTTAACCTTGCTTTATGCAAGTTAAGATAATTACAATAATTGCTGACTATCAGTAGGAAGGGCTATGCAACAACAGTATTGGGTAGGCGACTTTTATATCGATTTGTCCAGAAACCAAATTTCACACCAAGATCATATCCAAACTCTGGCACCAAAGGCCTTAGCCGTGCTTACCGTCTTAGCCAAACACCAAGGAGAAGTGCTCAGCCAAGATATGCTGCTCGACAGCGTTTGGCAAAATACCATTGTATCCCCTAATACTTTGCAACGTAGTATTGCCCAATTGAGAAAAGCACTCGGTGACGACGGTAAAGTACAAGTTGTAATTAAAACTCATGCAAAACAAGGCTACAGCTTAGAATCGAAAGTTGAATGGGGTGAAAAAACCGGTGCCTCAACAGCGACAACCGTAACGGAGCCTTTGAATACAGCAATTCAGTCGAGTGAGCAAACGGTACATACAAAAGACAGGGTGAGCACCAAGCCTACAAGCAATAAAAAAGTCGCGTTATTTGGTACACTGCTATTTGCCATAATTGGCGCCCCAGTTATCTTTCTTAAGCCGCAACCCACTTCTTTATCAGTCGCCAAACTAACCGCTTTAACAGCAACCGATGATAGGGAAAATGCCGGTATATACTCACCAAATGGTGACTATGTGGTTTTCCATCGCTATGAAGAGCGCCTGTGTATTAACAATATATGGGCAAAACATACGGGCACTCAGAGAGAATATCAATTAACACAAAATTTAAGCTCACATGGAAAACATACTTTTTCAGAGGATGGCCGTACACTTTATTTTGTTCAACAACAAGATTGCAGACAACCAGTTACACAAAAGCAGTGTTATAAACTGATGAGCCTAGATTTTGCAGAGTCACTCGTCTCACCACAGCAACCTAAAACGCTCATGGAATGTAAAAACTCGCGGATCCGCTCACCTAAGTGGATGAAGGGTAATCACCTTGCGCTGCTACAGCAGCATCAAAATAGATGGAAGCTGATCAGTTACGCCATAGATACTCAGCAAAGCCATAAAATTTACGGCTCCCTTGATGACAACGTCATTCAGTTTGCTTATTCTCCATCAGAGGATCTTATCGCCCTCACCAGCGTCAATACGCAGGGAGAGTACTACCTGCAAATCCTTTCCCCCGACGGAGAGGTCCATTCAAAAGTCGCCATTAACTATCCAAGTGAAATCGCACAGTACCGCTTTATTTCCCCTAACTTTTCGCCTTTTGATGAGCAGCTTTTATTCAGTACCGGTAGGCAGTTATTTACTCTTTCTTACGACGGCCAAATTGATAATGTGAGCCTTCCTCTCGATGAGCCTATGGGATCACCAAACTTTCACCCCAGTGGCAGTCGTATCCTCGTGACCAAAGGTTTCTACGACAGTGACATTGCATCGGTGTCACTAAATGAACTTGAGAACTCGGCTCAAGATCCAATGCATGACAATCATCGCAAGGTATACAGTATTATTGAACGCTCAATTTCTGCAGAAGATAGCGCGACATTCCAACCTATGGGTAATAAACTGGCCTTTAGTTCACAGCGCTCTGGCATTGACCAAATTTGGATAAGCGATGGGAAGGCAACTCAGCAGCTCTCACATTTTGCTATGGATAGCTATATTGATGGATTTTACTGGGCAAAA
Organism: Pseudoalteromonas sp. Of7M-16; assembly: GCF_022347805.1. Lineage (NCBI taxonomy): Bacteria > Pseudomonadati > Pseudomonadota > Gammaproteobacteria > Alteromonadales > Pseudoalteromonadaceae > Pseudoalteromonas > Pseudoalteromonas sp. Of7M-16. The sequence continues at coordinate 99,932 of NZ_JAKRFY010000012.1, read as the reverse complement.
GATGGACAGAGCCTTTTAGCTAATTCAGCGAAGGAAATCTATCAACTTAGCCTCAACGGAAACAGCCAGCACTTTACGTTCCCCTTCCCTATTGATCAACTTTTTCACTGGGACAGTGGCGCTCAAACTGCACTGGCCAATATCAGGATTGGCGGCTTACTCAAATTTGCCCAACTTGATTTGGCAAACTTATCTTATACAGAACTAAGAGATACGCCTGTAAACTGGGCGCAAAAAAGTACCACAGGGCAAATCATCTACACTGACAATTTGGATAGGTTTTGGCGATCAGGCGACATTGAAGATACCCTGATAAAGACGCTAATAGACCAAGGCAGTGACAAGCGATTTATACTTGATGGAGAACGTCTATATGGCATCAATGAACAATATGAGTTATGGCACTATGAACTTGGTAACAAACAATTTAACGTGATCGGAAAACTGCCAAAAAACCTCGATTACCTTACCGATGTACGCCAATCACATGCTCTCATATCACTGCGCATTAATGCCAAAAAAGAATTGGCAGAACTGGTGCTTGCTCAGTAAATCTAATCTTTGAGGTTATTACTGAATACGTAAAAAACACATTGATTTTGATATAGAGCGAGAACTTGAGGACCATGTGAGCGGCGATTTAGTAGAGCTCAAAGTCAACAACATTTCAAAAATACGCTCTAAAACAGGATCTCAATAGTAAACGCACTCTTAAAGCGAAAAGCAAAGCCCATCTCGAAAAAAATTGAACATTTTATTTCTGAGGATAACACCTGTGAGGGCAAGGCGTTTTTGTGAATAATTCAGATTTCGTACTATTAACAACTTAGCAATTTTCCCTTGCTCTCATCAGCTCCACAACAAGGAGTATCATCGCGTGATCTGCTTACCAAACAACCAAGAAGATGAACGCCTGTATATCAGATAGTTAAACACTCGCGTGGAATCTCCCCGCACCTCCAAAATGATAAGCTTCTAGTGTATGGAGAAGCTCTTTGGAGAACGCTACTTGAGAGGCTGGTGCACCGCTCGCAGTGGCCTCTCTTAATCGCTCTTTTTGCATTGCAATAACATCTACTTTCTCATTTTCGGCTTTAGATAATGCACTCAAGGAAACTTGCCCATCCCCCTGATTTAGCCCTGTCGCCGTCGCTGTATAATTCAGTGAAAGTGACGCGTGTTGCCCCAAGGTCAGTACACCTTCGTCATACAAAGCTTTTGATGCTTGAGAAAGCTCTTTCATCGTCATATTGGTAAAATCAAATTTATCATTTTCCGTATGACCACTTGCCGCCCCAGATGACAGCAATATTTTGCCTGATTTTTCACCAGATACAGTTTGCTGAGCTTGAACTATTTGCTGACTATATACAAGCGATTGATTTTGAACCTTCATTGTATAAATCCTTCTATTAGTGGCTTTACAAACTAGGCAAAGTTTATGCCTATCTCATAGATGCTTTTTTATTTGGCTCTATTTAGGTGAAAGTGCAAAGTATCTCCTCCATAAACTGAAACAGCTCATAAGTAGAACTTCTATCAATATAAGAAGGCGTAGAGCTTAGCTCAAGCTCTTACGAGCACGGTTTGAAGTCAATGTGGCATATACTTGTAACGTAGCAGGACTAAGTCGCGACGTTTATTGCTAACGATGTATACAAACGCCTGATGATAAAGTGATTGATGTATTGTCCATGTTTGTTGAGCAGTATCTTAGACAGGGAATGCCAAAACAAATTCAACAGCTACCATGAGCCAGAATTGACATCAAGTACGGTAGGAATTGGGCCACTGAACAGTGTATAAAGCTTGGTTTTATTAGGCTTGCAGGTCCGTATCAGCATGAGAGTTGTCGAGCTATTTAATCGCAACTATCAAGAAGAGGTATTGGATTTATATCTGTTTGAATCACTGTAACAGGTTAGTGACATTACAAACGAGTGATTAGGTATTTATGATTATAAACAACCCCATGATACTCTATAAGATCAAATTTCAATGGGCTATCTTGAGACAGCATCATTCTACTAACGAGCTGTGCTAAATCAGTAACATAAAAAACCCAAGCAATGGCTTGGGTTTTTCAGTATTAGCTTAGGCTAAAGGCAGATTTACATCATGCCGCCCACCCTGAAGCTAAGCAGCTGTTTTAATTGAACTAATAAAGTGGGAAAAAGTAGTGATACCCCACTTTATACCCCTCGGGTGAAAAAAGATAAATTTATCTGTTTTTCATCCAGTTTTCGATATCAACAGAGCGCCAGCCAACACTTCTACTACTAATCGGAACGCGCGAAGGGAATTCGCCTTTTCGCTCCATACGCCACAATGTTGTGCGACTAAGCCCAACCATTTGGGTAACTTCTTCTAGCCTTAAGATTCTTTCCTGGTGTGTGTTTTGAGACTGCTTGGCTTGCTTCACTGGTTCGTTAACGTGCTCCAACATGTACTCCAGAAGCATGTAACCAAAGAACTCTATGTCTGCATTTGGAAGGGATATGTAACCAATCTTATTTTGAGCAATCAGTTGCTCGACCGTTTTCAATGGACAACGCAAAAAAAGTGAGGCTTCTTGCGTGCTTAAACGCTGATATAGCCCCAACCCCATACTATCTGATATATCGCATAATTGCTGTGAAAATGCTTGTCCCATAGCTGATTAAAATAATGTTTTTTCCTCTGAAAATCAAAGTAATATTACAGCTATTGCTTTTTAACTCGATCAAGCACAAAATCACTTATATGTTCTATTAACAGGCGTGTTATTTTGAAAGCTCATTTTTACCATCCTATAGACGATTCTCTTGAAGCTAAAGCAAGAGCTTTTAAAGAGGCTTATAGAGCGTGGCTGAATATAGAGGCAAGCTTTCACTATTATGACCAACAAGGCTGGGAAGATCGATTAGGTTCTAAAGAAGACCTTCAAAATGCAATGGAGGTAACTACTACTACTCTTGAGATGGCAATCAATTCATTTTCAATCGAAGACCTACATACTCTCACTCAAGAGGGCTTAATTGATCGTAATGAGATAGACTACTTAGAGTCCTATCTCTCTGAAGATAAGAATACAAAAACATCAATCATCGAAGCTAGAAAAGCTGAGGTGAGAAACCTCAGAAACGTTGAACCATCTCGTAGTTACTTTGATAAAGATCTCTAGTGTCACTATAACGATAACGCCTAATAATCACTATGGCCTGACAGGCCAGCTTCCAACTTCAACACAAATTGATATAGAGTAAGAAATACTAAAACTTCCCCATACCGAACTTGATTAAATAACAACCAGAAGATACATTGTAAACAAAATGGTTAACAAGTGGTTGCATTTATATTTCAAATGGAGGTTTGAGTGAAGTTTTTTCTTTTTCTAGTGTTTTTCTTTTCCATTTTTAGTCTTTCTGCATCACCAACGAGTGTCAGTCCGAATCCAGGATATGTTAATCAAAGTTTCACTTTTACAGTCACTCTGAGTAGTGCCTTGCCAAGAGAGAATGACCTAAGAATTGCTCTCGGAGACGGTGGTGGTGGTTGGCTTGATTACAAAATCATGGAAGAGAATAGTAACCGCACTTATTTTTCCTATTCAAAAACAATAAAAAAGTCAGGCGATCGCTTATATAAAATTGGGATATTCAGCAATGGAGCTCTCTATAGTGAGACGCAAACATACAATTACACGGTTCTCCCACCTGAAGCAGATAGCATTTCAAAAAATACGGCTACCTTAGGGGAGTTCACAAACTTCATTGTAAGAGGTCGAGGGTTTTCGTCTGATTTTGTAGCCAATATTGAAGGGACATCTGTCCATTGTGGTAAAGCATCTGTTTCTTATTCACAAATCGAGTTTAACTGTCGTCCAGCTGAAATAGGGCGTAAGCGTTTTTATTTCAAGGATAAAGCAGGGGGAGATACCATTAGTGGATCTGAGAATTGGTATGTTGAAGTTACCCAACCTACAGAAAACAGTCCTCCAGTCCTTCAGCCCCATAGCTTGCCTAATTCACGTTATGAAATAGGAGACGAAGTATCTTTAATATTATCCGCGCACGACAATGACGACAACTTAAGTCAGATTGATGTTGACTGGAATGATGGGAGTAGTAATGAAGTTGAAGGCAGACCAACAACCAACTACGAACCAGAAACTTTTTCTCGAGTTTTTAATACAGCAGGCCAATATACAATCTCTGCAACAGCATACGATAACAGAAATGCTGCTAGTGAGACTCTCAGGTGGACAATAACAATCGAAGAGTCTTCTGACATAAATTACTCCCCTGAGCTCACTATTATTGAGGAACCATTGGAAGAACCTCAGTATAGCTACATTGTCGGAGAGGTGGTTCCTTTTACAGTTTCCGCTTTTGACAGGGATGGAAATTTAAAACAAATTGACGTCAACTGGAAAGCCGACTCAGGTACAAGTGACACAGAAAATCGTAGAGTAGCAAATAACGAGGTCCAAACCTTTTCACGAACTTATACCTCTCCTGGTATATATAGAGTTTCAGTTACAGCTGTTGACGAGCTTGGTGCTACCAGTTCGACTCAGGATTGGTCCATTCTTATTCGCTCAGAAGACCCCCCTAGCAGTTACGATTTCAAAACCTGCTCTGAAGTTCAATCATCGACTCCTTTTGATTGCACTAAGGAACAAAGCTCTTTTGATGAAGCAGAAGATATCTTTGCATGGGTTAAGTTTGAAGGCTTATCTAATGGCCTACACGTTGTTGAATGGCTATTTGTAAATTCTCAACTCGGCACTGAAGAGAGGGAGTCAAGCAGCTTCACTTGGAATGAAGATCAATGGTACAAAGCACATACACGTTTGCTTAACAAGCAACCTGGAAATTGGTCCGTTGAGTATTATTTGAACTCTGAGAAAATTGGCGAAAAGAACTTTGTCATTCAGAGCGAAGCTCCAACAGTCAGCAGCTTTAGCCCTGCCACTATCGTTCAGAATCAACCTACTGAGATTACTATTGAAGGTGAGCAACTAGGCTCTGATTTTGTTGCCAATATCGAAGACTCTGAAAGCCATTGCCATAATGAAGGCACAAACAACTTAGGCACTCAGCTAAAACTCACATGTACAGCAGAAGTAACTGGAAACAAACGCCTCTTCCTGAAAAACCGACCAGACGGAGAGACCATCAGTGGATCTGAAAACTGGTATATCCTAGTTACTCCAGAACAGACACCAAATCAGCCACCGGAATTTGTATCTGGTTATGCTTCTCCTTCATCAGTTCAAATTGGTGAAAGCATTTCCTTTGAAGCAATATTCCAAGATGCAGATTCTGAGAATATTTATAACGCTACTGCACACTATCGTATCCAAGGAGAAGAAAATTGGTCTCTCCTTGTTCTTGATGCAATCTCTGGAAATGTAAGTACGGGATATACATTTAGAAAATCAGAGACTTTTGATATCGCAGGCTCATATGAATTCAGATTCTCTGCTGAAGATAACCAAGGAGAGTCAGTCACAACTGAAATTATCGGTAATTTTATAGTCGAATCTCCTGACCCTTTTACTCTGTCAGTTGTTTCTAATAATGGCAGAACAACAGCCCCTGGAATTGACTGTCCAGGAGACTGCTCAGAAGTATTATATGAGCCTGTCTACCTCACCTTCACTTCTGAACCAAACTTTGGATACAGCTTCATTCGGTGGAGTATTTCTGGCTCATGTGAATCAACATCAGATACTACCAACACCACCATTGAACTATTTATAAAAGGTGATTGTAATGCTGAAGCCATCTTTGGCTTACCAGATAGCAACTCTGCGCCAATTATAACACTTGTTGAGCATGGTAAAACTGAGAATAAATATGAGGGGATAGACTTTCTTAGGAGCAAGTCAGGAAAGTACCTGAAAATCTCAGATAAAGCAGTCATCCTTTTTAAAGTAGATGACCCCGACGAAGATCTAGACTATTTAGATGTAAATTTCGATGGTAGTGAAAGGCCTCCAGTCAAGGTCAATTTAGATCGTGGTTCGGGTTTATATTACGCTGAGCACGAATATGAAAAATCGAATTACCCAGATGCAACCACAGAACCATTCTGGAAAAGAGAAAATCTTGAGTGGTCAGCAGTAGCATATGATAAGAACGGTAATGCTAGTAACAAATTATCGAACTCTGGATTTGGTATATATGATAGTGACGGTAGGCAGAAATATATTAAGCGAAAATTACAAGCTGAGCGAGAAAAGCTATCAGAAGTCTTAAACCAAATAGATAGAGCTCAGAAAGACATTGAGATAATAACGTCCACCATACTAAAATCTGACACTAAAAGTGAAATCGATTTATATATAAGCGAATCATTATCAAATCTAAACTTAGAAAACATATCTTACAACATAGATAGTGACGAAAAATGCCTTTGGCTTGATATACATAACAATTGCCTCATTGACCAGCACCAGTCTGATCAAAAGCAATACTCCTATACTATTGACGGAGAAGACGAAAGATATAATTACCTGATATATGTTAAGTATAGTGAGGAAGCGCCCTTCCCAGCTTCTGTTTGGGTTGAATACAGCTTAAATGACCAAGGACTCATCACACCGTCTTTCCAAGCAAATAATTCAAAGCACCTAAAGCTGCTGTCAAACCTACTGTCTGAAGACGTTAAGAATGATATTGACATATATGAGTCAAGTTCAATCCCCCCCCTAGATCATGAATATAAATCTGTATGCTATATCGGAGAAGAAGATTCTCTTTCACTTGCAGATGTTGAACGCTTAGAAAATAGTATTCCTAAGGAACTTGTTGAGCGATTGAAAAATGCTGTAACACTCTCATTCAATACATATAAAGATGAGATTGTAGCGACGGGAAACAGTGTTGCGAACGGAATAAACATAGCTTTAGACTCAAATGCCAGCATAAAGGATAGAGCTCATGGAGCTGTAAGCTTCACTTATAAAATCCCTTTAGGAACACTCAAAGCTATATTTTCCGTAGTCGACTCAGCCATTTACGGTGCTGGTCAACCTGAAATAGACGCATTTCTTAGAAAGACACAAGGCATCACTTCAGATGCTTTTAACTCATTAGACGAAGAATTAAGAAATGAAATTTTATCACAAGCTGGTGATATTGCCGACGTCATAAACTCAAACGATGAGTTAAGAGCCTCATTTGAACTTGCGACATTAGGTATTGGAGGCAAATACAAGAAAGCTACAAATAGGCAACCAGGGGTTATTGCGTCACGAGCATTAGATGTCAAAAAGAAGTTTTTAAAAACTACAAGCCAGCCTCTGAGTAAGATCAAAGCGGTTGAATATGACACCTATTTGGGCAAGAAAAAATTTGATAATTTTGGGGTGAGTGTTGAACTAAGCGGAGACAATAAGGTACAGGCCAAAGATATCGCAAATGAAGGGAAAGGTAAAAATGATCCTGATGGTAAAAAAACAGAAGAGCTAACGAACAATGTTTTCCAAGAAATACTCGGTGACACATACAAGTCATACAAGGAGTTAGGATGTTATTATACAAACTGCAAGCATGGTTTTGATGATATTTTCATAGAAGGTCAACTTGATAATCCAACAAAAATAGTTATTGTAGAATCAAAACAACTTCACAATGGTGCAGCCAAATTAACTAAAGGTAAAGGAGATAACCATAACCAAATGTCAGATGAATGGATTGACAAAGTTATAGAGAAGTTAATTGAAGAAGGGGGTGAAAAAGAGAAACTGGCAAGATCTTTAGAGGACAACTTGACCAAAATAGATAAGTATGTTGCAGGAGTAAATAGAAGTGAAGAAACTTTAGATATATTAATGATAAAATAATGAAAAAAGAACTATCAGAATTTTTAATTGAAAAATTCCCTATAAAAAGAATTGAAGCCAAAATAAATAGGACACTTTCAATTTCTGAAGAAGCTCGCTGCACCAATTTAGTTAGTGGGAAATATTATAGCGCGCATGCAGTATATCACCTATTCAACAAAGAAAATTTAGAAAAAGCGAAACAATTTTTCTTTCTATATGGAAGAGCCATTGAGATTAATGTAAGAATTTTTGATAGCGATCAATCATTACAGTTTTACATTCAAGATGCTGTATATTTATTACTTTCTGACAACATTGATTTAATTGAAAGGTTCTCAGAAATAAAAGGTGAAAATTATAGTTCTCGACTTAAAGGTGGATCTTTAGTTCCATTAATCCAAGCCTTAATAAGAGGTGACTTTGAACTTTTTGATAAGCAGCTTAAAGTTAGCAGGAATAGAGCAGAGAAAAAAGACTGGAAGTGGATGACTCCCGATTTAGATGCACTTGAGGGGATCAGAACACAAGATATACCTAAAATTGAAGAAGCAATTATGACTCTTGCAACAAAAAAACATAGGTATAGAAACAGTGGAAAAACTTACAGTAAACTTCTATCCATACCAGCCCTTGGTTATGCCAAGCTAGCTTGGTTAAAAGGAATTGAGGTTGAAATTGATCATCCCCTCATTCCAAAAGAGTTACTACCCGTAAAACCAAATTCAGAGTATTGGGAGTATGACTATATGAAAATGGAAGATTTCAAATGAAAGAAATAAAACTGAGTTTAGCTTTATCCGTATCTCTCGTACTTCTAACTTCGTGTGGTGGTGGCGGTGGAGGCAATGATAGTTCAGTATCAACACCCCCTACTCCAGTCCATGGCGTATGCGGTTCAGCAAACAAAACCTACTCCTATACAGATTTTGAATTTGGTAGCGCTGATAATTTTTGTGCTTCTGGGGACGAACACAATAAACCTTCTAGCTTCCCTGCTTCTGGCAGTAATGTTTCCTGGGAGTGTAAGGGACAAAATGGCGGCACTACTGCTAGCTGCCAAGCTTCTAGATTGAAAATAGAATTATCTGAGGATAATAAGAAGAGCTTCATAAATGCTTCGGTAAATGTAGGTGAAAATGGGGTATCTAACGCATCAATTGATATATTTACATTAGATAAATCTCAGCTTATTTATACAACGAGTACGGACGAAGCTGGAAACTTTAAAATAAGCCAAACCTTTATCAACGACAAATTTGACTCTCAAGAGATTGATTACATTCTCGTAAAATCTTCATTTGGTAGTGCTGGTAGTTCAAGTCCTGTTGATATGCCTTCAGAGATTTATGGTGTAATACCAAAGGAAGTGATACTGGACTCAGAGGAATTTTCTGTAAATCTAATAACCTCTTCAGTTTACGAAATAGCAAAGATGGGTACAGTAGAAAATAGAATTATGTCCTATATTTCAAATAGGCTATTTCCTGTCGATGTAAATGAGGATGGTTTTATAGACTACGCTGATGCGTATTCACCTAAGCTCAAGGAACAAGAATCAGAATTCAAAGGGGATAGATATAAAAGAATTGCAACCGCACTGAAAAGTGAAGGTTCAAATGATAACAATGATTTAATTGCTACACTCGATATAGTACCTATTAAATATACAGTAAGCGATGGAAATTTCACAATAACGCTAAATAAGGGCAAGAAAGACATTTTCTACACTACAAACTCCATGTTTGATATTAACAGTGCTAAAAAATATGAAAATGAATTAAAGCTTAGTAATGGAAGCTACTTCACCTACGCTCAATGCAGTGATGATAAACAATGCGGTTCTAAACAAGTTATTTCAACGAATGGGGATAGACTACTCTACCACAATCATTTAGAGGTAGCGTCCAACTCACAGATTGACATCACTTACATGAATGAATTGCGAGGTATCATCCATGAAAAACACAAGACTTACACCGATGCTCAGTCAAGTAAAAAAGATACAGAAGCAGAGCTAGATTCATTGTTGCAAGACGCGGAGTCTCTTAAAAGCTCAGTCGCTGAAATTGAGAGTGAGGCAGAAGAAGACCTATAGATAAAACTTGTGAATATGTTATGCCAGTTGGAAGAGAGGTTGTATTGCTTTACATTGTCAGGCGTAAAAAATTAAGCAATCGCTTGTCAAAAAAGCCATCTGTTAATGCTTTCAATGCCAAAAAAGTATCATACATACTATGAATTCGTTAATTGAAGCTTATTGGTATGAAACCCTAAAAATATATTTGTACTCAGCATACTATCGTTGTTCTTCAAACAATAAGTCAGTCTTTGAGTAAAAGTGTAACTAACAAATAAATTTAAGGGTTATTCAGCACGCATAGCATTTTTAGCTTGAGATTTATATGGCGACTACACTGTTCAAATTAATTGAAGTAGTAGGGTTACTTACAACTTCATAATCACTGCAACTCTTCTGCGAACATAGAATTATGATAAGAATGAATATAATAAAGACTTCATGGGTTTTAAGTTCCATATTTATATCTGGATGTATTGTAACTCCGTCAATTTACGACAATACAGTTACTGATCACGCTGCATATAAGAACAAAGGCCAAATTGTAAACTACACAGCTAAAGAGAAAAGAACCTTCATTGACAGAAAAGAAGTATCAATGATTTCTGATACAGAGTTTCAAGCTAACATTATAGATTATGGCGAAACCATAAAATACATTGAGAAAAATAAGGAAATCGATTTAACTGAAGGCGTTCTTCCACGAGATACTCATAGAGATTGGGATGTTCTTTATGGGGGTAGTACATACATAGCTAAGGTTATTAAAAAATCTGATATAGACGGTAGCAATGCTGTTGAACTAAAAATAGCTGTAGAGGCTGAAATAATAAGTAATGGCGTTAGTATAGCCTACTCTGATGCGAACAAAGAACTATCTCTAGTTAAAGAAGCTTCCATGCCAACAAGCGCTAATGACAATTGGGATGAATTGTATTATTCACCTGATAAACAATATGGCATGTATAAAAACATAGAAAAAGGTGTATATAAATTTTTCCTTGTCGGTGAAGCTGGATATTTGTGGCAGTATGAATTCGTCCCTAAATTTGAAATACTAAAATCCTATTCCAAAGGAGTTTATAGGTTGGCTGTTGTTAGTCAAGACAAGGCCTTAGCCTATGACTTTCTTCCAACAAAAAACTTCATATGTGCTGATCTAATAAAGCAATATGCTAGTGTTAGGCAAAGACAAGGGAAAGCTATAGCAACGACAGTTCTTCTTGGCTTAATTCAATCATATACGAATTATAGCGTGACTACACACCATGGTAGTTCTACATCTTCATATAGCGGAATATATAATGATAGTTTTGGCCGTGGTTCATGGTCTGGCTATGGCTCTAGTCACTATTCAGGTTACAGCAAAACATATAACTACAGCTTCATCGCAGATAGAGCTAAAGATATTCTAGATATTGCTTTTAGCCCAGGAGCAACAATAGATAATATAGAGGCTGCATTAACAAATAATGGATGTAAAATACCTTAAAAATAGCTATAGCAGCGTTTCCAACAACCTCCTTTGTCGCAGAAGCAATTGTCAGGCTTGATTAAGTCACGCTAATCAAATCTGGCAATACGAGTTAGGCTGTTCAAATACCATGAAATTTGCATTAGTTATTCAAAATTAACAGCACGGGTTTAGTTAAGTTGGGCCCTTTGACTACCTACTATTACAACGAGCCCCCTAAGCGTCTCCTAAACGTTATTCTGCTATAAATACGCTCATCAATTTGTGGCAAATAGCCAATCAACTTCACTACTTTCATGTTAATCTGTGTTATTCACTTTAAAGACGTAAAGTTTGTCTAATACTTCTTCGCCTTTTACTTCTAGAGCTTCAAACCCATATTTCAATGCTAACCTTAGCCCATCTATTGTAGTTGGTTTTGTGTACACATCTTTTGGGTTAGATTCTAGTAAGTTGTCTAGCTGAGTTTTCATTGAATTTAGAGTGGCATACTTCGAAAGCCTCCCTTTAGCTCCTATAGCTCCAATGTAGTACGCTGAAGGTTCTTCATTTTCTTTACAAACGAACTCAGATCGAAAATTTGCACCATCAGCACTTCCGTTATTGAGCTCTTTCAAACCTTCTTTATTTACGGGTAAAATACAAAAGAAACCTGTAATTTCTACTTTTTTAAACTTCCCAAAAGACCTTTCAGATTCCACAATCCAATAAATATTTTTATTTTTTTTAAACCATTGCTTTGAATCATTAAAACTAGAAAACCTACCTGTAAATGTTTGTTTGCAAAACTCATAGGCATCTCTGAGATCATTTCTCGTAACTTTCCTTATCATTACACCACTATTTGTATATTTCGGTATGACATAAAGCCCACATAAAATAACACCCAAAACTCCGATAGAGAGCCCGGCTGCTGTGAATAATAAGCTATAAGGTACAACTATAAACTGAGGGGTAGCAGATATAAAACCTCCTACAGTCACAAGTGAAACTCCGTTGTTTTTTAATCTACTAGCTTCCATATCTTTCCTCTTTGATTTTAAAAGTTAACTATTTTCCTTTTACCCATAATTGAATTTATTAAAGCAACTATTAAGCACAACTAATTGTCAATGATATACGCCTTGGGTGCCTTCCAGCTCATTTAACCCGCCAGGGTTTTGTTAACTAATGACATTGATTTTATTTGGTTGACACAATCGATGTATGAAGCTTAATTTGATTTGCTAGCCTTCAGATATAACCAAGTAACATGTAACCAAAGAGTTCAACTGTATCTTTGCTTATCAGGACTTATAAAGGTTTGCTTTTTCTTAATCAGGCCAGCCAAACGCAACATGAGTGCGAGAGAAATGCTAAAAAAGACTCCCTTTGATATCTTCAGTTATCCTTTCAATTATTTTTCACATCCTTCCAAGATCGTAATGGGTGTCAATTTTCAACTTCTAAAGTTATTTATGGTCAATGAATCATCGAAAATCAACCTCATTGTTTTTGTATTAATCAAAATCTGTCATTGAATGCCAATATTAAATTGCTGTTTTTTTTCAAAGCGCGATTTCTAACAATTCGACTTCTACTGTAGCGAAGTGAATTCACTTGCTTGAACAGATTTTTTAGCTCGCTCTTTTTCTTTTGATACATGACTAAATCAGTGGAGCATTGCTGATAATTTTGCTCTTTTTTTTGGTTCACTAGAGCATCGCAGTGCATATCAAACCGCGATAAACAGCTAGAAACAGAAGCAGTTGTTGCAATTGCAGAACCAACTTCCAGCAAATATCCTGCACCTTGAACGAAGATGTTGTCAGAACTAGTAAGCTCATCACCTAGCTCATCACCTATTTCTGCACCTGTAACCTTTCCACCAACAACTGTTTTACAGAAAACAGCTGAAGCGAGTTTTTGTCTTCTTTTTTCATCATTTGATAAGTTTTTACTCTCTATTTTTTCCTTAACTAAGTAGCGGCAAGCTTTAGAACCTAGAGGCCTAAAACAGTCAATATATAGTCGATCGAGCTCCTGCTGAGGCCTGCCACAAAGGCTACTAATGGGCTTAATATATGGCTTATCACAAGACTGTGTTCTAGAATTAAAATTTGAATTTTTCAAAACTACTTCACTATCAATGTCAGCTTTTAGTCTTCTAATTTTTTGTTCTAATTCTTCGATAGCCATATCGGCTGAAAATTTCTTTTCAAGCTCTGTGTTGATGAAGCAGTTATATTCTGAATAAATTGATAAATCATATTTCGGCTTCCCCCTCCTAATTTCAAAACAAAGCTTTCCTTTATCCTTGTATATATCATATAGCCTCCACCTCAATTTCTTGTCCGACAAAAGAAATTCTCTGTTTTCATTTGCAGTCATAAGCAGTTCGTCCCCCAAGTAAAGCCCATAGCCACTTCCTGGATATATGTTCTTTTTGTTTCGGTACTTAGGTGCAAGCTCGACTCGTATCATAGACTGAGTGTAACTAATACTTTCATGATGAATGCGATCTACTCGTTGTTGGTCCTTATACATTGCGCTACAACCTGACATCAAAGCTATAACGATTGAAAGCGATGACATTTGTTTAAAACATCGTGCCATGTTTAGTCCTTTTATTATTTATTAATGTACTTATTTCAACTTCTTCTTCACCGTAGCCCAAGCCACATTCAGTGCCTTGGCTTTTTCTTCTTCCTGCTTTCGCAATTCGTCACTCAACCCCGCTAGTTTGTCTGAGTGGTACAGCTTCATAAGCTTTAAATAAGCCGCTTTGTATTCTTTGAGGGTTTTGCCTTGACCCAAACCTAAGATCTCGCAGGCATCAGCAAACACTAATGGGTTCAAATGTTGTTTATTCGATTGTGAACTTGAGGACTGTTCAGAGTTAGCTTGGTTTTGATTGTTGCTTTGTTTCCGCTCATATCGCTCTCGTTCTTTACGCAGGTTTTCAGCTTCGCGCTTAATGGACTCTTCTGCTTCTTGGCGCTGCCTTTGAAGCTCCTGCTCAGCCTCTTTTTTCTGGCGCTTGATCTCTTCTTCTATCTTACGCTTTTGTTCGTATAGTTCGCGCTCAGCTTGCTGTTTTTGTGCTTCAATATTTGACGCATAGTCATTGCTTAATTTGCGAAGTCGTATTGTTCCAGCGACATCACTGATACGTGTACGCACATAGCTCAATGGGCGATTGAAATTCAGGACCATACCAATGATGAAAAATATACTTGCAAATGTTTTGTTTTCTAAGCCTGAGATAGTTACCCAAACCCCAAATAACGGAAATAGACCTATCAAGATCAAAGCAGGGTTAAATCGCACAAATAGCTTGCCGATTAAATAGCCCATTAATATAAAGCCAGCAGCTGCAAAAAGAAGTGAAGTCATAGTTGTTGTACCTTTTTGTAAAGTGGTTTCCATATATGAATGAGCAAACCAACGACAAAAGCCGTGGTAAACGGCCACCAATCAATAATTGAAACCGCCTTAAATACTGGTAAAAAACAGATCAGAACAATAAGACCAAGCAGTGAAATGCCCGTTCTAAAAAACCAACCAATAGTCAGACCAATAAACCAAAAGATACCGAGAAAAACCAGCAAATCAGAATTCATATCTATAGCCTCAAAGTCGTATCAAAATCCAAAGTAATGGACGCTTTACTGGTTTGCGCGGGTGATTTTCTCGTTAGGCGAGAATATCGACCGTGCTCAAAATAACCCATACAATCAACGATAGTAGGCTGCTTGTAGGAGGATATAAACACAGCTTGATTACTCCCCAAAGTCCTGAGTTGTTCAGAGGCTAATAAAGGCATACGCTCGTATGTTTTTCGAATATCAGTAAAGTGCTCACGTTGTGCAAGTGCGCGATCACCGATGACTTTTGAAAACTCGGTATTCGTATCTAGATCACCACCTCTAAATATAAGAAAGCTCCCTATACCCGCTTTAATTGCCCTTGCTTTGTCATGCCCATACTTATCGTCAAGCTGTGAAATGCCCTGAAAGACCAGTGAGAGTGAGACACGATACTTACGAACATTATTGATACTGATATTAAAATCATTGATGTAGCAGTTACCCATCTCATCCAAAAAACCAAAAACATCGAGCTCACTAGGTGAGGGTTTGTGGTCCATCACAATAGATAGAAAACGCACGTAAAACAGATCGATAATGAACTGATAATAGGCTTGTTTAGACTCAGAAAAATTAAGATAAATGATCGTTTTTTCATTTCGGATATTTTGTAGGCCTAGAGTGTCTGAGCGCATTAACTCTCGTATGTTTTGGTTATTGAGTTGTTTAAGCACGGTTTTACAAATAGTGACATAGCTACTGAGCATCTTTTCGTTACTGGTGGTAAGCCCCAACCACGATTCCCAGAGCGATCTGTCATTTGGTTCAAATGGATTAATTGAATTCTCTGCTACCCACTCATCCAGGCCAGTACCATCACTTCCAAAGCGCAAAACTAAAGAGTGCAATTCAACCAAATTCAGATTCTCAGGCTGAGAATACGCTAAGCATTTAGACAACACCTCCAGTATCGAAATGGCTCCCTCATTCCATACAGGCTCCTTATCAGAGCCATACTTTGATAAGATGATGGACGCGCAAATTTGTTCAATTTCTATGGTATGGCGAGCGTCTAAGCCAGCAAAAGGGTTAAATAATGAAGATGACGGCAAGTCTTCTGGGCAAAGCCGAACAATGCGAAACCCCTTTGAGGCCAAGTGGCCACTGGTAAGCTGATATACCTCACAACTGGGGTCATTCACTATCATTGAGCAATTCGAGGACCCAAGCTCCAATATTGATGGAATTATAAAAGCCGTTGTTTTCCCTGAGCCAGGCTTCGCAATTACGGCTAAATGTTCAAAGGAATCTTTGAGCGATAGCCTTTTATCATTTCCATTGATCAGAACTCCCTTATTACTTCGAGAGAACATGGAACTCAGTTCAGACTGACTCGCAAAACGCGCTCCTTGGTCTTGGACCAAGAGCTTCTTTTTAGCAATAAAGCTTCCAATGCTCAATAGGCTTGAGAATGTACCTTTGATAATCTTAGACACTATCAGCGCTCCCGATTACGAGAATAATCTCTTTGATCTATGCGAGCACGGGCCTGATGCTTTCTCTGCGAAGATATTTCCTGTTGCCGCAGGGAAATTTGTTGCTGCTTTTCCCGCCGCTGTTTCGCTGATTTTTGAGAGGATACAGGCTCAGCTCGTGGAGCATCATCACTGATTTCTCGTGCAGCACGCGAGGCTGAAAGGAAGCTAAATAAGCCATCAAATAAACCTAAAATATCCATATACTCACCTATTGAAGATTAACGTTCAAAGTCGTTGTCGTTTTGCTTATCGCCACGCTTTGCTTTCTTGCTACGATGGCTTTTTATTTCAGCTTTTCTGCGCTCTACTTCATCATGCTTCACTGGCTCAGGTTCAGTGCTTCGCTGTGATGAGGAAGCAGGCTTCTCAGCACGCTTGTTAGTCTGCCGAGTAGAGAGTTCTTCCACCTGGCGAAAAGCATCCTCTAGCCCCAATGTCTTGAGTCGATATTTCTTGCTATCACCCAGAGTAATAAATCCAATAGCATTTCCCCGGTTGTACATCTCAATACCCTGCTCAGAGAGATTAATAAACAACTCACTCATAGAGCGACTTTGAGCAAAAATTTCTCTAAGCGATTGAGTGATCTTTTCTTTCTTCTCAAGCCGCCCTCCTTTGCGTTTTACTTCACCGGCTTTGTTTGACTGCTTTTGTCTCTTTTGCTCACGAGTGGCGTTAATGAGAATGTCTTGCTCAAGCTCTGGATATGTTTCTATCACATATTTCTCGGTCGCTTTTTTAACTCGATCAAATTCATATTTGGTGAGCCGCTGATTCGTGGGCGAGTCAATTTCATTACTGCTTATCATCAAGTGAAAATGCACGTTGTTGCTTTTTTCATCATGCAGATAGCCAGTGACCAAATTGTGCTTACAGCGCATTTGGACATACCGCTGAACAATATCAAAGAGCCTCTGCTTTTCCTGCTCAAGAGTTAACTGTGATGATTTAGTAATCGAAATTATTTCATGAAACAAGTAATTTCCATTTCTTCGGGCCTTTAGCATTTGAGCATTTGCAGAAAACTCCGCGATAATATCTTTGTCTTTACGCGCATAAATATTCTGCGAGAAAAAATCATATTGGCTACTTCGTGAAGAGCCTTTCTTCATGTAGTGGTACAGCTGTGAAAAACTTCTACTTTTACGGCTCATCGATTTTATAATCATGAGTCGACTTTCTGAGCAACGTAGCCTTTAATAACATCTTCAAGGCGCTTAAGCTCCATGAGTAGAGCATTCTCATCAACCATTACTTTGAGCGTATTTGAGCGATGTGCGATTTGATTTACATTATTAGCTATATTACGAATGAGATAGGTAAGCTCGGTAAGCTCTTTGTGTATTTCAGGCGCTAATGTAGGATTTTTTCCAAGCTTTTGTTGGACAAGATGACCTACAAATGAGGTTGGTTTCATTTCCATTTTTTCAGCTAAATATTCTACTTTTCGAAAATCAGCAGAGCAAAGGCTGATGCTAATTCGCTTCCTTTGATCTACGTAGTTTTTGAAATACTCTCGCCGCTTTTGATCCATAAGCTTTCATTCCAATCCAAATATGTTGGGGTTCTTAGGGGAAACTCCCCTAAGCAAGAGAGCAAGTGTTGGTTACCAACTTGCAATCTTGCTACTACTATCAGCATAAACTCTTTAATAAACTTTTTCATCAACTTTAAAACATAAAATTAACAACCCGACATATGTAATATATTCGCTCTTAGCTTAAGCATCACTCATTAATTACTAGGGAAATACATAATTTCATACAGTTATATATTTCTATAAAACACGCCCCTAATAAATACTTTCATAAAATGATAAATAACCATCAATTTCGTTAACAAAAGGTTGTAACAAAAATATTGTGCTGATAACTTCTGACTATGGGATAAGGAGAAGGTACAAATGCGTGACTAACAGTACAAGAAGGATCAAAACGAATAACTTTAAGCTGTACGTTCAACGTTCGGTAAGAAAAATGAGACAGGAAAGAAAATGGACGCAAGAACAATTAGCGAAAAAGCTAGGTGTTGATCAAGCAAGTATTAGTAATTATGAATCGGGCAAAACAGAAATGTCTTGCACCCAACTTTTTGAGCTTTTTTTAATTTTTGGTAAGGATCTATCAGTCCAATTTGATTTCAAATCTTCCACAGCCTCAACCAAAGATGAAAAGCCTAACACAGGAACAAATGAGCATGAATGAATTATATTCTATCTTTGAATTTGCACCAATTAGCGTAATCCTTTTTGGCTTACTACTTAGTTGGCATGTACCTACAGCTCGATGGTTTTTAATTAGTTATGCTGTTGTTGAAATTATTGACCTTATGATTTTACCAATTTCGATTCAGTGGAACACCCACTATTATGCTTTTGATATCTTCATGGCACTTGTATTTATTTTGCCTATTGTTTACCGTAGAGAAGTAGCTTTGTTTTTGCACTCAAAAACAGGTAATGGATATTTTCGCATAGTTTATGAACGTCAGAGTTTGTCAGCTCAGGAGTGCGGAATAATACTCATAATGGTTTTGACATGTATTGTAAACTTCGTCACATGGATTGAAGTGTTATCCTATAAGTACGACTTTATCGTCAATGCCCCATTTAAACTGTATTTTAGGGACAATATCATTTTGCTACTTCACATCATAATGTGTGGTGCAATACTCACTTATGCTCTAAAAGCACAAGAACGCGAACAGGAATTTTTACAAAATGAGACAACTGAATAAATGTGAGCTTTCACGAGTGGTAGGTATGGGGATTACTTCTCCAGATCTACCTGAGAAACAAAACTCTGCACAACCAGTTGATGAAAAGTCACTGAAAAAAATTAAAGAGTCACTTACAAGCGCCATTTAAGGCGCTTTTTATTATGTATATTTTCATGTTAGAAGCTTTAGTTCTAACCCTCACCTAAGTAGTAAATGGAAATGCTTAAAGATTAAAAGTGAACTGTTCTTTATTCCATTCAGCACAATATCACCTCAGAATAGATGATTTATAGCCCTCATTTTAATAAAAAAATCAACAGTCTATGTAAAAATATTCACCACCAAACGTAATAGGTTCTGCGGATATGCCGCATTCTATTATTTATTATTTCAGAAAGGCTTGTTGAAGAACCTGAAAGTCAGAGTTTAATGTACAATACGAAGCCAAAAGCCATGCGCTGCCGAGGGATAACAACTGTTTATGATGGTTCGTAATACTCAGTACTTTACGGAAGAAAAAGGCACGTTATGCATCCCAGCTGAACGACTAAGAAAGTGTTGAGAATAGCCGCATGAGCATAACTCACGAAAACACCTTGCGATTAGGTAAACCGGAAAGCTGATACCAATTAACTTTGTCAATCGCACAAATTGTGGGATCATTTGATACATCAGGGTATAGAACGCAAAGAATATGTACACAGAATTATATGAGCAACTGGTCAAACATACCAACAAATGCGCATCAGAAGAAGAGCTAAGAATAGCGTGGACTACAACGTTTTCAGCAGTCGGTATCGCATTCCATGCCGAAAGAGACAAAAACGATCTACTTCACAACCAAGTCATTATTGAGCTTAAGAATAAAGGTCTATTTGGAGGTAAAGTTACATCACCTGCCTTTAAGAATGCCGTCTATGATCGCTTGTATAAATATATAAAAAGAAGAGCAATAGCCGAAGGTATAGCTGAAGAAGAGTACACAGGCATTGCAACAGATGGTGAAAGTATTGCTTTTTGTTTCATGAAAAACGGGAAAATAATTCACCATGATTTGATGCCAGTTTCTGAAATTGCAATTACAAAGGTATTGAAAGCCCTTAAATACAATAAAAGGCGAGCATTAACCACCCAGAACCTTGTTGATGATTTCGGTCATAATGCAACTGTGGGAGTGGGGCTGATGAACGCTTTGTCCAATGAATTGTCATTACACTTCCAAACTAAGGGAAACAACAAGATAAAAATGTTGTTCAAAGAGTGGCAATCACTTTTTGGACAAGTGTCAGGCTTAACGAATGACCAAGTTTCTAAAATCACTAAACAGGTAGGCTTTAGTGCCCCCAAAATGGGCAGTGAGAGCATCTCTGGCCTTCTTTTTATTATTCATACATACAACGCTCTGATAATGAAGCTATTGGGTGCTGAGCTAGTATCTCACTTGAACTTAACTCAATACAAAGACTTTTGTGGTAACCTTGCATCCCTAGAAGAAGATAATTTACTGAGAGCACTTTCTCACGATATCGAAAAAAGTCAGTATTTCGAAACCGTAGGAATTAAAGGTTTTGTTGAAGAAGCCATATTCTCTTGGTATCTGGACTCTACAGAAGAAAATGATCGTAAAGAAATAATAAAGGCTTTAAAAGAGGCACTTATACAAATCTCCCTATACCGGTTTGACGATTTAACTTCTGCCCGTTCGAAAGATGTTCTGAAGGGGTTCTATCAAGCTCTAGTACCTGATGTGCTTCGTAAAAGCCTAGGTGAATTTTATACCCCAGACTGGTTAGTAACCGATACACTGAACCGTTCTAATCAAGATTCATGGCTTGAAAAAAAAGTGCTGGACCCAACGTGTGGATCAGGTTCTTTTTTACTACAGACAATTCGATTAAAACGAGCCGAGGCTGACAAAAAAGGACTCGATCCAGAACAGACAATAGATGCACTACTAAACACAGTTTGGGGGTTTGATTTAAACCCACTTGCAGTTCAAGCTGCAAGAGTAAATTTTCTAATTGCTATCTCGGATTTAGTAACTCAGTGTAAAGCCAAAAACATCGAGTTACCGATCCTACTTGCTGATAGTGTTTACTCCCCAGCAAGAAATCCTAAAAGCGATGAGGATGTTGTTGAGTACAGGATCGGAAGTCGAACAGCAAACCTATTAATTACTATACCTTCAGAACTGGCATTTGACCGAACCAAGTTAGATATGGTTTTTTCTCTTATGGGAAGTGAAATCGAAAAAGAGTCTGATTTTAAAACAGTTTCACAAAAACTAATTAGAAAAAGAGTTGCTGACACACTCCAGCTGAGTAATTGGGAAGCCCCTTTAAAGGAAACTTATGAAAGAGTTCTTTCATTACACAAAAAAAACTGGAATGGTATTTGGTTCAGAATCATTCGTAACTTCTTTTGGTCAGCAACAGCTGGTAAGTTTGATCTAATTGTTGGCAACCCTCCCTGGGTACGATGGTCTGCTCTTCCTGTCGATTATAGAGAAAAAGTTAAGCCAACGTGCGAAGCCTATGAAATTTTCTCTGAAACTAAGTTTCATGGCGGTAACGAACTAGACATTTCTGGCATGATCACATATACGGCTTCAGATAAGTGGCTTACCAATGGTGGGAAAATTGTTTTCGTCATCACTCAAACTCATTTTCAGTCGCCTTCTTCTCAGGGATTCAGGAGTTTTAAAATAAGTAATACCGCATACTTGAAACCAACTTTTGTCGAAGACTTGAAAGCTCTAAAACCTTTCCCCGATGCAGCTAACAAGACTGTTATTGTAGGATTTGAAAAGGTAAATGAGCCACACAACCCATACCCTGTGCCTTATACTATTTGGCAGGCTAAATCTGGCTTCAAAAAAGCAATCAAAGAACATTCAACAATCGAAGAAGTTCTTGAAGGAATAAAACGCACACCAATGGAAGCTAACCCCGTAGCTGATTCCCGCTCACCCTGGGCGATTATGAATATAGGTGAGTTTGAAAAAACAACCGTTATCAGAGGGAAATCCGAATGGGTAAGTGGTAGAAAGGGGGTTACCGCAGACCTCAATGGCATCTACATGGTTGAAATTCTAGATGTGGACGAAAAAAGAGGTTTAGTTCAGATAGAAACCAGGCCCCAGGCAGGTAAAAAAGATATCGGTGTCGCAAAGAGGTTTTGGATAGAGCCTGATACTCTTTACCCTATGGTGAAAGGAGCAGCTGACTTTTCTGAGTTTAAGTTTAAACCCAAACACTCGCTGTTCCATATAGTTCCCAACCTGGGAATTACGAAGAAGTTTCTATTGGAAGCTGAAGATGTACTTGAGAATGACTTACCTAAAACTTACAGCTATCTTTCCGATTACAGAGATTTGTTGCTTGATCGCTCCACTTACAAGGCGAGGCTAAGCAAGTATGAATTCTTCCACATATATAATGTTGGGGCATACTCTTTTTCTCCATATAAAGTAATGTGGGCGGAGCAAAGTGGTAGTTTCAAAGCAGCTGTTTGCGATCATCAAACAGTACCACTCATTGGTAAGAGACCTTATGTTCCCGACCATAAGGTTTACTTTGTAGATTGTTATGATAAACAATCTGCGCACTACATTTGTGGCCTATTAAACTGTAGCCTAGTTAGGCACTATATAGAAAGTCATACAATCAGCATTCAAGTTAGTAATATCTTTAAACATCTTGATTTACCTAGCTTTGACAAAAATTGTAAAAAATCAATTCTGCTTGCAAATATTTCTGAAAAGCTTCATTCAACAGATGATAAGACGCAGTTTGAACAACTCATTCTAGAAGCTAACACCCTAGCTTTAGAAATATTGGTATGATAACGGGAAGTAATAAGGGGTAGCAACTTTGCAACCCCCCTTATATCAACACTATTAAGTAGGATTTATTGTGGGCAAGATAAACTCATAGACTGACGGCCCCGTATATTTATGTTTTAGCTTCCATGCTATTTGTCGATTGAGTAATAGCCATGGAAGCTATAAAAAATTAAGAAACACTAACGTCCTGTGATAAAACTTCACCAGTGTCGTCTAAAATGTCTGAAATAACCTCTACGTCTACTTCTCTCTCACAATCAGGACAAACCGCTGTACCTCTGTATAGATATTGAGTGGTATGGCTCCCAGAACTTTCAGATTCGCTCTCAAAGTCCTCTGTACCAACTGAATAGGGAGTACTACAGTCCTGATTTGGGCACTCTACAGAAATCGTCATTCTCATTCTCCTTGCTGCGTTAAAAATACCATGTACATCATGCTCCAAATATATATGTAGTCTTACCTTTTATTTTCAAGGTAGAAACCCTCTCCATTTCCAAAAAAACTAAATGAAGTTGATGTCTGCCTCAAATGTAAGTCACCTGACAAAATACTCCCTAGAAATTCAGCGGATGCTTATTCACTTGCCTTTGTAAGTGATAGACGGTTGCACTTAAGTATCTTTCTGTCGTACTTATATCACTGTGTCACATCATTTTAGCCAATGCGTACAAGTCACAACCTCCCTCAAGCATCAACGTAGCAAAGGTACGACGAAGCTTGTGGGCGTAAAAATATATACCGCTATATTCTCTGAGTGTGGAAATGTAACGTCTGAGTACGTCATAGCTCAACTGAGTGTCATATTTACTCGAAGTAAAAAAGTAGATGCACTTTTTCTTCAGTCTATTTCGCTGAGCTATGTAGCCTTTTAAGATATCAACTAAAGCTCAAGGCATAGGGATGAGCCTATCCTTACTTCATTTTCAGTTTTTGATGTGCAGCACTCGATGTTCAATATCCATATCTGAGACTTTGATGTTTATCAGCTCACTGAAACGAATTCAGGTATAGAGAAAGACTGCAATAATAGCGACTCACCTATCTCTGTAATAAGAATATGATGTTGGCAAATTTTTAGCGTATTCAATGAGGCTGGTAGCCTCTTCTGCTGATAGGCCTCTTAGCTCTTTCCTGGGAACTTTCGGGCGAGCAATTTTCTGAGTCGGATTTTCATCAATATAGCCTTCATTCACACACCGTTTCAAAAACAAGCTGAGATAACAGAGGCTGTTTTTTATGGTTTTAGGAGACCACTCTCTGTCAATCTTTGCGTGAATGATAAAGGATTCGATATATGCTTTGTCCAGCTCATGAATTCTTTCAATTGATTTGTATTTTCTGACCAGTACAAAATTGTGTTTGAACGCTTGAACCGTTCTTGGTGAATATCAATTAAATATTTCTCAGTACCTGCAAAACTTGTTATGTAATTCTTCAATTTGAAACATAAAAAATAAATTAAAACGTAAAAAAACGATGACTTTCAGGTGTTACCTTTTTGTCATCGGATACAAATTTCAATTAATTTTCACGTACTTTTAAGCTAGAAATAGCTAATTCTATCGCTGCTGATAAAAATGGTTTCGGCAGGGTTTTAATTATGAGCCCGACGAGATACCACTTCTCCACTCCGCGACAGAACTATAAGAGCATTTAAGCTCTTATAGCTTAGATGTTCTTTGGCTTAGATAAGGGAATAATAAGCTACTGCTTACTCTTCACCTCACAACTTAATTTACGCAAATTTTAGTAAAATTTGTAATTATTGAATTTTCATCCAACAACCATAAGGCCAAAGCATCTTATTGATAATTCTTTTAATGTCAAATAAAAAAGTTCACATCAGAAATTTGTCTTTTCAGTGTCTCTTTTGAAATCGATAAATACCTCTGAGTGGTGCTAATGTCTGCATGTCACATGACCTCTTTAATTGCAAACAAGTTCACCTTTGCATCAATTGCCATACGAGCAAATGTGTGTCTCAGCATGTGCGGAGAAAAATACACTCATGCCGCACACCTGATTTTTTGACAAATGGTCGCTATGTTCTTCTGAGTGAGTTGTTTACCAGATCTCACGCTTGTAAAGAACCATTGAGAGGGCTTCAGCTTTCTACTCCTGTGCTCATGGTACTGTTTGAGTCGAGGAAGCAACTTTTGGTTGATAGGAACGATTCGGTCCTTATTTCATTTCCCTTTCCTGATGAGGATTTCCTTCTCTCAAAAGTCGACGTCTCATATGGTAAGGTTCAACATTTCCTGGAGTCTCATTCACGAAAGCAATAGAGTGAAAATTATCGCGCTGTTGCGTGACCTTTCCAGTGAATATCTCCATGGGTAATACTCGGTTTCGTAGATGATCGTTTTGATGTCTGCTTCTGAAACAAACCTGGGCAAAGGTTTATCGAGTTTAGGTTTTGGCACACTGAGTACGGGGTTTGTTTTAACGTAGCCCACGATTTCACACCGAACAAAAAAAGACTTTAGATTTTGCCAATGATTTCTGTATGTTTTGGAAGTCCAGCATCTCAACTTACTTGTCTCTGTCAGGAAGTCTTCCAATACGTCTCTGTTATAGTATCAGAGAGATTCCGCCCCTTTGTATGAAACAAGTAGATTGATGGTGCTCAACACGCTCATATAGCTTTTAGCCTTATTTCATCTCGCCACGAGAAAGTACTTTTTAAATCAATTGAATAACTCTGTTATTTGCATATGATGGGTTACTTAAAAAAGGTGTAAAATAGATCATAGAACACCAGGGGCTACGCCCCTGAAATATCCAGTTCATCGAAAAGATATTTGCAAAATTTATCGTCCATTAACTCAGAAGTATGTCATGAAGTATTGCTAACAAGCTCTTCAATTGCAGCCTCAGAGTAATCAAAGCTACTGCACATGAAGTTACCATGCACATATATTTCTGTTCATGCTCCTGAAAAATCATTGATAAAGTCATAGCCAGTTATTTCTGACACTCTGTTTCTGGCTTCTTGCAACACATAGTCAAGCACGCAGTACACCGGATCAATATTATCCCAACTTTCAGAGCCAATGCTTTCACGAAAATCATCTATGATTTCGAACAGCTCACCCTCATGCATATCAAGATCGTCACCAATTTTACAAATCGCACGAATATCTAAAGATCCAAATGGACAAAAGTAACCTTGTAGTTCACTCACCGTATTTCTCATAATTCAAGAAATTAATTAATAAAGTGATTATGAAACATCGGTATGACGCAAGGTGTCAAAGAACCGTTATTTTACAAGGCACGTAGGAAAATCGGTTATTGACTCGCAGGGTCAACCGATATAATTACTAGACTTTATGATTTTTATACTGACGTCACACTTTCAACCAAATGATCAAACTGATCTTTATCATTTAATTCGATCTTTTTAAGAACGAATTGAGCTAGCTTTGTAATCTCAGCATAGTCCAATGGTTCAGCACTTCGGTCAAACTGGCCCGCGAGGTGAGAAAACTCATTTATAACTCTCTGAACTAAAGGCTCATCTACAGGACTGTCGTTAAAGAACTTTTCCACTCTTACGTTGTGGTCATTTGATTCATTTTGTGAGAATGGATATTTAAAGAATAAGAATGCCTCTAAAAACTTCCTCATGTTATTACCGAAATTATAAAAGCTATTGTGATGAGTAGCCTGATTCCCTTCTTGAGAACATATATAAATCTCACCAAAAAGGTAATTAAATTCAGTTACATAGTTTTTCAAATATTGAGGCATCAACTCAATAGAGCTTTTATCTAACTTTTGGGAGATCAAAAATTGCTCAAACTGTTTTTTAGGCTTCGAAATTCTTTTTAAATACTTTAAGAAATCTAAATTATGAGTCGAAACAAATAATTGTTCATAACTATATAATTTATTATTACCTGCATCTTCTCCTATAGGTTTCGCTATTAAACCTTCAATTAGACTATAAACAAAAAAGATATGATTGCTATCTAAGCTTGAAATGGGATCATCGATATAAATAATTAATTTTTTGTCTTTCGACTCTGTGTCTTCTAATTTTGCTAAAAAATAGCAGAATGCAACAAGGCTACATTCCCCTTCACTTAGATTTTTAGCTAATCTTTCACCTCTTTTGATTTCAAATTTATATGCTTTACCACCTTCAACCTCTGTGGCTTCAAGGATCAAGCTATTATGACCAAAGAAATTATTTAGATATTCATTTACCTTTTCTGCTCCTTTTCTTTCATCCTTCATTTGTGTTTGTAATTCTGCGATCGCTTGTTTTTTTGCTGAAATTTGACCTGAAATTATGGCATATTCTGAATTCAAGGTAGTATGTGACTTCTTACATTTATCTATTTCTTTAACTGCATCTATATATTGTATTTCAGTCAAAAAATTAAAAACATCGTGTAACAGAAGTGATTGACTTGCTATTTGCTGATCATTTTTCAGAGTCAATGTCTTTGCATTGTTTGATTTGATTAGGCTGTTTATTTCAACTTCCAAAAGTTGGAGCCCTTGGGTTATATCTGCTATTGGTATCATTTTCTTTATAGAAAATATATCAGATAGCTTCCCTTGCAATAAAGAAATTATAATTTGTATATTGTTTTTGTATTGTGATATTTTATTTTTATAATCAGCTCTTTTTTCCTCAAAGGCATCTTTGTATTCTGAATAAAACTCATTTGAACTTAAGCTTAAATCATCTTGAAGTGACTCAATATCCAGCTCTAAATCTTGGATTTTTCCTTTGATTTTTGTTTCTAATGCTTCTGACTCTTGATCAAAGTGAGCATCTAAGCGTGCTAGTAGATCATCTGGCAATGGATTTCCACAAAACTCGCAATGCTTGGTACTTTTGTGAAATTTTTGACCATTTTTAACCCACTCTTGTAGCAAACTATTTTCTAACAGCTTTTGTATAGGTTTTGACGGTGCAATATTTTTCTCAATTAATGCTTTTGAAGAGCTATACAATAGTGAAAAATCTGATGGTAAGCTAACTACCGTTGTTATTTCTGGTAGCTCCTTATCACGTAATAACTCTTCATATCTTTTAAAATCCTCTTCACTAAGTTCTTGGTATTTATCACTTAGTACTCGAGTAATATCTGCATTGAGACGGGTGACGTTATAGGTCGGTTGATTAAATTTGTACTTGATACCTACCTTTTTGTCATTCGCCTTAGTTTTGATTTTAGCCTCTAAAGCACCAGCTTTACTATCATGCTCTTTTTTAGTTTTTTGTACCGCGAGTAACTTACTATCCTCTAGATAGTAAAGGCCTGACTTACTCTCAACACTCCCTAATTCAGCAGTTAAATCCTGTATTTGTTTCTCAATTTCAGTATTCTTTTCACCAACGACAGCAAATGGATTAATATTTCCATTATGATCCCTCAGGAATGATAGGTTTTGGCCTACAAAGTCACTGTTATACACACGAATATCAACATCACAATTTGATATATTTTCAGAAGTGATAATTCCCTTATCTGTAGTTATTGAAAAGTCACATGGGAAAAAGCCGTCAGGACACTCTCCTGTTTCAAGCATCCTAAAAATACGAGATAAAGTTGTTTTTCCCGAATAATTACGACCATATAAAATATTCAACTGACGAAAATCAACAACTTCGCCTTTACTATTTTTGATTGAATCATTCCAAACAAAATCCTTATAGCTACCAAACTCTGGTATGTTGACTCTCTTAATAACTGTCATAAACTTGCTCCTTAAGTAACTATAAAATATAAATTAATTCAAAAGCTAACTATCAACATCGTCAAATATTGATCGCTCAGTACTATGACTTGAAACTGAGTGATGCTCTCGTTCGTATGTATCATTCGGGTCATAAGCCCACTTTTTGGATAGTTCTTTTATTTCTTCCTGTATCCAATCTTTAGCTGTAGCTAACTGTGTACAAATCTCATCATCTTCGACAAAAATATCTTCATAATCTCTAATTGAGTAGCACAGGTCTGAAAAATGGTCTTCAGGATCAGACTCTTCATCATAATCAGAAGACAAATTATCGATAATGCACTCTATATTACTTATTACTTTATCTTTAACAGCCTTTTGAATTAATGAAAACTCAGCCTTAGTTAGTAGGCACTTAAACTCACCTTTTGCAAATTGCGTGTCATACTCTTTTATTGCTAGTTCATGTAAAGACTGAACGACAGATACTCTTTTTTCCTCAGGAAGTAGACCAGCTTCAAAGAGTTTAGCAATTATTTCCAAATCAGGATCTGACAAAATTGAACGATAAATTTTTAAACTTTCAAGAAAGTCCGAGTTCTTTTCCAAATAAACAGATAGAAATCTATGACTGCACCTTTTCGTTAAGAAACGACTAAGTGATCTTTTGTTACGCCAATTATTACTATCGAAGGGTTTCATGCGACATATAAGAAGTTGATAGTGTGACTCAGGAACTATGACTTTTACTCCATCCATTTCTACACCTACACATGCCACTTCTTGAAATAGCATCTCTAAAGGTGCTCCACCTAAGTATATTTCAAGTAGTTCAACATCATTTGCTACATATTGAGCAAAAGCATCTCTAATTGTTGGGTGTTTATATCTCCAAATATATTGCCCTTCTTCAAAACTTAATGACGTTAAACTACCTTTGAGAAACTTAAGAGCCGATATAACTCCATCCAGTGTTCCTCCAAGTAGCTTTAGTGCATTCAGTTCACTTTCAGCTAATTTCATCGGGCTTGGCAAAGCACCTGCCCTCATAAAAATAGCAGCAAGGGCTGAGATATTTTTTTTGTCTAGAGTTGATATAACATCTATAAGAAACTCAACGGGATTTTCAACGAAGTTGACCAATGTTGATTGTCTAATTATGAGATCTTTTGTGAAAAATTTATCACCAAGTCTCCTTGCAATTTCAGGAGTAAATTTCTTATTGTTTGCGATATCTTTTAGAAAGGGCTTAACTTCTTTTTTAAAACTTTGTGGCTGATTTCCCAACTTAATGTGGTTGTATAATATCTGCTCTCTTTCATGTTGAGATATATCTTGAACATTAATGACGACCTGAGAAGCTTTCATCACAGGCAAAGAGCTTTCTTTCAAATCACCTTTTGCACTTTGATAGATGTAATCTCGTGATGTAAATATAACTTTCGCACCGTTTTTAATAGCAGTACTTATATGCGGAAAAGTTCTTGCCCACGCAAATGTAGCGCTCCAATCAACTTGTGTAGCGCCAAAAGCATCATCTATCCAAAACAGTCTTCTTGGCTCATTTGGATTCCAATGACGTAAAAACTCATCACTTGAACATATTTTAAAAGTATTACATCCCCATTCATCTAGTGCGCCTAACGCCAAAGATGCTGCAATGGTTGATTTTCCACATGCGGGTTCACCTAACAACAAAACAAAACCATGCTCAACTAAAGCTTTAGCGCTTCTATTAAAGGCGTCGGTTAATACAAACTTTGAGATATCATCACCCAATGAGTTCAATATTGCTCTTGCCTGCTCTCCTGCTCGTTCGTCGAGAATTTGACTTAAATCGCCTAGCCCATAAACTCTTGGCACGAGCATTCTTAACCTTGGTGACTCAATTATAATTTGAGAAATTCGTTCCTTTCCATATGCGGTAAAGGACTCGATTCCATCAATACTTTCAAAAACTGCACGCAACGACTCATCTTGATTTCCCGTTAGCTGAGCATTTGTGAACAATACATAATGCGTGGCAAAGCCTTTTGCTGCCAACCTTTTTGCTTTTTCTATATCATCTCTTAAATCAGAAACTTTTATTCCAGCTTTATAGTTAGAAGTGAACTTACATTGAACAGTAAATGAACCTGATTTAGATTTGTTCGTGTTATCTATCCAAACACCTTGATACGCACCATCTCTGCCACCATCTTGTGAATCGTAAAAAGACTGTACGTCGTGGCCAAAAATATCTGTCATTATCGTAACTGAAAGATCTTGAAATGCTTTCCAGCCCAATGTGTGGAGTTGAAAGTCGATGGCGTTGTTGGATTGTACTGTCATAGGTATCTAAATTTACAAAATGTTTAATACTAAGCTTCTTGGATGAAAAATTAGTGTAACAGATACTGTGCGGAGGCTAGAATTATTTTACTAACTTGACCGTAACTGTAAGTCCACTATTGATTGCGTTTACCCAAATTCCCCCTCGCTTTTTCCTTATTAAACCCCCCACTTTCAGTGAGCAATCCGTAGCTCTTGAGCAAATGCTGCATCTGAGTTCTGTCCTCTACTTTTCATCACATTGAAATATGCGTGGTAACCGATAGAGGCTCATCAGGGCTTCAAGTTATCATTTTGTTGTAGAATGCGATGAGGTTTTTCTTCCATCTTGTACCACCGGCTTCACTCGGGCTTTCACCAAACATACCATTGGCGATATCAAGACGATTCGGATCTAGGTGCAAGCCATGAACGTCAAACGAGTTGCTTTTGATTTCTTGGATAAGTGAGTCAGTAAAATACTGATCTATGAGATCAAAACCAATTCAATGAACAAACTGGAGTATTTCCCTTTTTCGCTTGTCCTGCTCTTTTACTTTTTCACGATTAGCTTGGATCGCTACATCAAGTCAGGCTTTGTACTTTTCCATCGCAGCATCGAGTGTGTTTTGAAATCATTGCATGAAACTAGCAAGATTACTTGGTGTAAGATCATCCATGCTCTTAATAAAAGAAACATCTATTTGATAACACCTGCTCAATGCAGACTTTATTTCAGACACTCCTGAACTATGTTGCATAAGGTCTTCAATGTGCTCCTGAATTGCCTGAGTCCTTAAAAAACCTGCGGCTCTTATTTTGGGCATGGTGTCTTTATAAACCTTTTGGTATTCCTGCTCAGGCTTGAGCAAATTAGCAAGTGGAAAATTTGATTCAATGGCGTAATCACCATCCAGTGATATCTCCCTGAGAGGTGGGTTCACTCACATATCTATCGCTATGATTTCGTTTGCGTCACCGCGCGATATCAGCGAATCTCACACCCTTTCGATATTGCTACCAGAAAGCGATAAAAGGTAACTGGTTTCTAACGATTTATTTGATGAGTACTTGTCCTCAAACGCTCTAATTTTATCTCCAAAGCTGGGATCAATATCAATTAACGTGAGCGTAATTTCTCTATATATGTGGGATTGGGGATTCTTTGAGTCCGCTTTTTTGGCTGATAGTAAGAGCTTTTTCAGCTCATTAGGATCATTAAGTAATAGCTCTTTAATATGCGTGTACGCTTCGGTATCGCCATCTTTGAGCCTACTCAGCAACACTAATATTTTAGAGCCTGCAAGCTCACTATGATCAAGTTGACCATAAAGGCCTATGAGCCTTTCTGAACACGCTTCATATGAGTTGAACACTTGTTTATCAGCTTCAATCAATACTGATAATTTGGTTCAAAATTTCTCGTTGAAGATATCAATAGATGTTTTATTAGTAGGGAATCCGTTCTGTTCTATATACTGTATTGATTCCCTACTATGACTCATTGATGCCATCAATGAGTCAATGGCCGATATTTCTTGATTCTTTAGCAACTCAATAAAAGCCTCATATCAATTACATGTGCTGTATGTTGCCAGGTTTTTCAGTCATTCGATACGAAGCTGATATTGTACTAGTTCTTTTGAAGGCTCATTTCAGGCTTGAATATTTGCATCAAATGACTGCAAATATTTGTCCCCAAATTCTCTTACGTCACCTGTTCACAGTTGTTCATCAAGTTTTCACGAAAGCGATTTCATGAGCTCTTGTTGTTGCATGTCAGCCGGTGAAAACTGTTCCTCCAATTTTTCCATATGATTGATAGTTAATGATTATAATCTTTACCAAACAAAGCTTTATATAACTTTCGGGTACTTTCGGCTTCTTCTTCCGTTAGCTCAACCCCTGTTTTATCTTTGTATTCTTTCTTTTGTCGAAAATACTCTGCGAGCAAATGTAGGTTTGAGTAATCGTCCTTCGGCAACTTCGTAAAAACAAACGTAGCTTCTGGATCTGTTGCAGCAATATCACTTACCAAGGTCTTAAACATATGATTCAGCGTCAAACTTCCAGCAATCCCCTTAAGTGACTGAACCTTTTGCTCTTCGGTCAGATTCAAAGTGTCGTAGTACTGGATCAGCTTTGGCTCTATACCATACATAAAATCAGCAATGATCTGCGGATACGTGATTTTATGGTAATCAATACCATAGACTGACTTTTGCTCAGCGGAGAGGGCAAAAGTTGAAATGAAGTATACAAAGAGAGCTGCCAGTAAATGAGCGAGTTTATTCATAATATCCTTCCTTATTCAATTTTGAGGGGTATACCCCGTGGTAATTTACACCACAAAATTTGAACATTCCAATACTTTTAGAGCATTGATTGGAATCAGCGTTGGATATAAAAATTGCCTTTGGCCGAGTGCTGAGAAATGTTCGAAAGCATGGTAAGAAGAAGATGTCTCAAGAGCATTTAGCACTTGAGGCAGACATTGACCGAGCTCATATTTCCAAACTCGAACAAGGGGCCTTCCAACCGACTCTCGCTACGGTATTTGATCTTGCAAGAGTACTAGAATGCACACCCGCAGAACTGGTCGAATTGGTAGATAAAGAACTACAAGCCAACCAGGACACTTAAGCTCTCTTGCATTGTCTTAAAACGAAAATACGGTCGAAACTTAGCAAATCAACTCACTTGCTCCAGCCTGCGAACCACCGCTTCCATACATGACTTGTGCTCAAACACATAGTAAATACAGCTATTTTTGTGTGAACCGTATTTCTTATTCACCACTCACAGAGATAGAAAGAAACAGTGCCACTGTATTTGCTTGAGCGCTCTTTTGGCATCTCTACCCATGTGTTGTTCAAAGAGTGTGAGCTTGCCTCACTGTGGTGTTTGATAGCCAATAATGGCATCAGGGATTATTTGCAGATCTCAGGCCTTGAGCAAAGCTTTTGACTTGGAAGTAGCTCCACTGAGCGTGTTATTACTTCACTCTCGCTCGAAGTAGCAATGAAAGAAGTTCAATGTATATCACTGCCTACGTATCCACTTAAAAAACGATATTTTGAAATCAATGGTCGCGACTCGGTGATAGTAATCAGCCGTGAAGAAACAATTTCTCCCCAGCGGTCTTCTAATACTTTCTAATGAATACCTTCACTGCTTAGCCAGTCACTTTGCTCCTCTTTCTGTCAGACAATACACAGGGGCAAGGGGTCATTTTCATGGTACAAATCCGAACTCTAGAACCCTCACCAAAGGCCTGTCTGATCCCCTTAAAGATCGTAAGTAACGGTTCACCGTTGAGACGCTTACATTCGGTAAGATAGAACTGAGTTGCTGCGATGTAAGGTATTGAAATGTCGCTAGTGCTTCTAGCACATAGCTCTGTGCGATTGTTAATTTCAAGGCTCTAATATTTAGGAGATAATCCCGAAAGGTCGATGTGTTTTGTGAGCCTGTTTGGCTCGAAATTCACTATTCTCTCAAAGTAATATTTAGATAGTTGAATCTTACGTATCTGTTTCCATAGAGTATACGGCATGGAATGAGCGTTATTTAAAAGAAAGCTTGGCACCCTAATTTTAAATGGTCGTACCATTGATGACTGTACCCAAAATTCTCAATGTTTCAAGTTTTCTATTTCGCCCGAAACAATGGCGGTTTCGTCTTCAATGGCCTTTCGGCTTTTTCGTTCGTTCTGTCAGGCAATAATCACTCATACTGACAACAGTGCTTTTTGCAAGTACTTGTCTCAGCATTGTCAGATGTATTGGCTGGCCAGGACAAGGTACAGCTTGTATTTACGCAACTGGGTTAACGCTTTTTCAAGGTCAGAAGAGATGAAATTATGAAACTCGTCTATAAACAAAAAGGTTGGAACTCTTTTCGCTCTGAGTGTTTTAGCTCTTTTGAGTGCTATCACACGCAGCAGTGCGACGATAAAGCGTCAGTAGGCTTCAACACTGTCACTACCCAGCTCTCATAGTGGCAGTCTAAAGATGATGATTTTTCTCTGTTGTATCAAGCTTTCTAGATCTATCGAATGAGCTCAGGTGAGTAATCGCTGCAATATAGGGTCATTTAGTAAGACTTGCAGTCTCATTTCTATAGCATGTTTGCTTATTCCCAATGATTTACTTTTGAATTTTTTAATAAAGAATCAACGATGAATCGGGTTTTCTAGCTTCAATCAGTCTTCAATAAGATCCGAGTTTTCATCATCATTCATAAATCGTTTCAGATCTATCAGCGAGCTGTCTTTTCGCCTGAGTAGAGTTGAAACACATGGATATAAAATCGCATTCATTTGGCTGGTTGTCGTCGTTCATTTGAGCAACACGTTGAGTATTTTGATGATCTCTTGTGCCATGAGGTTCATACTGTCTTCGTGAGTATCGACAAAAGAAAATGGATTAATTGATGGGTAGGCACTCGTACTGAGTGACGGATCGATATACACCAATCTGTCCGCCATTTTTTCGTCCGAAAATTCCTTGAATCTCGCTATTTCTTTCGACATATCTCAATGCGGATCAATAAGTACGATGGCATTTTCGGGGGTGGCTGAACAGACTTCCGAGTAAATGAACTGCTTCATGAGTTCACTTTTTCAGCTTCATGTTTTTCATGAAATATAGATATGCCTTTGCCTGTGAGAAACTTTTACTTTCTTACGCAACGTGCGTTGAAAAAACCAATTATTCATCATTCAAACAAATCGTATCATGCTGTTTTTATTAAAATCTAAATGCGTTTTCATTGTGTCGCTTGTGTACAGCCGTTTCATCAATGCAATGAGTGTAAAGGAGGAAAATTGTTTTCAACTTTACTATATCATACGTAAAGATCCTCCATCTTCGGCACACAAACGAACCATCTTGATAATTCATTGGATCTGTTTCATATTCAAATTCAGTAAGTCATAAAATACTTTCGAACGTTCTCAAGCTTTTCCACTGTTATTCGGTTGATACACGTCGATTGAAATGGACGTAAGAAATGTTTCTTTTTTCATCAAAAAAAGTTAGTAAATATATAATTGCCCGACGTCTTAGGCGAAGCAATTATACTCAGCACCTATTAACTCAACATTAATTTATGCAACTTTTTTTAATTTTGTAAAGGGTTAGCATTATGCTGAGGTTTTTGAAAACAAAAGACCTCACTAAGACTTAAAAATCAACAACTTATGGTTTAATAACATATAGCTATTTACTTGAAATTTGTTCTAAATAGTCACTCCATTCTTGCATCATTTTCTTGCGTTCAGGCAAGTACATAGACCTGTTATATGCTCTTGACGTACTCGTTCCAGTTAAGTGAGCGAGTTGAGCTTCTATTGCGTCATGATTCCAACCTTGCT
Organism: Pseudoalteromonas sp. Of7M-16; assembly: GCF_022347805.1. Lineage (NCBI taxonomy): Bacteria > Pseudomonadati > Pseudomonadota > Gammaproteobacteria > Alteromonadales > Pseudoalteromonadaceae > Pseudoalteromonas > Pseudoalteromonas sp. Of7M-16. Next base: position 63,506 of record NZ_JAKRFY010000012.1, on the reverse strand, counting down.
CATGTAATATGGTTGAAGCAGTACTTCTAAAACCATGAGCAGACATTACATCAGCAGCATACCCTAAGTCTCTCAAGCGGTTTGTCATGACATTCTTACTCATGGGTTTACTACTATCCCTTTGGCTCGGGAAAACATAGACAGAGTAGCTGGTCACGCCCAGTATATATCTCAGCTGCTTGATAACCTGCTTTGAGAGTGGAACGAGGTGATCACGATCCTTTTTCATTTCTGCGGCTGGGATGCGAATGAGCTTGTCATCAAAATCAACGTACTCCCACTTCAAATTACGTATTTCATTCGGTCTGAGAAATAATCTTGGAATAAGCTTCAAGGCTTCAACGGTGCAAAAGCTCCCTGTGGGGCTGGTATCAATGTCACAAATGAGCTTCCCTAGTTCACTCGCTTTAATGATGGCAGAGTGTGAGCGTACTTTTGGTAGTGGTTTAATAATGTCTTTAAGTGGTAAGCCTTGTGCTGGATTATGTCTGGTCAACCTGTGAGCCAGGGCATAGCCAAAGATGCGATTAATGATTGAAAGTATCACAGGGGCTTTTTTAGGGCTCCCTGATGCCTCTATAGACAACATAACTTCGGTTATATGGCCTGTATCAATTTTCTCAACAAGTAGTTTGCTCAGAGATTTACAATCATTGGTAATAAAGCGTTTTACGCGAGCTTGATGATCAGCTGACCAAGAGTCTTTTTGTTGCTCCCACCAATTCATAGCTACGGCATGAAATTGTCTATCAATTGCAGCGTGACTTCGCTTACGCTCTCTTCTTTCGTCTATTGGGTTGATCCCCTGAATCAGAGAAACCCTTGCTTCCTCTGCCAGCTTTCTTGCTTCAACGAGGGGTATCGTGGGGTACTGACCTAAAGCCAGCTCTTTGTGCTTTCCTGATAGCTTAAAGCGCATCCTCCATAATTTTGAACCATTACTTTTTACTAGCAAAAACAAACCATTACCATCAAATTTCTTGATTTGCTTTTTGCCTTCTGGACAAGTGATACTTTTCACTTCTAACGCCGTTAAACTCATAATCCACTCCTTTTAGGGGTATCAATTGTGGGGTATACACCTCATTTAATACTAAAAAGCATCACTTAGCAAATGGTGCCCCCCACTTTATACCCCCGAAAAATTGAAACTTCATGAACTATTGTGAAACAAGCTGAACAGCTAAACAAAAAGAAAAACCCCGTAAAACAATGCTTTACGGGGTTTTTGAAACATTATGAGTTCCTATGGAATCATAGGGGGCTGATTACATCATGCCGCCCATACCGCCCATACCGCCCATACCACCCATATCAGGTGCAGCAGCTGGCTCATCTTTAGGGATTTCTGCAACCATAGCTTCAGTTGTGATCATGAGACCCGCTACTGATGCTGCGAACTGAAGTGCAGAACGCGTTACTTTAGTTGGATCAAGGATACCCATTTCAATCATGTCGTCGTACTGACCGTTTGCGGCGTTGTAACCATAGTTACCTTCGCCAGCTTTTACTGAGTTAACAACAACAGATGCTTCGTCACCAGCGTTTGAAACGATTTGACGTAGAGGCGCTTCCATCGCACGTAGTGCAACTTTAACACCGTGGTTTTGGTCTTCGTTTTCACCTTCAAGACCTGCGATCTTGCTAGCAACACGTACTAGTGCAACACCACCACCAGGTACAACACCTTCTTCAACCGCAGCGCGAGTTGCGTGTAGTGCATCTTCAACGCGGTCTTTCTTCTCTTTCATTTCAACTTCAGTAGCTGCGCCAACCTTAATTACTGCAACACCGCCAGCAAGTTTTGCCATGCGCTCTTGTAGTTTTTCTTTGTCGTAATCTGAAGTTGCTTCTTCGATTTGTGCTTTAATCTGTGATACGCGGCCGTCAATAGCTGCTTGCTCACCAACACCATCAATGATTGTCGTGTCGTCTTTAGTGATAACAACGCGCTTAGCAGTACCAAGGTCTTCTAGTGTTGCTTTCTCAAGTTCTAGACCGATTTCTTCAGAAATCACAGTACCACCAGTTAGGATAGCGATATCTTGTAACATTGCCTTACGACGGTCGCCGAAACCTGGTGCTTTAACAGCAGCTACTTTCACGATACCACGCATGTTGTTCACAACTAGCGTTGCCAGTGCTTCACCTTCAAGGTCTTCAGCGATGATAAGTAGTGGCTTACTTGTCTTAGCAACGCCTTCTAGTGTAGGAAGTAGTTCACGGATGTTAGATACTTTTTTGTCTACTAGTAGAATGTGTGGGTTATCTAGTTCAACTTGGCCTTTTTCAGCGTTGTTGATGAAATAAGGTGATAGGTAACCGCGGTCAAACTGCATACCTTCAACAACATCTAGTTCATTCTCTAGAGATTGGCCTTCTTCAACCGTGATAACACCTGACTCACGACCTACTTTTTCCATTGCCTCAGCAATGATGTCACCAATTTCTTTATCAGAGTTTGCAGAGATAGTACCTACCTGTGCAATTGCTTTTGTATCTGCACACGGAGCAGAAAGCGCTTTTAGTTCTTCAACTGCAGCAACAACTGCTTTGTCGATACCACGCTTAAGGTCCATAGGGTTCATGCCTGCAGCAACAGACTTAAGGCCTTCGTTTACGATTGCTTGTGCTAGTACTGTCGCTGTAGTTGTACCGTCACCCGCAGCATCATTTGCTTTTGACGCAACTTCTTTAACCATCTGTGCGCCCATGTTCTCAAACTTGTCTTCAAGTTCGATCTCTTTCGCTACAGATACACCATCTTTAGTGATAGTTGGTGCGCCGAATGACTTGTCTAGTACAACGTTACGACCTTTAGGACCCAGTGTTACTTTTACTGCGTCAGCCAATACATTTACGCCCTTCAGCATTTTAGTGCGAGCGTCACCTGCAAAACGAACTTCTTTTGCTGCCATGTTTTTATTCCTCTAAATTCTTTTCGTTAAAAGCTACTTTGTTTTTTACAAGCTAATGCTTAGCCAACAATACCTAGGATATTGTCTTCACGCATGATCAGATACTCTTGACCTTCGATCTTTTCAGTCTTCTCAACATATGAGCCGAAAAGCACTGTGTCACCTGCTTTTACTTCTAGTGCTCTTACTTCACCACTGTCCAAAACGCGGCCGTTACCTACAGCAACAACTTCACCACGAGTTGATTTTTCAGCTGCTGAGCCAGTCAATACGATACCGCCAGCAGATTTAGTTTCTTCTTCTAGACGCTTAACAATAACGCGATCATGTAAAGGACGAATGTTCATAGATTTAGTTCTCCTAACTTTTCTGAACAATGACAGAAATAATCTTTCTATTCAGAGTGAGTCGCTGCCAATAAATGCGGCTTAAAATGCGACTCTCTGGATTAAAACTTAACTTGCAATTCTAGATGGGGGTGGATATTTAAAACCCAAGAGAAAAAACTAAAAAATTTTAATCTTTTCTCTGATATTCACCTTCGATGGTGTTTGCAGATTGAGATTCCGACTGAGGTGCTTTGCGCTCGAATGGGTCAAACTTTTGCTCTTCAAAGGGAGCTTGAGTATCTTGATGTGAATGCTGTTGACCAAAACCTTGGCCAAACATACTGCCTTGGGCAGAACTTTGCATTTTCACACTCGCTTGCTCTATTAATGATTTCGCGATTTTTCCTCGGATCGCAGGTGTTAACAGCATAAAACCGATTGCATCTGTCATGATCCCGGGCGTCATTAGAAATACACCTGCAATAATGACACACAACCCTGTAAACAAATCTTGTCCTGGCAACTGACCGGATGCCATTTGCTTTTGCACATTAGAATATGCACCGAGTCCCTGCTGTTTTACCAACTTTGCACCTAAAATAGCAGTGGCGATCACCAAGGCGATGGTAGCAAACCCACCAATGACGTCACTGACTTGGATCAGCAATGCAATTTCAACAATAGGAACAACGATAAATAACAAAAAAAGAACTTTAAACATAGATTCTCCAAATAAACTGAAATAGATGTATGGCTTGTCTGGTCTATTTTCAAGCTTACAGTCAGCATCAATTACACTGCGGCTTATACTGCTGTCTCGGTTTTTCTCAAGAATGCTCTTTAGAACAAAACTGAGATTGAAAGTTCAGAGTATCTTAATGCAACTCAACGAGCACACCTTGGGATCCCGGTTGTCATTCGTTACTATATGGGCACAACTAATTTTGTCGGCAATAACACGATGAGTACCCCCTATAGAATGGTTATGACAACTTGTGATAGTCAAGACAATGCCCGCCATATCGCGGCGCATTTAGTTTTAAATAAATTAGCCGCTTGTGTGAACATCTTGCCTAAAATAGAGTCAATCTACGTGTGGCAAGGAAAAGTCACACAAGATGAAGAAGTTAAACTACTAGTCAAAACAAAATCCGCACTGGTTAGTAAAGTCATTGCAGCGATACAAGCTGAGCACACTTACGATGTGCCCGAAGTCCAGGTGATTGAGGTCACAGCAGGCTCGCAGCAATATTTTAACTGGATGGAAGAGGTACTAAATTAATGCGACTGACGACGCTGTTATTCTCCTTTATATCGCTGCTGCTTATTGGCAGCTTTCAGGCTACGGCCAATAACACAGTTTTGGACAGTTTACTTGAACCAAAACAGCAAACATTTTTACCGGTCGATCAGGCGTTTCAGTTTGATTTTGACCAGCAAGGCACTGTGCTCTTTACTGGTTGGGATATCGCTCCGGGCTACTATATTTATAAACACAAGCTCGAATTTATTGCTAAAGATGCCGACATCAAGGTACCTGAGTTACGTGAAGGTAAAATGATTGAAGATGAATTCTTTGGTCGCACCGAAGTATATTTTGATGAGCTCTCTGTGGTCTCTAAACTCTCGAATATTGGCCAAAACGCAGTGGTAAAAATTCGCTATCAAGGGTGTGCTGAAGCTGGGCTCTGTTACCCACCTGAGATCATTGAGATCCCACTCACAGCCTTAGCTGGCGCAACTAGTGCTCCAACCAACAACACCGAGAGTGAGTCAGAACAACAACCAAACGTAGTTAAATCAAGCTCGCAATCAAAAACATTCAACAGTGACGACGGCGAATTATCATTCAGTGAAAAACTTGCCCAGCAAAGCTTTATCACCAATTTAGGCGCGTTTTTCTTAGTGGGCGTGCTACTGGCTTTTACACCATGCGTGTTTCCGATGTTCCCTATTTTGTCGAGCCTCATTGCCGGTCAAAGCAACCTGTCGACCAAAAAGGCGTTTTCACTGTCATTTGTTTATGTACAAGGTATGGCCGTAACCTATGCGGCACTCGGTCTTGTGGTTGCCTATTTTGGCGGCCATATTCAAGGCTACATTCAGCACCCTGCTGTACTTATTAGTTTTAGTATCTTATTTGTGATTTTAGCATTTGCCATGTTTGGCTGGTTTGAACTGCGCCTGCCAAGCGGCATGATGAGTAAACTTACTGAGATCAGCAACCAGCAAAAAGGTGGTAATTACACCGGTGTGTTTATGATGGGTGTATTATCAGGCCTTATTGCCAGCCCTTGTACCACAGCCCCTCTCTCCGCTGCACTTTTATATGTAGCGCAAAGTGGTGATTTCCTAGTTGGCGGCTTAACCTTGTATGCACTGAGCTTAGGTATGGGCTTGCCACTGTTATTACTTGGTACCTCAGGTGGTAAATTACTGCCAAAAGCAGGCGGCTGGATGGAGCAAGTTAAGACCCTATTTGGTTTCTTGATGCTGTTTGTGCCACTTATTTTGTTAGAGCGCATCTTGGATTTCGATATTATCGTCATGCTAGCCTCAGTCCTTGCCGTTGCCACTGCTCTTTATCTGCACTATTGGCAAAGCGCACAATCGCAAGGTAAAGGGAAAACATTTTTATGGGCACTGTCGATGACCTTGTTTGTCAGCGCCTTTTTCATGGGTAAGTCAGTCCTTTTCCCACAGCCTGTGACACAAATAAGCGTTGCATCAGGTCCAATCGAAGAGAAAAAGTTTAGATTGATAGAAGGACTTGATGGACTGCATAGCGAAGTCGCTAAAGCAAATCAGCAGGGGCAAATTGCGGTCGTTGATTTATATGCTGACTGGTGTGTGGCGTGTAAAGAGTTTGAAAAGTACACTTTCCCAGAGGCGCAAGTACAAAAAGAGTTCCAACACTTTGAACTGTTGAAGCTGGATCTTACTGAGAGTAACGACACCACTTTCGAGATCATGGAGTACTTCACGGTGTTTGGTTTACCTAGCATGCTGTTCTTCGACAAAGACGGAAAAGAGATCCCTGAATTACGTGTAACTGGCTTTATGAGTGCGGAAGACTTTGCCAAGCACCTACAAAAAGTCCGTAACTATTACTAATCCTCCCCTTTACCCACAGCCTATTTGAATATTTAAGTCAAATAGGCTGTACTTTATCTCTGATTAGACCAGTATTTTGCTGCTATTTACCTCGAACACTCTATAATAGTTCACGAACGTGAGAAATATTTGCTATTTAAGGCGCAAGCGCTTAAGTTAGACAAAGTAAAAGACGAAAAGTCTCGTTATTTCCCATTTAAAGGAATTTCACGCATTATGTCAGCAAATTTTAAGGTTTTAGTACTTAATGGTCCAAATTTGAACATGTTGGGCCGACGCGAGCCAGATAAATATGGCACACAGACCTTAGCGGAAATAATGCAGTCACTTATAAAGTGCGCAGAACAACATAATGTGATGCTGACTCATTTTCAGAGCAACAGTGAAGCAGAGCTGATCAATACCATCCATGACCATTACGGCGAAGTGGATTGTATTATCATCAATCCAGCAGCTTTCACACACACGAGTATCGCCATACGCGATGCCTTGCTCAGTATCAGCGTCCCATTTTATGAAGTGCATATTTCAAATGTGCACGCACGTGAGCCATTTCGTCATAACTCCTACTTCTCGGATGTAGCGAAAGGCGTCATATGTGGATTAGGTGCAATTGGCTATCAAGCTGCATTAATGGCAGCGATTGACCAGTTGCGCAAACAAGATAACTCAAATTAACTAACAGGCGGGCCAAGTTATGGATATTCGCAAGATTAAAAAACTAATCGAACTAGTAGAAGAATCAGGTATTGCAGAGCTAGAGATCACCGAAGGTGAAGAGTCAGTACGTATTAACCGTCACAGCAGTGCTCCTGTTATGGCTCAGCCTCAGCAATTCGCTGTTCCTGCACCTGCTGCAGCTCCAGTAGCTGCTCCTGCGGCGGCACCAGCAGCTGACGCACCGGCAGAAGCCGCAACTCCTGCAGGCCACCAAGTTAAGTCTCCAATGGTTGGTACTTTCTACTCAGCGTCTTCTCCAACTGCTGCGGCTTACGTTGAAGTTGGCACAAAAGTAAACGTTGGTGACACACTTTGCATCGTAGAAGCGATGAAGATGATGAATCAGATCGAATCTGACAAGGCCGGTACTGTTAAAGCTATCCTAGTTGAAAACGGCGAGCCAGTTGAATTTGATCAGCCGCTATTCATCATCGAATAATTCCCAAGAAGGCAAACACTATGTTAGATAAAGTAGTCATTGCAAACCGAGGTGAAATTGCACTTCGTGTATTGCGTGCCTGCAAGGAGCTTGGGATTAAAACGGTTGCAGTACACTCTACTGCTGACCGTGACCTTAAACACGTTCTACTTGCAGACGAAACAATTTGTATCGGTAAACCAGCTGCGGCTGAGAGTTACCTAGATATTCCTCGCATTATCGCTGCGGCAGAAGTAACAGACGCTGTTGCTATCCACCCAGGATACGGTTTCTTATCAGAAAACGCTGACTTTGCTGATCAAGTTGAGCAAAGTGGCTTTATCTTTATCGGTCCAAAGGGCGACACTATTCGTTTGATGGGTGATAAAGTTTCTGCAATCGAAGCTATGCGTAAAGCTGGCGTACCTTGTGTACCAGGTTCTGACGGCCCATTAACAGAAGACAACGAGCGCAACGTGCAAATCGCTAAGCGCATCGGTTACCCTGTTATCATCAAAGCAGCAGGCGGCGGCGGTGGTCGTGGTATGCGTGTTGTTCGCTCAGAAGAAGAGTTACTAGACTCAATTGCACTGACACAAACTGAAGCGCAGCAGTTCTTCGGCAATGGCATGGTTTACATGGAGAAATTCCTAGAAAACCCACGTCACATCGAAGTACAAGTACTTGCTGACGGTCAAGGCAATGCGATTCACCTAGGTGAGCGTGACTGTTCAATGCAGCGTCGTCACCAAAAAGTAGTTGAAGAAGCGCCAGCACCGGGTATCACAGCAGAAATGCGTAAGTTCATCGGTGACCGTTGTACTCGTGCATGTATCGAAATCGGTTATCGCGGTGCTGGTACATTCGAATTCCTATACGAGAATGGCGAATTCTACTTCATCGAAATGAATACTCGTATTCAGGTAGAGCACCCAGTAACAGAAATGGTTACAGGTGTTGACCTAATCAAAGAGCAGCTGAAAATTGCTGCGGGTCAACCTTTATCAATCACACAAGATGATGTTGTGATCAAAGGTCACGCTATCGAGTGTCGTATCAACGCTGAAGACCCAGAGTCGTTCATCCCGTCTCCAGGTAAGATCACGCGTTTCCACCCTGCTGGTGGTTTAGGTATTCGTTGGGACAGCCACATTTACGCTGACTACACAGTACCACCACACTACGATTCAATGATCGGTAAATTAATCACTTATGGTGAGAACCGTGACGTTGCAATCGCACGTGCTCGCAATGCGTTAAACGAACTTGTGATTGACGGTATCAAAACAAATACACCGTTGCACAAAAAGATCTTAGCAGACGAAAACTTCCAAAATGGTGGCACAAACATCCACTATCTAGAGAAGAAACTAGGTCTGTAATTGACGTATTAGTAAAAAAGCCGGTATTTACCGGCTTTTTTGTTTTCTTTGATTCGTCCTAATCATGACTTTTTGCGTTTTTATTAATCAATTGAACAAGATAAGTTATATTTTTCAGTTTTAGATAGTGACAAGCGACGAAAAAGTTCATATACTGCCAGCGCTTCATAAGATTGTTTTCACACAATCACAAAAAATGGCCCTATAGCTCAGTTGGTTAGAGCACCCGACTCATAATCGGTAGGTCCCTGGTTCGAGTCCAGGTGGGGCCACCATTTTCTGAAAGAAAAATTCCCATTTAAATCCGAAATAACTTCTGAACAAACCTTTTCAATTAAACATATATTTTAGTGTTAGCTCCTACACTCTTCAAAGAAGCACTTCTTCTTTACATTATGACTCCATTTCAGTTTTAGGTTCCTTTTCCTTATCACCGCCTAAGCGCTCCTAAATATTCACAACCACTTTTGTTTCTGTGCACTTTGATTTGGGGACTTGTTATGGCAACACGATAGGCAATTCGCTAAGCCAATATAAAAACGCCTCTGTTTTACCAGAGGCGCTTTAGTCTCTACTTTAAATATTCCATAGGTTCACCGGTTTGCAGCGACCTATCAGATAGGGTTTTATCAGGCTGGCGTAAATCAGGTTTTAGTTTGTGGCCAAATTTATCGACACTATTTAAGTAATCGCCTTTTTTACCTATATCACTTTGCTCCTGCAATTTAGCTTCAAGCTCTCCCGGTTTATGGGTTTCTTTAAAGCTGCTGTTTTGCGGGGTGAGGCTGCTTTCAGTATTCAAAATAAGGGGCAAGCCGTCTTTGCCGCTACCAATGACCACTACCTTGGCATTGTTAGATTTGGCCAGCTCAATGGTGGCTTCAATACCACGCCATTTAAGGTATGCCTCAGAGATCCCATCGCTGACCATCTCTTGAAATAGGGCAATACCCTTGGCTTCTTCCTCTTTGCGCAGCGCTTCTTTTTTGGCAACTTCGACGCGCATTTTGTACTCTTCCAAAATATAGTTTTGATTGACCTTAGAGATAATCGCACCATGAACTTTATCAGGTAAATCAACTCGTTTTATCAGCACATCATCCAGATTTACAAGGTGGTGGCCCGCCATCATTTGTGCCTCCTGGCGCAACATGGATTTCTCTTTAAGCTCTAGTTCATTGAGTACTTGTCCTAGTAACTCTTCTTGTACCTCTTTGCGTTGATTGCCATATACCTGCTCTGCATTATATTGAGACACTATCATACGTACCCCAGAACTAACTTCCGGAAGAATGATTTCATCCACATAATCTGGGCCAACTAACTTGTGTAGATAGGGGATAAAGTCCACCTCAGGGCGGTAACGTACCGTAATGTCCAATGTAATACGTAACCCTTCATTGGTGATGGCGTATACATTGGTGTGTGCGGTTTGATAACGGCTGGAATAGATTGTCAGCGTATCCCAAGGGAAGACTAATACCGTTCCTTCATGTAGCGGTGCATCTAAATAAGTACCGCCCGCAAAACGTTTCCATAGCACCCCAACTTCACCCGAGTCGACCTTAATAAAAATAACCGGGATCAATGCAATCACAATGAAAATTGTGACTAACAAAGTTAAGCCAGCGCGAAAGCGCCACGATAAAATCCGTCGTCTGAGTTTAGGTTGGTAGCGCTTCAGTATGCGCATTAAGATATTAGATAGGATTATCGCCACTATGGCACTGATGATTATCGTCAGTGTTATATCAGAAGGGAGAATGATGTTCATGATGTTACTCCTTTACCCTCAACTTCATGGTGTTCCATTAACTGTCCTTCAACCATTTTTAGGTGTACATCTGCCAGATGGAAATAGGCATCATCATGGGTGATGGCGATGACCGTATTGCCTCTAGCTTTGAGCTTAGGCAGTACTTGCTCATAGAATTTCCGCCTAAATATGGGATCTTGATCCGCCGCCCATTCATCGAAAATATAAATTGGGCGATTCTCTAAAATAGTACTTAATAACGCTAGCCGCTTTCTCTGCCCCGATGACAGATCAATGCTGCTAAACGCACCGTCTACCACTTTGACCTTGGTGTTCATCTCTAAAAATGCCAACCAATCGTCGATTTCCTCTTGGCTGGTATGATGAATACCGTACAGCTGTTTGAATAAATGGAAATCGGCAAACACTGCGGTAAATAAGCTGCGATACGCCTCTTTAAGATTATCTGTGATAGGTTGGCCATCAACGAGGATCTGCCCGCCTTGCAACTCATACAGTCCCGTAAGCATGCGGATAAAAGTCGTTTTACCACTGCCATTACCGCCAGTAATAAAAGTGACTTGGCCACGTTTTAAGGTCAAATCAACCGGCCCAACAAAAAACGGTCTGTCGCCGCCTTTTTGGCCATGTTGGTAATATGTCCCTTCGAGTTTGAGTTCCTCAAAGTCATGAACATGAGAAAAGTGGTCTGTATCGAGATGACGATTGTCCACTTTGGCACGTTTTAAGTCTTCCTCTAGCGTCAGGACATTTTGCGCAGCTTCGGTGGCGGTGGTGTAAATTGGGATCCCACCAACAATGCTGGTAATTGGACCAATTAAAAACAGTGATGCAGTGGTTACTTTTATCACCACATCGGTATACACATGAGACAAGCTCGGAACAATAAATACCATGGCCCCAGTTGCAGCAAAAAAGGTTATTTGCGATAACACAAAGTCGGTCGCAAATAACGTTTGTGTGGTCGTTTTGGCTTTTTTGGCCCGCGCTGAGTCCATCACAAATTCATGCTCTAAATCATCAGCGCGGGGAACACTGAGCTTTACTTCTTTAAACCCGTCGAGCAAGTCAGACAAGCGCTGGATCAGCATGTTTTCACTTTCAAAAGACAGCTGCATATTGCGTTGAATTTCATTGGCGCGCAATCGGTGAATACTGGCTCCCATTAAAATTAGGATGGAGATCACCAAAAACGCCACAAAGGAATGCCAGGCAATATAAAGGGAGGTAAAAAACACTAAACTAATTGACTGTCCGATGATCACAAACAATTGTGCAGACTGCGAAATAGTCTGTAACTCTTTGCTCAGCGTATTAAAAATACGCTCTTTGCCAATGGTTTCTAGTGTCGACAGTTCGGTATGACGCACGCATTCAAATAACTCAACACGCAGCCGATCAATGGCTTTTTCAACCATTTTAGCGGCTTTAGTCATCAGCCTTTGCTGGGTCAGACCGTAAATTGAAATTGTCAGGATAAACAGCACCAAATAATAGAGAATATGATTCTCTTTGTGGATATCTGAAATGTTTTCAGACACATTGTTTATCAAGGCAAGGACTAACGCATTAGCAAGGCCAGAGATACAGCCCAACATCACGAAAGTCCTTTTCTTTATTTTTATATTCCGACTGATTAAATCGTATAATACCATTTTGATTTTCTTATCATTGTTGTTATCGGCTCGATAGCCTAAAAGCGAGTTTTATCGCCAAGCGCACATAATCTGGTTTAAAACTAGTCGTCTTCAGCATCCTGCTCTGGCTTGCGGCCCTGTGTCAGCAGCAACATCAATAAACTAACAATTGGCGTCAAAAACAATGAGATAAGAAAAAAGCCCACAGGCCCGGCAAATGTATTGCGTCCCCAATAACCTGATAAAATACATAACACCAAATACAATGCCACTATCATAATGTACTCCTCAAAAGCCCAATGTTGATAAATAAACCAACAGTTAGCCTGTTGGTTTATTATGGTTCAGCCACTGTGATTACACAGTGGCATTGCTCGGTTGTGTGCTGGCATTACCCTTATCTTTACGATATTTTGCTGCAATATCTGCAATATCGCCCTTAATGCTCGCAAGATTAAGGTCAATCAAAGTGCCACCATTTTCAAAATGACGAATGAAAGTGCTGCCTACTGCGTGTGTAGATGCGGCAGACACTACAGGCATAAATGCGATTGCACTCAGCGTGCCAATTACCGGTACCGCTTTTAAGAAGCTGCTCAACCCAGCTCCACCAAGCGTTTGCGGAAATGACCCACCGATCACAGCACTGACCGTGCCACGCAATTTATTGTCACTGTATGACTGACCATACACATTGGCAATTTCGCCAATCATCTTCATTTGAATGCCCGTCAAAGCCACTAAATCAACCGCTGGAATTGGGATTAACCCAGAACCAAACGACCACTTAGAGTACTTGTCGACAATGATCTGCGCCACGGCTGCTCGGTCTTCTGCCTGAACTACAGTGCTTTGCGGCTCCGTAGCAGAAGCATTTGCTTCATTTGCCTTGTCGTCCTTTGCTGTTTTTGTCGCTGTCATAATTCATCCTCTATGATGTAGATTTAAACAGTTGTGAACCCACCAAGTTCATGCGAAGTGTTTAAACATCATTAAACTTTGCATTTACTTGCCCTTATCACTGCAATTTCACGTGAAAAAGCAGAAATTCGCTTCTTTAAGGCCGACAAAAGCACAGAGACACACTTCACCCAACACTCTACCGCAGGCAGCCTTATTCTGATTTTTGTTACTTCACTTAATTTATCGTGCCATCCAATACACCTTGGCACTGCTCAGTACGATGTCGATCGTTATAAAAAATAATGTTGCGAAGCTCTTCTGCAATACAATCGGACTCATAACCGGTTTTGTTGTAATTGCTAAAGGCCATCACAGCTTGATCACGCTCTAACAATCGTGAAAAGCTCGTCACCCATGAATATGGGTAGCTTCCAGAGTACTGTAAAAACTTTTCATATTTGTTCAAATTGGTACTGTTTGGATCATCTGGGCAATCTGGCACTTTGCCGTACTGATTCGGATCGATATACGTCACAAACCAACCGTAGCCAAAGTATTCACACTCATCTTCGCTTTGTGTATTTTGGTAAGGCGCAAACGCCATTTCTTTTTGTGCTTCATTTAAAATCGTATCCCCATACAAGCCTTGATCCCACTTGGACATATCTTTCACTGTGGAGTACATATCTCCTGCGGAATAGAGCACCAGAGGATTGCTGTAAGGGTTTTTAAAGATATTTTCATACGGTGCAGGACCACCTGTTTCTGGTGGACGTCCCGTGGTGAGCGGCAAATATTGGTTTTGGTCAAAGACATACCCAGTGGTCATATTTTCAACTATACCAATGGCATTGAATGTGCCGCTGTCTTGCATATTGAGCGGGTCTAATATTTGCTCTTTAACAATATTTCTAAAATAAAAGTTCGAGTCGATTTGACCTTGCTTGCCCGCTGCTAATTGCTCGAGAATATTACCGATTATGTAATAGTTACAATTGCTATAGTCAAATTTGGAACCCGGCTCAAAGCTCGGCTTATTATCTTGCTCTTTGCATGTACAAAAGCGATTGCTAAATCCCTCAGGTCCATTTAAATTCGTTACATCATTGTATAAATATGGCCGCCAACCCCAGTTTAAAAACACCTCCGGGTTCGCGCTATAATCATTGATCCCCGACGACATGCTCAATAAATTGTGCAGCGAAACATCCGCGCACTGGTTGTCTGGATACCAAGGTAAATAGTCGCGGATCGTTTTGCTGTGTAGATCCTCACCAGCAAGCGTGCGCAGTAAAATAGCGGCAGCAAACTCCTTGGTATTGGAGCCAATACGGAATTTAGAATCAGAGGTATTGGCGACATCATATTGAATGTTTTGTGGACCACAATTAGTCTCATACACCACATCCTCGCCTGAGGTGATATAAATACTGCCAAAAAATACCATTTTATCGCAGTAGTCTCTCACCGTGACTTTGAACTTTTCAATCTGCTCAGCCGTGATTGTATTGTCTTGCGCCACACTGTTTTTAAAACAAGAAGTTAGTAATAAACTCATACAGCATAGGCATACTACCTTGAGTTGTTGCTGATAAAACCCGTTCATTGTGTGTTTCCCTAGCGTTGTTTAGTTACTTTGCCAACTTCTTTACTACTAACAAACCCGTTTTCGACACGAAAAACGCGCATATAGCCTGTTACCTAGCCATACGCCGCTTTTGCCATGCCCACCAGTACCTTTCTGGTGCCTGTATACGCTTCTCGACCATGTGTATACAGCATGTTGTCGAGCAGCATAATGTCATTGCGCTGCCACTGATAAGCAAAGGTCAGCGATTGATAGACCTCATTGATAGTTGCTATGTCGCTTGCATCAATGTCACTGCCATCACCGAAATAAGCATTGCGCGGTAAATTGTCCATTCCTATACTCTCGCGCATCGATTCGGGTAGCTGATTATCAATGCTTGAACAATGAAATAAATGCGCCTGATTGAACCAGACTTTTTCACCCGTTTTTGGATGCGTCACTACCGCTGGCCTGATTTGCCGTGTCTGCAAATGATTGTCAGATTTCCACTCAAAGATAATGTCGTTCTTCCAGCAATATGCTTCAACATCAGCTTTATTTTGCGTTTGAAATACTTCCTGCCAAGGCAAGTCTATCTCGCCATAATTGCGCACGTACATCACCCCGAGCCGTTCAAACTTGTCTCGCAGTGCAACAGGTAACTGCCGATAGACGGCGCGGCTATCCGCAAGAGGCGTATTGCCACCCGTTTTAGCTGGCACCACGCAGAAAAACCCCATTCTCATTGGCCAGCAATTAGAATAGGCATTTTCATTGTGTTGTAATATCACCTGATCAGCATGATATTCTGTGGTGGTGTAAATATTGTTTCTCAGTGCTGTTCGCGGTGACGAACGATAAATATATTGGGCCAAAGGCTCTTGAAAAATGGTTTCTAAAATAGTGCTAAACTGATTGGTACTGACGATGTTCAATCCGCGTAACAATGCCACACCATCCCTGTCTACCCATTCATTGATCTCTTTTATGTGACCTTTAACCCAAGCCAACCCGCTTTGCTTGTGAGCGGACAGATCATGCACAAAACTATTTATTCCTGTCCTCATATCCTCTTTGTCGAGCGCTAGTAACTGATCCATTCTATTCCCATCCTTAACTAGGTAAGATAAAATTACAACATAATATTTACATTTTGCTATGCAGTATGTAGTGATCTTCTATCTGTTCAACGAGTGCTTTCATATCCGTTGTCTTTTGCAATATCGACAGGTGATCACCTGTGATTTCCAGCGTATCTAAATTCGCCACCACGCGCTGCCAGCCCATGTCCAATTTCACTGCTCGCCCCTCAAATTCAGTGGTGTTTTCGGCTTTGATTACTGTGACTTTTGTATTTGTCAGTGGCTTATCAATCGCCACATCTGCCAGTACTTGCGCTTTGTAAACTTGATAAAAATTGCTTAACTGCTGCACTGATATCTGCACATCTTTTTGTGCGAGCCACTCTGACAAAATCGCTAACTTTGCCATTCCAGCCATTTGAATATAGTGCTCAATTTCATTTTGTCGCGGCGAAATACAGAAAAAAGTACACAAGTCTTGCAACATAAATTTATCAATTTGCTGCGCATCCACAGCTGGTTTGGCTTTGCTTGGCCGTGGTGTATCTAAAATTGTCAGGGAATCACAGGTAAAACCGCTGCTTTGTGATAATTGAGCCAATTCGTAACCAATAAATGCGCCAAATGAATGTGCAACAATATGCACATGAGTAAACTCTGTTTGGTTCTGCAGCGCTTGTAAATAGTGTTTGGCGGTCAAGTGAATATTGCCAATCAGTTCAGGGTTATCGGCAATAGCATCAGGTTGTAAACCATACACAGGTATGCGTTTGTCTAGCATGTTCACCAGTTTGACGAACGACATTAACAAACCACCAGCACCCGCAATAACAACGAGCGGTGTGAATCCGATTTCACCGTGTTGCAGGCACATCAACGTATTTGGCATACCGCTTTGCTGCGACTGAGAAGACAACTGTGAGTCAATATAACTCGCCAGTTTTCTCACTGAGCTATGTTGCATTATCGCCGCGATTGGTACATTTAAGTGTAGTTGAGACTGAATCTCAGCGACCAACTGCATAATCAGCAGAGAGTGACCTCCAAGGGCAAAGAAATCATCATCCAAGCCCACTGTGTCTACTTTGAGTAACAGGCCAAATTGTGCTGCAATGCGTTTTTCGAGTGTGCTTTGTGGTGCTTCTACTGCATTAGTGTGAAGAGACAACGCTTGTGCTCGCACAGTCAAAGCTCGGCGATCTAACTTTCCACTCGCGGTGTGTGGTAACGCGTCAATCGGCTCGATGATATTAGGCACCATATAACTGGGTAACTTAATACTAAGCTGCGAAGTAACCTGTGACATATCTTGGCATGTGGATAGCCTTTCAACAAAAGCGACCAACTGCTCATTGCCACTGCCATCTTGGCGCACCACGACGGCACAACTTGCGATGCCGTCAATTGTCATAAGCTGGCTTTCGATGTCAGCGAGCTCAATACGATAGCCGCGCACCTTAACTTGACCATCACGACGACCTAAAAAGACCACTTCGCCACGCGTATTGACTTTCACCAGATCGCCCGTTTTATAGAGCCTTAATCCGGATACTGGGTGGCAAATAAACGCTTTAGCGGTTTTTTGCTCATCGCCCAAGTACCCTCTCGCTAGACCGACACCACTAATGTAAAGCTCCCCTACCACATAGTCAGGTACCGCTCTGAGTTGAGCATCCAATACATGTAGCTGCAATCCTGCCACAGGCCGCCCAATCGCAATATCACCATCTTGCCATTGGGTAACTTCTTGCAAGGTGGCAGATATAGTTGTCTCCGTTGGTCCATAGGCGTTTATCAACCGTATACTTGGGTTCTGGTGCTGCTGCCAAGCTTTAAGCGCAGCCAACTGCATTTGCTCGCCGCCAATGGTGATGAGTCGCAAGCCTGGGTTAAATTGCAGTGGGGCCGCACATAATTGATGCCAGTAGGCAGTCGGTAAACTCATTAAACTGATATCAGCCTCATGAGTTAACTGACAAAGCCTTTGGGTATCGAGCAATTGGGACTGTTCACTGATCACCAAGGTGGCACCATTGAGCAACGTACAAAAAACCTCTTCAGCAAATACATCAAAGCTAAAGCTGGCAAACTGGAGGTAATTGTCTTGCGGCGCAATACCGTACTGCGCAGACAAAGAGTTTACGTAATTTAAAATACTACGCTGTTCAACCATCACCCCTTTTGGCACCCCTGTTGTGCCCGAGGTATAAATCACATAGCCCAAGTCTGCACTTGAGATCTCTCGTTGCACTGGCAGATCAGAATAACTCGTGAGTAAATTATTTAATTCACCGAGCAGGTATGTTGAACAAGGTACATTTTCAGCTTGCCAAATCACCTGATCAGCCAAAACCAAGGAGGCTTTGCACGACTCGACAATCTGCTGTTTTCGCTGTTGAGGAAGGCCCGAAGTCATCGGCACATAGGCCGCCCCCGCTTTTAATACGCCCAAAATTGCCACTATCAACGAAGGGCTCGGCACGAGACAAAGGCCCACAATGGGTTGCTCTGAATGATGCCCAAATTGCTCGACAAGCCAGTGGGCAAGCTGGTTAGAGCGTTTATCCAATTCTCGATAACTCAGCGTACTACCAAAGGGCTCTTGCTTGTCGGCAAAATATGTAATAGCTGTTTCATCGCCATATGCCACAGCCGCTTGTGCAAATGCAGCAGGTAGTGTTTGCTCTCGTGCACCTTGATGTGAGGTGTTTGAGGCGGGCTCGAATGGACCCGAATTTAGCTCAAATGTAGCAAAAGCGGTGTTGCCTTGAGGCGTCAGACAATGTGCCAACTCATTCAGTTTACGCTGCGGGTTTGCACAGACTTGTGTCAGCAAGTGGCTGAGCATCGCAACAAACTGCGCACCGTGACGCCGCGTAAGCAAGCTACTTTGATAACACAAAGTCAGCGACAACTGCTGCTCACCGCCAACAACTAAGGTCAGCGGGTAGTGTGTTTGATCCCGGTAGTCACTACCAATGATGTCAAAAGGTAGATCCGGCCCTTGCGTCAATGGCGAGGTCGGATAGTTTTCAAACACATAAAGTACATCAAAAAGGTCTTGGCTATTGTCAATGCGACTCCAGCGATGCACGTCACTCAAACTGGTATGAGGGTGTTCACTTAAAGCAGTCACGTTTTCTTTAAACTGCTGTAAAAAAGTCGCCACACTCATGTGCATGTCTACCTCGGTGTAGACCACTTGAGTGTTGATGTATGGGCCGACTCTATCCGCCATATTGTTCAATTGGGCAGGACGCCCTGCAATGGTCTGCCCAAACATCACATCCTTTCGACCACAACAAACACTCAGCCAATATGCAAACACACCTTGGATCATATGATTAGATGTCAGACCCAATTCGGCCGCGCTCTGTCCAATGGCGTTACACAGCGACTCACTGAGCACTTCATGCTGTTCGATATACTCTGTGGTAGACGTTGCCCCCGAGTTTAAATGCTCGCTGATTAACATTGGCGTATCAAGCTCAGCTAGATAGCTTTGCCAAAAGCGCGTTTCTTTTTGTATGTCGCGCGCCTGTATATAACCAATAAAGTCGGCAAAATTATCCTGTTGAGTGGTAGCGCTATACCCTGCGATCCGCGCCCGATAAAAACGTAAAATCTCGCTAAATAAAACCGGTAAAGACCACCCATCCATGATCATATGGTGATAAGTCCAAATAAACCCAACGCGCTGCGCCGACATGGGCACGAGTTGCACCCGCATGCTATGACCACCATCTAAGATGGGTCCTTGGTCATACGCTTGACGCGCCTTCACCTTCATATATTCAGCCTGCGCGTCTACTGCGATTCCTTCACACGGTACAATTTCAATGGGTAGTTCACTTTCACGCAATACAACTTGAACTGGCTGACCATCAACCATCTCAAAGCGACTGCGCAAAATACTGTGTTGTTTGATAACCTGTTGCCAAGCATACACAAATGCCTCGCAATCAAATTCTCCGGCAAAGGTAAAACAACACTGTTCAAGGTAGGGGCGTGCTGAGTCATCAGTGGCTTTGGCCAATTGAGTCTGAAACCACATGCCCTGCTGCAATGGGCTCAATGGGTAGATATCCTCCACCGAATCAATCGGATATTTCGCAATCAACTGATTGAGTTTTCTCTCAGAGCACGCGGGCAATAAACTGAAGTCACTCTGGGTATAATGGCGTACTTGCTGTTGCGTACAGTGTAAAGCCACCGTATCAATGGCACGGTGCAGCTGCTGAACAAATGCGTCTGCTGCCTCTGGCGACACCCTTTGTGTATCAAACTCAAATTGAATGGATAAACATGCATTCTGAATGGCAGAGGTCATTTGCATGGCATAAAAACAGTGATTGTTTGCACTTATCAATGTCCCTGATGACTCTGCAGCATCACAGATCACACCGCCTGTTTGGATCACACTGTCAAGCTGACCAAGGTAGTTGAAAAATATCAGCCCGTTGGTGTCTAGATGCAATGCCTCGCGTACCGCAGGATCAGGATGAAAATAGCGTAAAGCGCCAAAATCGCTGGCCTTATCTTGGGTTGCAGCCAGTGTTTCTTTGACTTTGCATATCATATCGCTGAGTGCACTCGAATTGACATACAAATGCAGCGGATACATAGCTGTCATCCAACCTAGCGTTTGACTGCTATCAATGCTGTTTTGCGATATATCACGACCATGTCCTTCCATCATGATCACATGTGATTGCGCACCATACAACTGATTAACTGTTAAGTGCAGTGCTGACAGCAATAGCACTTGAATATTGGTGCCGTAAGGCTGATTTGCGTGGATCAGCAAGGCTTGAGTCATCGAACTAGACAGCTTCAATTGCCGTTTACCCAAGGTGTATTGTTTTGCTATTGGCGTATCTATCTCAAATAGCGTCTGCGCTCGTGCCGCTTGCACGGCGAACTGCCAATCAGTACTGTTTGCTACGTACTTAGCATGATCTACAAATGCCTCGGCGACTTGTTGAAGACTAACGGGCGGACAAGGCAACATGATTGTTTGTCCATTACTACTCGCCAAAAGCCCCTGAGATAAATCTTCCAGTAAAATACGCCATGACACACCATCAATTAACAAGTGGTGTGCAATGATACACAAGCGATTTTGGTCGCTGTGGAGCCCACTTCTAACAAATAGGAAGCGAATTAATGGTTCACCGTTAAAACATAAACTCTGCTGATACTGCTCACATAAACGCTGCAATTCACCTTGCCAATGGGAAGCATTACTTAAATCCGACACGTGCAATAAGGAAGCCGCTGATACATGCTCACTAAAATACATGGTCTCACTACGAGGGTGATCCACAACTAACCTCAAGCTATCATGGCGTGAAATTAAAGCCGTGATAACTGCACTTAATTGGCTTGCTTCAATGCCTTTGCCTAACCCCAACATCACAGCTTGGTTCCAATGGGTCGGCTCTTCAAACTGCTGCTCAAAAAACCACTGCTGTGCAGGCAGCAAGGTGGCTGTTCCACAACTGGCCACATAGTTTGATTGAACATCATTTAATGTTTGGCTCTGACCAATATGGGCGCTCAATTGCGCCACACTGGGATAAGTGAATACATCTGAAACAGCCAGTTCAACCCCCTGAGCTCGGGCCCGGGTGGCAATCTGAATACTGAGGATAGAATCTCCACCCATAGCAAAGAAGTCATCTTCCAAACCGAGTGTGGGGCGTTTGAGTAGTTCCCGGTAGATACTAAGCAGAATATCGCTATGCGCTGAAGCTGTAGTTTGCTTCTGAGAAGCAGCTGGCAAAGTGGCCATCTTGCCAACTCGGGCGCGCAGTGCGCCTTTATCAAGTTTGCCGTGGGAAGTCAGCGGCATATTAGCCAGCAGTACGTATTCACTGGGCAGCATGTGTGCTGGCAACACCTGTCTCAACCGAGTTTCTAACTCGGTGGTCAAAGCTCGCTCTTGCAATTGGCCCGTTTGCGTCACAAATGCGATAAGTCGAGGTCGGGCACCGTCATCATCACACAGCATTACCGTCGCCTGCTCTATGCTTGGCAATTTACTGAGCTGTGCCGTGATCTCATCGAGCTCGATACGGTAACCGCGTAACTTCACTTGGTCATCATTGCGCCCAACATAAGCAATACGCCCACAGGCAAGCTGTCGAACTAGATCACCACTGCGATAAACACGCAACGTCTCACCATTGGGCGCAGTCCACAGTTCAAAACGTTCATCCGTTAAGTCCTGACGATTTAGATAGCCACTCGCTAGACTGGCGCCTGCTATATATAGCTCACCAATGGCCCCTGCTGGCTGTTGTTGTTGCTGTCCATTGAGGATCAACAATTGCGTGTTATCAATCGGCAGACCTATATCTGGCACATCTAAACTGGGGTCAACTATTCCTGATGTCGTTACTACGGCACTTTCGGTAGGGCCATAATTATTGACGAGGTTAAAACCGTATCGAGTCATATCAACTTGGCCCAGTTTGTCGCCACCGACCAGCAAATAACGCAAGGTTTTAGGTGAAAACTCGTGATCCGCCATCACAGCTTGTGCTACTGGGGTCGCCAAAAAGCTATGTGTTACGCCGTACTCATCCATAGTTTGAGTCATCAAGCGTGCGTCACTGTAGTTTGCTTTTGCTACGAACAACAAGGTCGCGCCCGATACCAGATAGGGCCACACCTCCCAAGCTGCAGCGTCAAACGCGACACTGGCTGTCTGTGTCGAGACCGATTGTGCGTTCACCATAAAGGTGCGCTGATGCCACTGGCACAGGTTCATCAAACCTCGATGTTTATTCATCACCCCTTTAGGCTGACCAGTTGTGCCAGAGGTGTAAATCACATAGGCAAGTTGCTCTGCATTAGTTGGCAGTGGTCGCGACGCGCACTCTTTAATGGCGTCTAAATTCAAAGCATCTAAATTGATAAGCGCCTTTGTTTCAATACCTGAACGCTCTAACAATTCGGCACATTCGGAATTTGTAAGTACAAACTTACATCGACTATCCTGAGCAATGTAACGGAGTCGTTCTAAGGGGTACTCTGGGTCAACAGGTACATAGCAAGCTTCAGCTCTCATCACTGCCAACATCGCCTTGACCCACATACTACCTGCTGGTAAGCACACCATAACTCGCTCTTGTGTTTGCAGCCCAGCAGCCACTAAATAAGCTGCCAACTGATCTGCAAAACACAGTAATTCACCATAGCTCGTGCTACTGCCTTGTGGGTCAATTAACGCGACTTTGTCGGCCAATTGAGAATTTTGATGCGCCCAAAGTGGCGTTAAAATACAAGGTGAATTGATTGCATGGTTCTCTCCACAAAGCATATGCTCGCGCCAGCGTTCATGCGCCACTAAAGGAATATCAACAACAGGCTGCGTGATGTCTGTCACTGCCGACTGCACGAAAGTCGTAAACGCATCAGCTAAGTTTTTTATGCTACTGAGATTGAATAGCTCGGAATCAAATACCCAATTCAATCGGATCCCATCAAGCTGTTCGCTGCATGTCAGTTCTAATTCAAACTTCGCGTGCGTTTGCGGCTGGTCAAGTGAACAGACCTCAAGTCCATCCAACAATAACTGACTGTCCTCTTTGGGGTCAAAAGCGAAACTAATTTGAAACAGGCTGTGGTGACTTAAATCTTTACGCTGCTCACACAATTCCACGATTTGCTCAAATGGTAACGATTGATGAGTGTGAACCGCTAATATGTGCGCTTTTTGTTGCACCAGCACATCGTGTAAAGACATTTTCTCAGTAAACTGGGTGCGGATAGGCAGAACATTAATGAAAAAGCCAACGATATGCTTCAGCTGTGCATTCTCGCGGCCAGAAAACGGCGAACCAATAACCACATCAGAAACCTGGCTAATACGCGCAACACACAAAGAGAATAACGTGTGCAACCACATAAAGTGGCTTATTCCCAATGATTGGCACTGGGCAGTTATCTGTTGGCACAGCGATGTGTCAAAATAACTCTCATATTGAGCACCCAGCTGCAATGATTGGTTGTTTCTTGCCCCATCGAGTGCCAAGCTATGAACTTTAGGAGCCCCAGCCAAATGCGCTTGCCAAAACTCTCTATGTGACTCACCAGCGAGACCTTGCAAATGCGCTCTTTGCCAAGCCGCATAATCCAAGTATGTAAGCACAGCTTCGTTTTCCATGCTGACAGCCAGCTTACTTCCTCCTCGTGCCTGTTGATATGCTTGGGCAAGATCTAAAACAAGGCGGCGTAAAGACTGTGCATCACAGGCTATGTGGTGCAAATTAATACGCAACTTATATTGAGTAGGTGCTATTTTCAGTAGCAACACCCTAAGCATCAGATCTTGCTCTAAATTAAAAGCACATTGACTATCATCACGCTGCAATTTCAGCCAAGCCACCTCAAATTGCTGTGGTGTTTGGCCACTAACATCAAGCACACTCACCGGGCTTTTGCTGCATGGCTGAACGGCCTGCCTCGGTACGCCGGCTTGGTCCACAATCAGTACGGTTCTTAATATAGGGTGTTGCTCTAATACCTGTCGCCAGGCCTGCTCAAAAGCGGGAATATCCAATTCACCTTGCAGTGAGAATGACATAGGCACATGATATAAAGCGTGGTTATGTGACCTTCCTTGCAAGCTATCTAACGCCCATAGACGTTGCTGCGCAAAAGATAAAGGCCCGGTTGTTTGATGCGTAGGCGATATTGTTATCTCAGCTTTGTGAGACGACAATGACTTTTCGTTGACCGAATTGGCCAGAGCTTTGACACTCGGATATTGAAAAATATCGCTCAGTGATACATCCAGTGCATACTGTGACTGCAAACAATGGCTCAACTCAACGGCAAGCAAAGAGTGACCACCTAAGGTGAAAAAGTCATCGTGTAACCCGATAGTTTGCGGGCATTGCAACACTGATTTGAAAGCCGCTGCGACTTGACATTGCACTTCAGTAACTGGCACCTCAAATTCAACTTTGCTGCCTTCCCATTGATGCTGCGCTCGCAATGCTTTTTTATCCACCTTGCCATTGGCTGTCAATGGAATACTCGGTAACGACGACAAGGTCGTCGGCAGCATAAAATCAGGTAGCGTCTCTTTTAGAAAAGCAGTTAACTCAGACCTTAAATCAATAAACTCAGCACCTTGATGTTCGGTAATAAATGCTGCGATATAAGCGCCTTGCACAGGGTGCTGATTAAGTATTACTACCACCTCATCAACCCACGGGTGCAACCTCAGCTGATTTTCTATTTCCCCTAACTCAATACGATAACCTCTGACTTTTACTTGATCGTCTATTCGACCAATGTACGTCATTTCACCGTTTGGCGATAAGCGTACTAAATCTCCCGAACGGTAGAGGCGCTCGTTGTGCCCTGCGGCTAGACACAGTTCAGAAAATCTCGCCTGATTCAGCTCTGGACGTTGCCAATAACCTCGTGCAACTCCTTCTCCACCAACATATAGCTCGCCAACAGCCCCCTGAGGCAAGAGTCGCTGTTTATCATCTAATACATAGCAGGATGTGGTGTAAATTGGCTGACCAATATTGCTTTGTCCAAGTGTTAGGTCATCGTCACTTAATCGCTTAAAAGTCACATGTACTGTGGTTTCGGTGATCCCATACATGTTGATCAACTGGCAACTAGGTAACAGTGTACGCCACGGTCTAATTTTACTTGGTTGTAGTGCCTCACCACCAAAAATGACATAGCGAACTGCCGCTGTCTGACCTGTTTTACCCAGCATTCTTTGCATACAACTTTGCAGTACATAAAACGCACTTGGGGTTTGATTTAAAACACTGACTTGTTCTTTTAACAATAGCTGAGCAAACGCTTGGGTATCTTTAGCTGTTGCCTTATCTACCACCACCAGCTTTGCGCCAAACAGCAGTGCGCCATACATTTCCCACACAGAAAAATCAAAGCAAAAAGAGTGAAACAAGCTCCATACATCTTGTTCATTGAAATCAAATAAACTAGGTTCTGTGAACAGCAAGCGAACCACGTGACGGTGCTCTATTTGCACCCCTTTTGGCTTACCTGTTGTGCCAGAGGTATAAATGACATACGCAAGTTGCTCAGGCTTAATTACCGGTGCGTCGAAGCGACAGTTTAAATATTCAGCTATCGCATCTTCAACGACTACACATGTCACGTCGAATAGGGAAAACTGCACAGCAGTGTGCCTGTCACACAGTAATAACTCGCTACCCACATCGGTCAAGATATATTCAATTCTCTCTTGAGGGTAACTGGGGTCAATCGGCACATAGGCCCCACCCGCTTTTAAAATGGCAAGTAAAGCGATCACCATCTCATTGCTGCGTACCATACTCACAGGCAGTAGCTGCTGAGACTGCACACCTTGCGCTACTATGGCACTGGCAAGGGCGTTAACTCGCAGACCAAGTTCACTATAAGTGAGAGCATGCTTGCCGTCGGTAATGGCAATGCGCTCTGAACAGCGCATAACTTGATCATCAAAAAGTGACACTATGCTGTGATCTTGTGGCCAACTCACCTCATGACATTGCGTCTGAGACAATAACTTTTGTATATGTTGCGTGTCTAGCAGTGGCAGCGATCCGACAGCCATAGTCGGATTGTGCAAAATAGCCTCTAACATCACAGCAAAGCTGTTCGCCCAATTTTGAATGGTCTCAAAGTGGAATAAATCGCTGTCATACTTCCAATTTAAGCACAGCACTTGGCCATCTAACTGGGCATGTAGCTCCAAGTCGCACTTTACTGCAATAGACTGTGCATTACTTTCTTTGGACTCACTGACTTTAAGGCCGTTCAGCTCAAGCGGGCTTGGCTGAGTTTGAGTCAGTGAAAACAAAATTTGTACCAGCGGATGGTGGCTCAAATCTCGGCTTTGACCGAGCTGTTCTACCAATTTGTCAAAGGGCAGAGCCCGATACTCTAGCGAAGCCAAATTTCGCGCTTTTTGCTCGGCAAACCACTGCTCACATGACAGTTCACTGTCAATTTTAGCGTGCATCACCAGAGTATTCACGAACATCCCTATAAGGTGCTCAAACTCCGGATGATCGCGCCCTAATACAGGTGTGCCAACAACCACGTTTGACTGCTGATTTATGCGCGCAACAAACAGCATAAAGCTGCTTATCAGCCACATAAACAACGAACTTTGCTGCGCCGCTGACTCGGCGATAATTCGCTGACTCAATGACTCGGGCAAATGCTGAATATACCTCGCCCCGCGATCAGTTTGTATCGCTTGCCTCGGCTTATCACTTGGCAAAGATTGCAGCGGCTCTAGTCCAGCTAACTGCGATTTGAAGTAGTTGATATGCGGGATAAAGTAATCGTCACTTAAATGTGTTTGTTGCCACGCAGCATAGTCGAGGTATTGCCGTTCAAGGGTCTGTAACTCAGGTGATGCATTGCTTACATTGGCATTGTAGATGGCTGCAATTTCTGCGACTAAATTAGCCATAGAGGCACCATCGGAGACAATATGATGCATATTAAAAAAAAGTGTGTGCTGCTGCGCATCAGACACCACCAAAACTCGGATCAAACAGTCTTTATCGAGCTTAAATGGTCGCTCACAAAACGCCTTTATATGTGCATCTATGTGGCCCTCTTTGTCTGACGCAGTGAGGTGCTCCATGTCCACATATTCGAACGGAACACTATCCGTATCTTGGATAACAAGATAGGGTTTACCATTGGATTCAGGCCCTGCAACAAAGCGGCAACGTAAGATCTCATGTCGCTGTATTACTGACTCAATGGCGTTTTTCATCGCATCTATATTGAGCATACCAGTTAAGCAAAAAGAGGCGGGCATATAGTACTGTCGGCCACCTTGAAGCTGCTCAATAAACCACAACCCCTCTTGGGCAAAACTGAGTGGCAAGCGTCCTCTGCGATCCGCCAGCGGGATCTGTTCAGGCGCTATGACTGCGTCTTTTTGTGCTTGTTTCTGAAAATACGCAACTAAATTGGCTTTATTAGCAACCACCTTGGCTTTTAATTGTTCGGGAAACCCCTGCTGTTGACGAAACGCTAACTTGCCATCTTTTTCATACAAGGTGACGCCTGCATCCAGCGCTTGTGTGATTAAATCTTCTATCTCTTGTAACTGAGCGTTTATCACAGGAACATCTCCTCTGACGAATCACTTTCGTTATCAGTACGTTGGGTTTGCTCATAAGCAGTATGGATCCTGACCCACTTGGTCAAAGCGGCAATGGTCGGCCGTTCAAACAAGACTTGCATCGGCATAGCAATATTCAACTGCTCCTGCATTAAACCGACACATTGTGCGGCCAATAGTGAATGACCACCAAGGGTGAAAAAGTTATCTGTGATGCCAAATGTTTCAACGTTCAATACTTGAGCAAATATTGTATGTAACGCGCTTTCCAACTCAGTGCTCGGTGCGATAATGCTTTGCGTTTCAAGACATTGTTGCGCCCACGCATGCAGTCGCGCAACATCAAGCTTGCCATTGCCTGTCAAAGGTAAATGGGGCACTTGAATAAATCGATGGGGCAACATATACGCAGGTAACTGTAATGCGAGCCCTTCGCTATAGGTCATGCTGCAAACTTCATCCAGTAATTGTGGCTGTTGCTCCACGTCATTTGGCATGCTGTCAAGAACCACATAGGCTTCTAAATTATCCCTTTTATCGTTGAGTAATACCCGTGCTTCTCGCACCCCTTTTTGTTGTTTTAAGTGATGTGAAATCTCGCTCAATTCAATTCGATAACCACGCAGCTTTACTTGTTCATCAACACGTCCACAAAAGATAAGCTGCAAACTCTGAGATGCGGCTTCCCACTGCCACTTCGCTTTGTCTCCTGTGCGATAAAAGCGCTCTTCTCGATTTGAGGTAGCGAGCGTTAAATTGACAAACTTGTCTTGATTGAGTTGTGACTGTCCCAAGTACCCTGCCGTCACACCCTTTCCTGAAACATATAATTCTCCTAGCACACCAGCTGGCACTGGTTGATGAAATTCATCGAGCACCACACAGTGACTGTATGGCATGCCTTGCCCAATGGGCACGTCATGTACTAAGGCTGCTCTCAACTGCGCAATAGTTTTACTGTTGCATCGATAAATACTCGTGCCAACGGTCGCCTCTGTCGGGCCGTATTCGTTTACCCATTGCACCTCAGGCAGAAAAGTATCTAGCTCGCTCAGCAAACTACACGGGAGTACCTCTCCACCCACAATAACGTGGTGCTGGGCATTGAACTGGCGTTTAAGTGACAGCCGCTTGGCCACTTCCAACGTACCTTGAAGATGCGCTGGGGTTACTTTGAATAGACAAGACTCTTGACCAAACAGGCGCTTTGCCAATTCAACCAACATGGTATCGTTGTCTTCAAGCAACTCGACCCCTAGCCCAGCGAGCAGTCCTCCCCACAGGGATGTCACCGTCGCATCAAAAGCAACCGGAGTACTGACGACAGCGCGGTTCAATGCGCCATTGGTATACTCACGAATAGCGTAAGATAAATAGTAATGTAGGTTTTGGTGACTGATCTGCACACCTTTAGGCTGCCCTGTTGTACCCGAGGTATAAATTACGTAGGCCAATGCATCAACATCAGGACTAGGTAACCCCTCTTGACTGGCCGTTTCAGGCCAATTTGCACTGTCACTCACTGAGAACAAAGTTAATGGAGACTGTGCAACCGAGTCCGACAAATTGGCCAATTCACGCACTAAACCATCACTGGTGATAAGCCCTGACGCCCCGCTGTCTTGCATAATGTATTGCATCCGTGCGGCGGGGAGTTTTGGGTCCACCGGTACATATGCGCAACCAGCTCTAAGCACAGCCAATAGCGTCACAGTCATATCCACATTCGGAGGTAAACAAACAGCTAATTTATCGCCCGCGGAGATGCCATTCTCTAGCAAGTGATGCGCAAAACATCCTGCTCGCTGCCATAGCGCACCATAGTTGAGAGACTGACCATATGCGTCGGTTACTGCAATGCGGTCTTTGTGCATATAAGCCACATTTTCAAAACGCTCATGTAAACACACGGGCACATCATATTCACACGCCGCCTCAGGCTTTTTCGTCAGCTTATGTTTTTGATCTTCAGTTAAAATTGCCAAGCGGCCAACTGGCTGATCTGAGCTCGACAGCGCCGCATTCACCAACACGGTATATGCCTCAGCCATTGACTTAATGGTATGCTCTGTAAATAACGCACTACTGTAGCGCCATTCAATCTCAATCTCTTTGCCTTGCTCCGTGGCATTCACCTCTAAGTCAAACTTCATATTAGGCGCATCATCGCACTCTTCCTCAATATGTAGGTCCGGAAGAGCCATATCCACAACATCGTTATTTTGCAGCGCAAATAAAATCTGAAACAGCGGTTGATGACTTAAACTTCGCTGTGGTTTGAGCGCCTCAACAACTTGCTCAAAAGGCAGTGATTGGTGAGCAAAGGCGTCCAGGATCACCTTTTTTTGCTGCGCTAGCCACTGATTAAACGTTAACCTGTGATCTGCCTGCGCGCGAATAACAACTGTATTGACAAAAAAACCGATTAAATCACTGAGCTGGCGCTGGTCGCGGCCTGCCACGGGCGAGCCAATTGCCACGTCATTTACGCCACTGTAGCGCATTATCAAAAGAGCAAATACGCTATGTAACCACATAAATAAAGTCACCGACTCATTTTGACAGTGTGCTTTAATTGCTTGAGTGGTCGCTGTATCGAGTCTCAACGTCAACTGCTTACCCGCCAATTGCTGAACCTTAGGGCGAGCGAAATCTAACGGCAACTGATGTAAAGTCGGGCTATCTGTTAATTGAGATTGCCAGTAGTTAATTGCCGCTTGCTGTTTTTGTGGTGTGTAAAACCCTCTTTGCCAGTGAGCAAAATCGGCATATTGCACCGCGAGAGGCTGGGTCAAATGGTGCTCAAGTGCAAACTTATCTTCACCACTGTGATGGCGATAAAATGCGATAATTTCATTTACTAATACCGCCATAGACCAACCATCACTGGCAATATGGTGCATATTAAAATGCACCCAATACGCCCTTTGAGCCCGTTTCACCACAACCACACGAAGCATGACATCCTGACTCAAATCAAAAGGTTTTTGGCATAACGTCGCTTTGATATGAACTTCTCGCTGTTGCTGCTCTGAAGGGTCCAGTGCTGAGATATCTTCCACTATCAACGGTACTTCTACATGATCTCTGACTAATTGCTCTGGTGATTCTCCACTGGCGCCTGGTAATACAATAGTCCGTAGTACTTCATGGCGTTGAATTACGCTCCTCAAGGCAGCCCCAAACGCCGTCAGGTCTAAATCTCCTGTAAAAGTAAAGCTGGCGGGCATATGATATTGCGCACTGCCGCTTTGCAATTGATCGATAAGCCACAACCGCTGCTGAGAAAAAGACAAAGGCAGTGTTTTTGTGCGTGAAACAACTGGTATGTCATCGTCCACTGTGAGCCTTTCAAATTTCGGCAATGCCGCTGCAAGCGCAGCTATACTCGGGGTTTTAAATAATTGAGGTAAGGTAATATCCAGCTGCATTTGTTGGCGAATTTGGCTAATTAGTTTGATGGCCAATAAGGAATGGCCGCCAAGTTCAAAAAAGCTATCTTCTAACCCTATTTGAGTCGCTGGTAAGATTTGCTGATAGAGTACAAGTAGCGCTTGCTGCGAAGGCGTTAATTGTAATTGTTGTGTACTTGAAGCTGTATCAACGTCCTTATTTTGTTGCGATTCAAATTCAAGCGCTGCCATTAATGCCGCTTTATCAACTTTGCCATTTCGCGTTAATGGCATCACAGTAACTACATTAAATACGGCGGGCAGCATATACCCGGGGAGGTGCTCTGAAAGCTGATGCCGTAATTGTCGCTCTGACATACTTGGCGTATCTTGCCACATGATATGTGCCGCTAAAGTTTGCGTAGCATCATCTACCGTCAGCACACAATCGGCTATCCCTTCAATATCTAAAATAATGTCCGCAATAGCCTCTAAATCAATGCGATACCCTCGCAATTTAATTTGCTCATCGGCACGTCCTAGGTAGCGCAGATAAGCAGGCTCTTGGCACGCATCTAGCCGCCATTTCACCCGATCTCCAGAGCGATATACGGGCTGAGGATGGGCCCGTATAATCTCTCGCCTTGAAAACTTGCTGGCCGTTAGCTCTGGCTGATTTAAATAGCCTGTGCTCACCATATTGCCTGCTATCAACAATTCTCCGGGCATATTGCGCGCTGCAGGTTGCTCAAATTCATCAACCACCAGCATAGTTACACCATCAAGTGGTAAACCGATTGGTACATCAGGAGTTTCAGACAGCACGTCTGTAGGCATGCTTGGTGGGATCTCAAAAACACTGACTCCCACAGTAGTTTCTGTAGGGCCATACTCATTCACTATATGGATGTTAGGCAACTTCCCTTTCAGCTTAACCACCACATCTGAACTAAGTGCCTCACCACCGACAATTAATCGGTGACCCGTTTCACAAATTGCCGCATCACTCGTCAGTGTTAATACAGCTCGCAAATGAGCGGGGGTTAGCTTAAATAAAGTGGCCCTAGGTGACCACAGCTTATCTATTAATGTCGTGATCAGAGTCGCTCCTTGCGACAAAATACTTAATTCGCCGCCACTGACAAGCGTTGGGACGATGGCCGTGACCGTTGCGTCAAAAGCCATTGGAGTGCTCATAACACATGTGAGAGGCTCCATTGTTGCGTAGTTACGTATGGCATGATGTAGATAGCCATGCAAATTACCGTGACTAATGGGTACGCCTTTGGGCTGCCCTGTCGATCCTGAGGTATAGATGATGTAACAACACTGTGTCGCTATTGGTTCTTCACATGGAGGTAAATCCGCCTCGCTTGGTGCGCTACTTGGGTAGGCTGAGAGTAGTGACTCTTGCTCTAGTGCATCGTCAAGCAATAAAAAGTCGCTACCCGCTTCAATGAGCCTTTCTGCATCCTCGCTGAGCGCTAAAGTCAACATCACATCGGCATCTGAAAAAATATGCTGCAAGGTTTGGGATGGCGTTTCATGGTGCAATGGCACATAAACATGATTGGCTTTAAGCACGCCTAACATGGCAATTGGTACCAAAGGTCCAGCTGGCAGCGCCAATGCAATGCGAGTTTGCGGCTCAAACGCCATTTCTAATAAACAGTGCGCCAACTGATTCGCAATTTGCTCAACTTTGGCGTAACTCCAGTTTTGCTCAGCAAAGCTGATAGCGGTGTTATTGGGAAGCTGAGCTGCTATTTTTGAAAACTGAGTCGCCCACGAAGACACCGTCGGGTCTACTAATTCAATGGGTGCAGTCGCACGAACAAATTTTTGCTGCGCATCATCATCCCATAGTGCTAATTGCGACAATGCAATACTTGGCTGCTCAATACATTGGCGCAATATGTAGAGGTATTGCTGGTGGAAAGCTTCAATACTGGCACTATCCCACAGCGCAGTATCATAAAGCCATTCAATACTGCATTGTTGCTGCCCGTCTATAATACTCACTTCCAAATCTAATTTGGCACTGCGCGGGCCTTGTGGCAGTAATTGGATATCTAACCCTTGCAGCTGTAATACTTCATTCACCTCGTTGTTGACTCGAAAAACGACTTGAGCCAGTGGATGAATCGAAAGACTACGAGGCACATCTAGCGCTTCTACTAATACATCGAAGGGCACCATTTGATGCGCTTGCGCTTCTAAAAACTGCTCCTTACTTGCCGCCAATGCTGCGTCAAATTGCGTCTCTGGGGTGAATATGTCCCTCAATACCAGAGTATTAATAAAGTTGCCTATCAGCGGCTCAAACGCTTTTAGCTCTCTCCCTGAGACAGGTGTTGCTAAAACAATATCACGCTGCTGTTGTGCTCTGCTCATCCACAGGCTAAATGTCGTTTTGAGTACTTGGAACAATGTGCTGTTGGTGCGCTGACAAAATGAGCCTACATCCTCTCGTAATCGCCGTGGTATCTCAAAGCAGGCTAACTCACCCCCTTGAATCACATTGTTTTGTCTCGCCCTATCTGTTGGCAGTGAATGTAACTGAGGCAGATCTTTTAACTCATCGCGCCAATAATTTAAACTTTGTTGCCACAGCTCAGTTTGAGATAAACGCTGCTGCCAATCAATATAGTCAATATAGCTGTGTTCAGGTCGCTGCTCGCACTGCTCTGTTCCCCCTTGATATGCTTGGCTCAATGCCTCTGCCAATACCGCAATTGACCAGCCGTCGGAGACGATGTGGTGCATGGTGATCAGCAACACATGTTCGTTGCGGTTTAATCTCAGCAGTGCAGCTCGCAGCATTAAATCACGCCCTAAGTCAAAACTTTGCTGTGCATCTGCTCGAATAAATTTGTCGATACTCGCTTGCTGATCCTCAGTAACAAGGGTCGATATGTCCTGATAATGAAGTGAGAATTCACGAGCTATATTGTCTTTTTGATAAGCCTCGCCCTGTTCATCCTGATGAAACGTAAAGCGTAACATCGTATGGCCATGTATGACGGACCTAAACGCACATTCAAGGCGCTGGTGGTCTAGTTCACCCGCAAGTTTATAAACACCTTGCAGATTATATTGCTCGCTGTGGCCTTGCATTCGGTCAATGAACCAAATCCGCTGCTGTGCAAAAGAAAGCGGGGATTGAGTTTGATCAGGTACGTGATGCAAAGGTGCGATGTCTATTGAAGTATCTTGTGCCTCAATACACATGGCCAGCTCAGCCACACTTGGGTTGGCAAAAATTTGCTTCAAACTGAGCGACACGCCGCACTGCGCTTTGATCTCATTGAGTAAGCGCATTGCAAGCAATGAATGGCCGCCAATTGCAAAGAAACTATGGTCGATACCAACACCAGTGCAACCAGTCAGTGATGCAAAAATACTGATGAGCTGATGGTGCAAAACACTCTCTGGCTGACGCGTCGGTACAGCGACCACAAGCTGTCGATGTTGAAGTTGTTTACGGTCAATTTTGCCACTACTGAGTTTTGGTAAAGAGGGTTGGTGAATTAGATACGCTGGGATCATGTATGCTGGTAAACAGGCTTTGAGCTGCTGACGAATTTGCTGTTCGCACTGAGCTAAGTCTGTTTCCATAGCATTCGTAACAAAATAGCCTACCAAAGTATTTTGTTGGGCCACTTCACGGCAAATTACCGCAGCCAACTGCACATCATCGAGAGATTGCAACTTGCTTTCAATTTCAGCAATATCTACCCTAAAACCATTAATTTTAGGTTGTTTGTCGAACCGTCCAACAAATTCAAGCTGGCCGTCAAAATTGAGCTTTACGCAGTCACCAGTCCGATAATAACGGCTCTGGCGTTCCGCATCACAGGGTAAAGATACGAAAGCCTTGGCCGTTTCTAACGGCGCATTGATATACTCATTTGCGAGACTATCTCCTGCAATATATAACTCGCCGGGCACACCTTTTGGCACTGCCTGCTGCTGTGGATCCAAAACAGCAAATTGCACATGTTTAAATGGTTTACCAATTGGGATACATAGTGCTTCGCGGTGTTCTAATACCTCATAGACACAGACACCAATACAAGCTTCCGTCGGCCCATAATGATTGAAAATCTTCGCTTCTTTATTCAAAGATTGTAGCTGTTGCGTCAATGTCCCTGTGAGTGACTCCCCGCCTAACACCCACTGAGATATTGCAGGTTTTGAAGTCTGCAACCAAGGAAGCAGCGCGTTAGCCAAAGAGGGAGTTAATTTGACCAAATTTACGTTATGTGCGACACAAGTTTGTACCAGCTGCTCGGGCTCAACGCTATCACACAGCACCACACAGCCCCCGCCAGATAACACGGGGAAGATGCCAGTCAGACCTAAGTCAGTTGCTAATCCCGTCACAACAGCCGAGCAGGTGTGTTGATCGAAATGAATACGCTCTGATACACCTGAGACATAATTAACCAGCGCATGATGCGAAATCACCACCCCCTTAGGGCTGCCTGTACTGCCTGAAGTAAACATCACATAAGCGAGATCCGAATTCAACGGCATGGCTGGCAAGCCCTGAGCGAAACTCAATTCATGCAGGGCATTAGTATCTAAAACATCTACCCCTTTATTTTTAAGAGGCTGCATATCTGGCAAGTGCTCACTGGCACACAATAACAGCTGACTGTCTGCCTGAGCCATGATCTCCGCGACCCGCGCAACTGGTGTCGCATCATCAATGGGCAAATAGGCGACCCCTGCGCGTATCGCGCCCAACATCCAAACGAAACTTTGAATACTCCTGTTTACCAACAAGGTGATTGGGGTAGAAGTTTGCTGATGTCTACTATGTAACCTCGCTGCGACGTCTTCTAGCTGCGAGATCAAGGCTGCATATGTCACCGAAGTGGGCTGTTGATCAAATGATCGACTCGGCTCGATCAAGGCCGTGTGTTCGCTGTATTCCTGGGCATTTTGATAAAGTGCATCTAATACAGTACCTGAAAATTGCTCCCTGCCATTGAGGGGTGGTACTGAAACTAGGCTTGTTGCGGTGGAGTGTAATACAACTTGACTACTCACTTGCTGTGATGAGTCACACGCTACATCGAGCAAAGCGACGTAGTCTTCACTCAGCTGTTCAATAAATCGCGGATCAAATAAGTGTTTTGCATAATCAAAACTAAACTGCACACCCTCTGCACAGTCGCTCACATTTAAAGTGAGATCAAACTTTGCGGTGTGATTATCAAGTGCAAACAGTTCACTGTTTACGGTGTCGTTGCCAACGGTGTGACCAGTAATGCCATTGTAGTTAAAAAGAATCTGAAATAATGCCGAGTGTGCGGTGGATTTCGCAATATCTAGCGCGTCGATGATCTCTTCAACGGCAACACTTTGATATTGTAATCCCTCTTTAACTAATTCGTGAGTCGCGGTTAAAACTTGTTGCAGAGATAAATGCTCAGTCAGAGTTAAACGCAATGGTAATGTATTGATGAAGCACCCTACTATCCCCTCAAACTCGGGTCGGATGCGGTTCAAAACAGGGACTCCAAGGGTGATATCTTTTGCTTGTCCATAGCGGTGTAGAAGTAGGTAAAATAACCCTAAAAAACCTGCAAATTGTGTCACGCCTAATCGCTGGCAAAGCGCGCTAAAGCGCTCAGCTTTTGGTTGTGGGATCAACACCTCAGCATGCGCACCGAGATATTCTTTGTGGACACTTCTAGGGCGGCTAGTCGGTAATTCGAATACTTCAAAGCCAGCCAGTTTTTGCTGCCAATAGTTGAGCTGTTGCTGATATTCATCACTTTGCTGGTACTTGTTTTCCCAATGGACAAAATCCAAATACTGCATGCTCATAGGCTCACTTACCAAACCCGCTAATTCGTCAACGAGAGATTGGGTAAATAGGCGAATAGACCAGCCATCAGCGACAATATGGTGCATACACACATATAGCCAGTGACCTTGTCCATGATCTACCAGTAAACGTGCTCGAACCAGTAAATCATGTTCTAAGTCAAATTGATATGCCAGCTCGTCTTGTATCAAAGATGACACAGATGCAAAATCGTCTGCCTCAGGCGCATCCTGTTGCTGTAAGATCAGCTTGGCATCTGGGTTAACCAGCTGTACAACCTCATCTCCTTGCTGTTTAAATTGACTTCGCAGCACATCATGGCGCTGCAATACTGTATTAATTGCCAGCTCAACCTGCTCTACACTATAGGCTTTTGATAACCGCAAGAGCCCAGCCATATTGTACGCACATAAATGTGCTTCATATTGCTCGATAAACCAAATCCGTTGCTGAGATCGAGATAATTTACCTAACTTTTGATGATGCCGCTGCATGTAGGCAATAAGTGCTTGCTTGTGCTCTTTTATCAGCGCTAACTTTTGTGCCGGAATGTCACTGTGCCGACTTCTGAGCTTTAAACGCCCATCTTGTACATATAAAAAAATACCTTGGCCATCCAACTCGGCCAACAAAGTTTTAATCGCTGAATTTTCCATTTTTATAAGTCCATCTCTGTCATGGATTGATCATCAAAAGCCGCGCTAATATCACGCCCACTAACTATGTCACTTATAACTTCCACTTGGGTTGCATCCGGGCCTGTCTGAGCCGCGCTTTGAAGGTCAGTAAGACGCTGAGCCAGCAATGAGATGCTGCTAAAATCAAATATATCTGCCACAGTACAGCGTACCGAATAGTTTCGATTTACCCTCGAAACGAGCTGCATAGCCAATACAGAATTACCACCGCAATCAAAAAAGCTACTATCCACACTCAACTTTTCGACAGGAAGCAGAGCCACAAAGAACTCATGAAGAGACTTTTCAAGCGCTGTTTCAGGCGCGCGATAGCGTACTTCCTGCTCAGTCGATAGCTGCGGCAACAACAGGGCTTGAGTATCTACCTTACCATTTGGAGTTCGTGGCCATTGGCTCAACCAGCTAACATACTCAGGGACCATATAACTGGGTAGTTTCATCATCAAATGTTGTCTAATTGCGCTGTATTCCCACTGCACGTCTTGACGTGTGCCCATTAAACA
The DNA here is from genome assembly GCF_022347805.1 of Pseudoalteromonas sp. Of7M-16. Taxonomy (NCBI): domain Bacteria; kingdom Pseudomonadati; phylum Pseudomonadota; class Gammaproteobacteria; order Alteromonadales; family Pseudoalteromonadaceae; genus Pseudoalteromonas; species Pseudoalteromonas sp. Of7M-16. Next base: position 25,085 of record NZ_JAKRFY010000012.1, on the reverse strand, counting down.
AAATGCACATAGATGCGAACTGCCTTGTTCAGTTGTTTTTACCAATACACGTACATCATCTTGACCCAGCAATTTGCGCAGCTGGTATTCGACTTCCGCCAATTCAATACGATGCCCATGCAGCTTCACCTGACTATCCAGCCGCCCTTGAAGCTCTAACCGACCATCTGGCAAACGCCTCGCTCGGTCGCCCGTTTTGTAACAACGCAGCACTTGCTCATGCACAGTATGAGAGACAAAACGCTGTGCAGTAAGCGCCTTGCGATTGAGATAACCCAGCGCCAGACCTGCACCCGTTATCCACAACTCGCCCCACACCCCAATGGGTAGCGGCACGCTATCACCACTGGTCTGCTCAGGCATCACCAATAGCCCAGTATTGACTATTCCGTCACCTATCGTAATATCATGCTCATCGGTTATACATGCCACGCTAGACCAGATGGTGGTTTCGGTAGGGCCATACATATTCCAAACGCTTGCACCCTGCGCTAACAAGCTTCCCGCCAAGCTTTTTTCCAAAGGCTCACCGCCACAAAGCACCGTAAGATTCGATACACAACTTGGTGCAGCCTTTATCAGTAATTGCCAAAGTGTCGGTGTCGCCTGCATAAAAGAGATCTGCTCCCGCTCAATCAATTCCGCGATAGCAAGTGGATCACTGCATACAGCATCACTGGCGACAATCACTGAAGCGCCTGAAACTAGTGGTAGAAATAGCTCCAAGGCAGCAATATCAAATGCCGTTGTGGTAATAGCTAAAACTCGGTCATGTTGCGCTATGCCAGGTGTGTTTTGCATCGAAACCAAAAAGTTGCTCAATGCACCATGGGAGATTTCTACACCCTTAGGTCGACCACTTGAACCTGAGGTATATATGACATAAGCACGTTGCTCAGACTCAATACTGCGACTTGGAGGTGTACTCTGGCATGCATCGATAGACTCAGCTTCAAAATCAATATCGATACACTGAGTGTGTGCGTCAGTCATGGTCTTTATTTCTGCACACGGTGCGTCACACAGCAATAAACCGGCCTGTGAATCAGCCAAAACTTCTTTCACTCTCGCTTGCGGATAACTCACATCAATGGGCAAGTAAGCTGCGCCTGTTTTTAATACGGCCAATAGTGTCACCACCAGCTTCGCACTGCGGGACATCGCCACCGCAACCAAACTACCTTTGCCAATACCCTGTTGAATTAAATAGTTGGCTAACTGATTAGATTGTGTTGCTAAGTCTTGGTAACTGAGCTGGAAAAGGTCATCCTGTACCGCTACCCGCTGCGGTGTTTTTAATACTTGCTCAGACAGCAGTTCGGTGAGAGGAGCATCATCTGAAAACGATTGTGACCTTGCTAACTGACGGCTGTTCAAAGCATGATGTACTTCACATTTATGCAGTGCCAATACATCACTGCTTAGTGTTTGGTCGACCGTAATCAACTCTGTCATTGCCAGCCAAGCACGGACATAACTGCTGATCATCTCCTCATCGAATCGATCACCTTGATAATCGAGTTCTAACCACCACTGCTCACCTATATTTAAGATATTGCATGACAGATCAAATTGGCCAAAGTGCGTTTCGTTAGCGATGGGGGTAAGATCTAGCCCAGCGAACTCTGGCAGAGCTTGTACACGGTCAAAGTTAAAAACAGTATTGGGCAGCGTCCAAGCTTGCTCACACAATTGTGAATAGGGGTAATGCTGGTGCTCTAATGCGGTTAATAATTGTGCTTGTACTTGCGAGATGAGCGCACCAAATGTCAGGCTTAAGTCGATGTCTAGCTGCAGTGGCAACATATTTGTGCAATAGCCCACAAGCTGCTCATCCAGCACATCTGCATCAAATTCCGGTGACAATAACTGACGATCTGAAACTGGAATATTCACAGCGATACGGTTTTGCTGAGACAACCTTTGCAACCAGACCATGTAACAAGCTAGCAAGGTTGCAAATAATCCACACCCTTGAGACTTAGCTAGGCCATGCAGGTTTTGTATGGCTAGCTCTGGCAGCGCATACCTCAGCGACCTTACTTCAAAGTTAGACTGCGCTTTGGCTGCGCGCTTAAGTGGCAACGCGAGCTGCTCGCTACCAGCTAACTGCGCATGCCAGTACACTTCATCTTTTTGCTGAGTTGCAGAATCATCATAACTTGCTAGCGCTTGCACATAAGCTTCATAACCAGGCACACCCGCTACAAAGGAGCCCCCGCCATTGTTGTAATAGTGTGCAATGCTTGCCAAGATTATTTGCAAAGAGATACCATCACAGACGATATGGTGTGCAATAACACTTAGATAATGCTGCTGATTGTCATCGCTGAGCAAACAAATACGGCATAAAGCGTCTCGCTCAAATGCAAAGCGCTGATAACGTAATTCCGTTAACTGTCGCTGGGCATTTTGCAAAGTTAACGGATGCTCCGTACGGCAGACTTCCAGTTCGGGCATTGCCCGTGCAACATGCACCAACTCATTAATATCAACACCAAAACTAAGCTGCGGAAATGCCTGCACCACATGCTGCACAGCACTTTTGAGCCTCTCTATGTCAAGAGCACCTGACAATCCGATACTGGCCTGAAGGTGGTATGCCAGTGCGCCATTCTCGCTACGAAGCGCCAAAGCCAATAACTGCTTTTGACCCTGAGTTAAAGCAACTGGCTCTGTCGTGTGATTTACTTTGCCTGCGCCATCAGGTTCGACCGCAGCATTTTGCTGCTGACCGAAGTAACCAGCACCTTTTAACGCCAGTGCGCTGCCTTTTACTGCACCAATAACAAATTCAATGTCTTCATCACTATGTGATGCACTGATAAAGCAATTTCGCCCTTCCCAAATAAACACACCTCGGTTAAGCAGCTCGTAGAAAAAGACATCTAGGTTTTGACTAAACTGAAAACGAAACAGTGAAGAAAATGATGTGATAGCAACCGGAATATCATGTTGTGCAAAAAATGCATTCAAGGTGTCACGCAAATAGCTAGTTTTTTGTTCAAGCGCAGTTTGAAGGGAGGCACCTTGGCGTTTGATCTCTTTGAGCACAGCTACTGCACTGGCCATACTCAACGGATGTTTACAGAAAGTGCCAGCAAAAAATGTGGTATCAGCCTCTGGGAATGAATTATCGCCATATTGCCACATCCCCCCATCGATGCCATCTAGGTACTCGGCACTTCCTGCCACCACACCTATCGGCAGTCCACCACCCACAATTTTGCCATAGGTAGCCATATCTGCCTGCACACCCAGCAACCTTTGCACGCCGCCTGGATGTGCTCTAAACCCAGTTATCATCTCATCAAAAATCAACGCAATACCAAGCGACTGCGTAAGCGCTCTAAGTTGCTTCAAAAACTTAAAGGGTTGCAGATCTGGGTGTCGACTTTGCACAGGCTCAACCAGTACTGCTGCAATATCATGACCATTGGCTTTAATTTGCTCCAGTGCTGACTCATCACCGTATTTGAGCACTAAATTGTCATCAATTGCGCCCTGACGTACACCTGAGCACATGGGCTCCACCCCTTCATTACCAGGGGCTGCAGCAGCCAACGTACCATCAAAATGGCCGTGATACGCGCCTTCAAACTGTACAACAAGATGACGCTTGGTTTTGTTTCGAGCCAGCCTCAGTGCCGTCATCACAGCTTCGGTGCCCGAATTACAAAAAGACACGCGTTCGAGCCCAGTCAATTCACTAATTAGTGATGCGGCCTCACACGCCAGCGGGCTGGCAAGCCCCAATTGAATGCCATTATTTAACTGCTGTGAAATTGCCTCAGTAATAAAAGCGGGCTTGTGACCAAACAAGTTCACACCAAAATCCATGGTGATGTCGATATACTCGTTATCATCAATATCCCAAATACGCGATCCTTCACAGCGCTGTGCATAAATGGGATAGAGCATTTCTTTGCTGGATAATCTAAACCCAGCAGAAGCTCGACAATCAGCGAGCTGTTCACGGTGCTGAGCAATCAACTGCTTGGACGTCGCGGTCTTTTTGCAATATTGTGCGCTCAATGCCTCACCGTGCTGGCGCATCGCTTTGGTGCCTGCGCTATGGTGCAATTGTTTGCCTTGAAATCCTGGCAATATTGCCGACGTTGTGTTTACTTTGGAGTTGCTCTTTGGCGGCACACTCTTTGGTTTATCAGCCTCTGTGTGGTTAGCTACTGCTTTCATTTGGTGCTTAGTGTTCTGAGGATGTCCGCTGAGCCAAGACAGCTGCTGTGCGGTTACTTCAGATACACTTTGCTGAGCAGCTTCACAACTCACACTCGCTGCGGCTTGCAGTTGGGCCTGGCAAATACTTACTATCACATTACTTTCGATTTGTGTCGCCGTAGTCACGACACTGTCACTGATCTGCACAGCTGCGTTCGGCTCACTCTGTTCATCAACTGAAACGTCCGTTAAATAATCACTGTGCTGTGCAATGTAGTCGACTAAGTTAGTGACATTACTTAGCTCTTCATAAAACTGCCTGACACTAAATTCTAAATCGAATTGTTTTTCAAAGATGCGCACCGCTCGCATAATCATCAACGAGTCCACCCCCATTTCTAAGAGTGCCAAGTGAGGGTCTATCTGCACGGTCGACATACCTAATTCTTTTGCCAACGTCGACAATACAAACTCTTCAATCGCTTGTGTTCTTTGCAACTCATTGCTTGCTGCTTGCGGCGGCACTGGTTCGGATCTCGATACCACATCAGTCGCCCCAATCCAATGAGTATGCTGATCGAATGGATAAAGAGGAAGCGGCTCTCGGAAAGTGTCATTTTGAGATTGCGATGGATAAAGCTTCGCCCAGTCAACCTCCATTCCAAGCTCATAAAATGTTGCGATACTATTTCCAAGACGCGCGCGATCACACCCTTTATCATGCAGCACATGTAGATAAGGCCCTTCAACTTGAGGAAGGTTTTCTTGTGCCAACGCACTCAAAATCGGTTTAGGGCCAAGCTCTAAAACACAAACTGGTGCCAGCTCACTCAGCTCGTGCAAACACGCATCAAAACACACTGGCTCAACGATTTGCTCGCACCAATATTCAGGCTTCGTCAGCCTTGAGTCTTCTGCTTTTCCGGTAACTGACGAAATAAACTTCACAGTAGGTTTCTGTAATGTGATGGTGTTCAGTGCTTTTGCAAATTCATCCAACATAGGGCGCATTAAAGGCGAATGAAACGCAGCACCAGTATTTAGCTCTTTCACGCGTATTTCTGAACGTGCTAACTCTTTTGAAATGTGCGCAATGGCGTTGTCACTGCCTGAAAATACCACGCCAGCTTCACCGTGATACCCAGAAATAGCCGCATCTTGGTCATATGCCGCAATTACTGCCTGAGCACGCTGTTTTGTACATCTGGCCGCAATCATTTTGCCGCCAGCATCCAATTCATGCATCAGCTGGGCGCGTGTCACTATAAGCTTAGTTGCGTCAGACAAAGACATCACGCCCGCAATACATGCCGCCGCATATTCTCCGACACTGTGGCTAATAAGTACCTCTGGCACAGCGCCTAAACTGAGTAACAACTTCGCCATCGCATATTCAACTGCGAAAATAGCCACTTGAGTCCAGCGAATTTGATTTAATAATTGACCTTGTGGATCTTGGTACAAAACCACTGTTAAACGTTCATCAAAATATGGCGATAACAAAGCTTCACATTCGTCAATGGCTGCTTTAAATACTGTTTGTGACGCGTACAGTGATTTACCCATATCCGGATATTGTGAGCCTTGCCCTGTGAACAAAAATACTGTTGTTGGCGAATGATGCTGAGTTGCATTTCTCTGCGCGATATCAGATTCTGCGCACGTCGTGAGTTGCTCTATTAAGGCCTCACGCTCAGTGCCATAAAAAGCCTTTTTTACCCCTTTTAAATCAGGCGCTGTCGCCGTCTGATAAACTAAGCGACCAAATTGCGCATCGGCTAAAGTTTGCAACTGCTCAGCATACTGATGGGCCCACCGCGATAGCGCTTTTGGTGATTTTGCTGACAGTGGCAGAACATAACAATTAGCTTGCTCTGCTGAGCGACCTTGCTCCGTTTGTTGAGGCGGGGGCGCCAATATGACATGCGCATTAGTACCACCAAAACCAAATGAGCTCACAGCAGCTAGCGCCAATTTATTTTTGTAGACGGGCCAATCTATAACTTTTTTGGGGACCGTGATTGCACATTTATCCCAAGCTATATGGCTGTTTAATTTCTCGCTATAGCGCTGAGCTGGTATTTTTTGGTGCGTCATACACAGCATGGTTTTAATTAAACCCGCCAATCCTGCAGCCGATTCCAGATGACCAATATTGGCTTTAACTGAACCGACGATAAGCTTACTTTGACGCCGTTGACCGTATATTTGCTGCAACGCCGAGACTTCTATGGGGTCCCCAAGTTCAGTACCGGTTCCATGTGCTTCTACATAATGAATGTCTTGCGCCTCAACACCCGCGTGTGCAAGCGCCGCCTTGATGACTTGCTGCTGCGCTCGTCCATTCGGTGCTGTAATTCCGTTACTGCGACCATCTTGGTTGACTGCACTGCCTTTGATCACGCCATAAATAGGATCTTTGTCAGCCAGTGCTTGCGTGAGTGGTTTGATTAATATTGAACCTACCCCCTCACTGCGCACATAGCCATTGGCGCTATCCGAAAAAGTCTTACACCTGCCATCGCTTGCCAACATTTGTGCGTTATCGCATGCTTGCGACACATCGTCGTTCAAGATTAAATTCACCCCAGCAACCAACGCTTGCTTTATATCTCCCGCACGCACGGCCTGCACTGCGTGATGCAATGCAACCAGCGACGAAGAGCAGGCGGTATCAATTGCCAAACTCGGGCCAGTAAAATTGTAATAGTAAGATAAGCGATTGGCCGCAATGCTGAGTGCCGTTCCAGTACCTAGGTACGCGCTGCTTTTTTCTACTTGTTGAGATTCAGAAAAATAATCGCTTTGTGAGATCCCTACATACACACCGATCCGTTGACCCGTTAACTCGGACGGCATATAACCGGCTGATTGAATGGCATGATATGTGTTTTCTAGTAGCAGCCGCTGTTGCGGATCTATGTGCTGCGCTTCACTTGGCGATATACCAAATACGGTATGATCAAACTCAGAGATCCCCTTTATATATCCCCCAAAGCGATTGGCATTGACCTGCGGGCAAAGTTGCTGACGGGCATCGCTTGGGGTCGTGATGGCGTCGTGTTCATCCATCAATATTTGCCACAATGAGTCTAGATCACTAGCCTCTGGGTAGCGACAAGCCATACCAATGATCGCAATGTCGGTTTCCTGCTGTGGCGCTTGCTCCACAGCTTGTGTTTGAGAGTCCGTGCTTTTTGAATTTGGCTGTAGTTTGGCCTCAAACTTTTGCGCTGGATGCCCATCACCACTGCTAGCTAGTAGAGATTTTACCTCATCAAATTGGCACAAGTAGCCCGCTAACTCTGCAATACTTGGGTACTCATACAAGATGGTTGACTCCAATTCAATACCATGCAGCTCCATCAATTCACCAGAAATACGCACCGCTTTCATGGAATCAACACCCAAAGATAAAAAGGATGCATCGATATCTAACTTGGTACTTTCAATGCCAACTTCCATAGCAATGATATTTTGCAGCAACTTGCAAACTGCAGTAGACAATGCCGAATCTGAATGGATTGTCACAGGGGCTTCAGGCGCTTGACGCTGCGGCTCTTTCTCCGGTTTAAACGCAGCCAATGCTTCAAAGCGGGCTTGCTCATAGCGCGCTTTATTCTCTTGGCGCTGTACTTTGCCGCTCGAAGTTTTACACAGCCTGCCAGGCTTAATTAACACAACATCATAGGGCGCAATACCATGGTGCTCGACAACCGCGCTGATAATTTTCTCTATCACCTGTGCTTTATTCACTTTACGGATTGCTGTGCGCTTTAGCTGCTGCACGATCACCAAGCGCTCTTCACTATCTGCATAAATAGAAAAAGCAGCACCACCATTGCTCTCTAACGCATCATCCGAATCACTTACTGTTAGCTCTATATCTTGCGGATAATAATTTTTGCCACGGAAAATCAAAACATCTTTACATCTACCTGTGACAAACAGCGCTTGCTGATGCAAAAAACCGAGATCGCCGGTACGCAAGTAAGGCCCGTCCCCTTCTTCGGCTATATGAGCTTGAAAAACCTCTTTCGTGAGTTCTGGTTTATTCCAGTAACCCCTTGCAACACTGGCGCCTTTAACCCAGATCTCACCGACTTCTCCATCTTGGCAACGAAGGAGTGTATTCGGTGAGACAATGGCAATTTCATGATCACACCAAGCATGCCCACTCGAAACAGCCAGATATTCAGGAATAGAACACCTGTCCCGATTATCGATGATGCGTTCCTGTATCTTAGCCAGCCCTTCAAGCATCTTTTCGTTGTTTAGGCTGAGTACTTTTGGTGATTCAAGCAACGCGCCACCACTGGCAAACAAGGTTGTTTCGGCCATTCCATAGCATGGAGAAAGGCTCCCTTTGCGTAATCCGCACCGTTTAAACTTGTTGTAAAAGCGCTCTAATGTCGTCGCTCGTACCGGCTCAGCACCATTGAGTGCTGACTGCCAGTGTGATAAATCAAGTGCCTCTAACTCCTCTTCCTTGATCGTATCCACACAGAGGTCATAGGCAAAATTTGGAGCACTTGACGTCACACCTTTGAATTCACTTAATAATTTAAGCCAGCGTAACGGTTTTTGCAGGAAGTAAGTGGGATTCATTAAACAGGCTGGCGCGCCGATATAAATGGGTTGCAGTATGCCAAAAATCAGTCCCATATCATGAAAATGAGGCAACCAACTTACTATGGGCGTTTCGCTACTATGGCCAAACGCAATTTTCATCATCTCTTCGTTGTCGGTGATGTTGTCATGGCTCACCATCACACCTTTGGGTGAACCTGTTGATCCGGACGTGTACTGCAGAAAAGCCAGATCCTGACCTCTTACTGTAATAGGCTGCCAGCTGCTCGGATCTGATTCTATCGCATCAGTCGTATATAAGGCCAAACCTGTAAGACTTGTTTCCGACTCAAACAGCGGCCGTGCAATCTCATTGACTTTTTCGCTGGTTAACACACCTTTTGCTCCAGCATCTTCAATAATACTGCGCAGCCGGGTTATATTTTGATTTTTTTTCGGAGGATAAACAGGTACAGCGACAATGCCAGCATATAAACAGGCGAAAAATGCTTCAATAAATGCAAACCCAGAATTATACAGAAGTAACGCGCGATCACCTCGTTCAAACTGCTTGTCCAATTGGGATGCTATTTGCCTTGCGCGACTATCAAGTTGTTTATAAGTTAAGGTTTGACTGGGAAGGTCGTCAGAGAAGAAATATTGATACGCAGTGTCATCACCACGTGTGTTTGCCAATGTAACTAACGTAGTCACTAAGTCTGTTTTCATGCCATGCCCACAAAAAAGAGTGATTAAGTGATCTCTCAGTTAGGAGCTAAGCGCTATTTTAGGCTTTAATATTTGTGCAATGAAGGCCGCTGCAGCAATCCTAGCTCTAACCACAAAAATTGAAAAAAACTAATCAATTTAAAATTCACAACGAACCGAGAGGTACTACACAAATTTAATACAATCTATGTATACGCTCTGAGGCGCGTAAATATTTGAAGGTTAATTAACCACTAAACACTGCAAGTTAAGTTAATAGACTACACCTTTTACTACCACTCAAACATCATAAACTAATGATTTATATTGAGTACTTATAAAAGAAAATGCTACTCATGCAGGCAAGACAACCAGACAACGAAACTCATTACCTAAAATTCAGAATATTCTTTATTAATTTATTACTATCACAAAGATGCTATCACACAAAATAAAAAAATAAATCAAAATTACTAAAAATTAACAAATGTACAAGATATAACCCTGCGTAAACCCTAAACTTTATCGAGTATTAAGCACTCACCCAGCTTATTTAATACCCACCTCTTAACGGGTAAAAGCCGCAGCTCTTGGTGTGAAAAAGCACGTTTTTTTATTTCTTTTATTCGGTGTGAATGAGCAGACTAACAGACATGTATTAAAGCTATTTGACGGCTATGGATGGATAAAGAAACTAGCTTTGTTACTCAATACGTGCCTAACACGATGTAACAACACCAATCTATCAGCGATTTAAACACAGATCGGTCATTGATATCTTTCGAATTAAACTATACTGAATCTAGGGTGGCCACAAACGAGCATGTTCTGCAGCTTGCGGTGGTAGCCATTGAGTTTGATAAATAACCACAAACGGCCGTCATTAACGGATTAATTATTGAGTCACAGGCTGTTTGTTGCCAACAAGGTGCGTGGTATTGAAGGATTAGAAATGGATAAAGCATATTCGATCAACCTAAAGGTTTGGTTAACTCTCCTTTCCACTATCTCAGCCGCTGTGTTTGCCTCTGTGCTCATCGTATTCAGTTACCAAATTAAAAAAGATTTCATAATTGAGCAAACTTTACATACCGCTACACAAATCACCGCAAACATAGCAAATACCGTGACCAGTACTGCCTCGTCAGGCTTTTTCACAGCTGGCGATCCCCGTGAATTGATAGAATCACTGCGCTCAGTTGTTGTCATTGACAAACAACTTGTTGTGCGTGACAGCATTGACAAAAGCCAAATTGGCTTAAGCGCCAACACTCTTTTTCCTCAACTTGAGCAAGTAGCCAATCAACATGAGACTGAAGAGCCACGACATTTCTTCGACTCGCAAACAAATACGCTGGTCACTTACCAAGAGATCCCAGCATCGGTGCAAGATGCAGATAATGCGATTTTTGATCCCCCTTATTTTATCTACAGTCAATTTGACCTCACCGAGACATTTTCACAACTGCTCATCCATTACAATCACAATGCTTGGTTTATTATTTTCGCGATTGTTTTTATTTCAGTCTTGGCTTTGCTTGTCACCTATTATTTTATTCACCGCCCCATATCTGAGCTCACCCAGATCAGTAACAAACTGAGTGATTTTGAGTTTATTGCCGAGCATCAAATTAAGGGGGATGGCGAACTAAAACATCTGGCTAATAACCTAGCACGTGCTGCACATACATTAGATATCGGTTTTAAACAGCAAAAACTCGCAGAACAAAATGCGCTTGATAGACACAGCGTATTGCAGGGGATATTTTCAGCACTGCCTGATATCTTTTTTATTATTGATAGGCAGAGCAAAATTTTAGAGTGTCATTATGGCCGGGACGATAACCTGCCAGTACCAGAAAAACAATTTGTAGGGCAACAGCTAATTGATATTTTGCCATCGCATGCAGCCAAGCATTTTGCCAAAGCAATTTCCACCATTGAGCAGAGTAGCCAGCTTACACAAATAGAGTATAAACTGGAAAATACAGACAGTACAAAGCACTTTGAAGCGCGGTTAAACGCGATACCTCAGTCGGACAAACTCGTCATTGCTGTGCGAGATATCACAGACAAAAAACGCCAAGAAGAGGTGATACTTAAACATGCTTTTTACGATACATTGACCAACTTGCCCAATCGATTTTTAGCACTTGATAGACTCCAGCAGATGATCCATGAAGCCAAACGAAACCAACAACTTATTGCAGTCGGCTTCATTGACTTAGACGATTTTAAAAAGGTCAATGACTCAATGGGTCATGAAGTTGGAGACAAAGTGCTTGTTCATTCTGCTTCCGTATTAAAGGGAGCACTGCGTAAACATGATACGGTTGCACGTCTTGGCGGAGATGAGTTCATTATTTTACTGGGAGACATCCAGACACATCATGACATAACCGCTATTGCGACTAAATTAGTCCAACTTTTCCGCTCTCCTTTTGAGATTGATGAACGGGCCTTTACCATTTCTTTGAGTTTGGGCGTTGCGGTTTTTCCAGATGATGCTGACACCCCAAATGAACTTTTAAGAAAAGCTGACTCCGCCATGTACAGTGCCAAGCACATGGGCCGAAATACCTTTTCATTCTTCACCGAGAGTATGAGTCAAGATCTAAACCGCCGCCTAAAACTTGAAGATAGTATGCGCAGCGCCTTGGTCAATCAAGAATTTGAAGTCTATTTTCAACCTCAATATGATTTATCTAGCCGCTTTGTTGTGGGTGCTGAAGCATTGCTACGCTGGTATAATACTGAGCTTGGATGGGTCTCCCCAGCTGAGTTTATCCCATTGGCTGAACAAACGGGTTATATTATTGAATTAGGTGAATTTGTGCTAGAGCAGGCGATGCAACAAATTTGCACACTGCAAGACTTCCACCCTCACCCATACCGTATTGCTGTTAACCTCTCACCGAGACAGTTTAAAGACCCCAATCTTGTAAACTCTATTAGCCGTATGATTAATAAATACCAGATTGATACCCAATTGCTCGAACTAGAAATTACAGAAGGCGTTCTACTTACAGGAGACGCATTGGTTAAAGATGCCTTATTCGAATTTCACCAACTAGGTGTCCTCGTTTCAATGGATGACTTTGGTACTGGGTATTCTTCTTTAAACTATTTAAGGTTATACCCTTTTGATGTTGTCAAAATCGACCAAAGCTTTATTTTCGACATGCACACCAGTGAGCAAGTCAGGCAATTGGTCCATACCATTATCACTATGGCCCACAATTTAGGTATAAAAGTTATCGCCGAAGGTATCGAAACCCAACTACAATTAGATATTTTAGCAGCCCTTGGATGTGATTTAGGTCAAGGCTACTTTTTGGGTAAACCCATGGCAAAAATTGATTTTGAGGCGTGGTTAGCGCAATATGCACACCAACCTTTGAATATTGAGAATAAATCCTTGTCGATACAAGACTATTAAAATGAATATGTTAGTATTGAGAAGTAGTGTAAGGATTTAGAATATGAATATAGAACTACTAGTTTCCAAAGCAAAGCAGGTCTGTGACAATCGCGGGGCGCGTTTTACACCTATTAGAGAAAAGGTGTTTCGCCTGCTTGCAACTAAGCAAGGTGGTGTTGGCGCTTATGACCTGTTAGAAGAACTGAAATTAACAGAGAGTAGTGCCAAACCCGCAACGGTTTACCGTGCGCTAGACTTTTTGGCTGAGCTAGGTTTCATCCATAAAATCGAAAGCACAAACTCATTTATGTTGTGTCACCATTTTGATCATATCCACCCTGTACAACTGCTGATATGTGATAGCTGTGGGCATGTTCAAGAGTTGCACTCAACTGCCATTTCTCATGAGTTAAACAATTTATCAGCAGAAAAAGGCTTTAAAGTAAAAGCACAAACAATCGAAGCACATGGGCTTTGCGAAAAGTGCCAACAGTAGTGCAGCCGTCAAAAAAGCCACTACACTTAAACTAATGTCTGCAATAATGAATAAAACAAGGGACCTAAAATATGAATGTTGAGTTCATCAACCCTTTTTTATCTTCACTAATAAATGTATTAGCGACAATGGCGCAAACGGAGCTAACGCCCGGTAAGCCTAAGATAAAAAAAGATGAAGTCGCCCGTGGAGATGTATCTGGGCTAATCGGTATGGTTGGCCCACAAACCAAAGGCTCTTTTTCAATTACCTTTGACGAAAGCCTTGCCCTCGCGATTATGGAGCGAATGCTTGGTGAAAGACCTGAAAAGATAAATGAAGAGGTCACTGATATGGTTGGAGAAATCACCAATATGGTCACCGGTGGAGCAAAAAATCTACTTGGTGAAAAGGGGTATGATTTCGACATGGCAACACCTTTGGTTGTATCTGGACCTGGACACACCATCACGCATAAGTGTGAAGGTGCTAAAATAATCATGCCATTCACATCTGAGGATGGTAATGCAAATATTGAGGTCAGCTTCGACAAACTATGAGTTGGCACCAATCTGTGATCACGTTGAAGCCTCGTCCTCGAGGCTTTCACCTCATTGACGATGAGCTTTTGACACATATTCCACAGCTGAGCTATTACAAGGTCGGCTTGCTCCACTTATTTATTCAACATACGTCGGCTAGTTTGACGATCAATGAAAATGCCGATCCAACTGTACGTATGGATATGGAGAGCCATTTCAATCACTTTGTGCCTCAAAATCAGCATTATTATCGTCATGACTATGAAGGAGACGATGACATGCCAGCTCACATAAAATCGAGTACACTCGGGTGTGAAATCACCATCCCGATCTATCAGGGACAATTAAAACTGGGTACTTGGCAGGGCATATATCTGGGTGAGCATAGAGATCAAGGTGGTCCTCGAAATATCGTAGCGACACTACAAGGACAGCTCTTAGAGTGAGTTATACTCACTCCTCGTTGCAGTATTCATAGCTTACGCGTGGCGTGACATTACACAACAATTCATAAGGGATGGTATCAGCACACCTTGCAACCTCTTCGACAGGCAAGGTTGGTCCCCACATTTCAACTTCATCTCCAACTTGAATGTGCGCAGCATTTTCACCGACATCAACACTGATCATGTCCATTGATACACTACCCACAATCCCATATCGCTTGCCTTTAATAACCACTGGTGTGCCTTGCCTAGCGTGTCGTGGGTAACCATCACCGTAACCCATAGCGACCACAGCCAAAGTGGTTGCTTTTTGGCATTGCCACCTCCCTCCGTAGCCAACACGATCACCTTCAGTGACTTGTTTGATGGCGATCACCCGTGTTTTTAGTCGCATCACAGGTTTTAGTTGGTGATCCACTCCAGCCTGATCCAACATCGGTGACACCCCATAAAGCATCAGTCCTGATCTAACCCAGTCAAAATGCGCATCTGGCCAACCAATCACGCCAGCAGAATTCGCCAAACACAATGCTTCACGTCGCTCTGAAACCAATGACGCAAACAAATCTATTTGGACTTGGGTAAAGTCATTACTGACGTCATCTGCACATGGAAAGTGAGTCATTAAATTTACTGCTGGCTTGACGTTTTGGCATTGCTTTAAGCGCTGGTAAAAATCATCAAATTGTTCGGGCTCAATGCCTAACCTGTGCATGCCTGTATCAACTTTAAGCCATACGGATATTGGCATTTCTAAGTTGCTCTGCTCGATGGCAAGTAACTGGCTTTCATCATGAACAACTGTTTCAAAGTTATTTGCGAGCAAAATAGGTAAGTCGCTGGGATCGAAAAAACCTTCCAACAAAATAATTGGTTTTGTCAGTCCCCCTGCACGCAATGCCAAAGCCTCGTCGATACGTGCAACTGCAAACGCATCAGCATCTGATAAACATTGCGCAATTTTGACCAAACCGTGACCATATGCATTGGCCTTTAGCACCGCCATTATTTTCGAGCTAGGCGCAATTTCTTTCACCCTAGCTAGGTTATAACGCAGTGCTGGTATATTAATTTCCGCTGTGGCTAACCGCATTCACAGGTACCCTTATCTATTTGGGCTTAGTACTCATCATCTAGTGCTGGCCCAGCATAATTATCAAAACGAGAGTATTGGCCTTGGAAGGTTAACCTAACCTTACCAATTGGACCATTACGCTGCTTACCTATGATAATTTCAGCGGTGCCTTTGTCAGGGCTATCATCGTTATAAACCTCATCACGATAAATAAACATGATCAAGTCAGCATCCTGCTCAATCGAGCCCGATTCCCTAAGATCTGAGTTGACTGGACGTTTGTCAGCACGTTGCTCTAGCGTACGGTTAAGCTGGGACAGCGCAATCACTGGACATTCTAGCTCTTTAGCAAGTGCTTTTAACGAGCGGGATATCTCTGCTATCTCCAATGTACGGTTGTCAGACAAACTAGGAACACGCATTAACTGCAAATAGTCAACCATGATCATACTGATCCCACCGTGATCACGGGCAATACGACGAGCTCGAGAACGAACATCGGTCGGCGTCAAGCCTGACGCATCATCGATATACATTTGCCCTTTTTCCATTAGCAGTCCCATGGTTGAAGACAATCGCGCCCAATCATCGTCGTCTAGCTGGCCTGTTCTCACCTTTGTCTGGTTAATACGGCCAAGTGATGCCAACATCCTCATCATGATCTGCTCTGACGGCATCTCTAGGGAGTAAATTAGAACAGGCTTGTCCTGCGTCATTGCCGCGTGCTCAGCCAAGTTCATCGCAAATGTTGTTTTACCCATTGATGGACGTGCCGCAACGATGATCAAATCGGAAGGCTGTAAACCCGCAGTCATTTGATCCAGATCTGAATAACCAGAGCTAACCCCTGTTACACCATCTTGTGGCGATTGATAGAGCTCTTCGATCTTATCTATGGTCTTTTCTAAAATACTATGAATATTTTGCGGACCTTCAGTGCTTTTGCTGCGCTGCTCAGCAATCTTAAAAACCTTACTTTCAGCTAAATCCAATAAATCGTGACTTGTACGTCCCTCAGGATTAAAGCCAGCTTCGGCGATTTCGTTTGCAACCGAGATCATCTCTCGTACAACCGCACGCTCGCGTACAATACTGGCATATGCATCTATGTTAGCGGCACTTGGGGTGTTTTTCGCTATCTCCGCGAGATAGGCAAACCCACCAATTGAGTCTAATTGGTTATTCTTTTCTAGGTTTTCAGAAATGGTAATAAGATCAATTGGCTGACCAAGCTCGACGAGTTTAGTCATGGCTTCAAAGATCAGTTTATGCGTACGAGTGTAAAAGTCTTGTGCAACAACAAGTTCAGCAACCCGGTCAAACGCTTGGTTATCAAGCATCAAGCCTCCCAGTACAGATTGCTCTGCTTCAATGGAGTGCGGTGGAACTTTTAGTGTATCGACTTGTTGATCAGGTTTGGCCATATTACGACAAAAACAAATGAGTGGATTTGTTATTGTAACCTTAAATCTTGCAAAACTGAATGCTGATAAGCTTAGACGTGCAGTGTAAAACGCAAAAACTAAGCCCAATCTAAATTGGGCCAGGGTTGTTTAGTTGGCTTTTTTCAATTCGATGCGGCCGCTTACCGTATCTATTTCGATATCCGCATCGCCTGAGCCTACTGTAAATTGAAGCTCTCTAGAAGGGCCATACTTTGCTTTTTGAACCTTATCAGCACTTAGCTCATTGGTGATTTTTCCACCAGCATGTGCATCAATGTCGAACTTGGCAGAAATATCTCGTGGGAAGTATAAGTCTGCGTCCCCGCTTACAGACTCTAGATTTACCCGTGCATTTGGCAATAGTTCTTTCACCCGCACTTCAATTTCCCCGTTGACGGTGTTAAGTCTCAACTCTTGCAATTTTGCAATGTCAAACTCAACCTCACCATTCACATTTTCTAACCGGATCTCAGTTGCCTGCGTGTTACTCTCAATGGAGCCATTCACCGCATTGAACCTAATCTTCCCCTTGGAATCCACATCTTCAATATCACCATTGACGGTTTCATAGCGAATGCGCCCGTCTAATTCCTTGCCATCAATATCTCCGTTGACAGTCTCAAGACGCACTTTCCCAGCGATTTGAGAAGCTTTAATGTCACCATTAACTGTTTTTATGTACGCACCAGCTAACAGTTGGGAAGCTTCAACATCGACTTGTACACCTTCAAATATCAGCTCACTTTGCTTTGGCATATAAATTTTCAGTTCAGAACCTTCATGCTTACGTCCCCAACCTCGTGAGTTGGAGGGCATTTTAACGATAAATCTGGTTTTGCTGCCTTTGGTGTCTAATTTGTAGCCCTTTGCATTATCATCAAGCTCTCCGACGACTTTGAATGCAGCTTTGTCCCAAGTCAGTATTTCCACGTTACCTCGTTGGTTTTCTATAAAAACTTTACCATCTGTTGGAATTTCGATTTCTTTATCAATTTTTTCACCAGCCAAAGTTACCAGAGGGAACATGGCTAAACTCAACATCAATGCTTTCATCCTACTTCTCCTAAATTTCCTGCCAACGAGGTTGATGTACTCGTTCAATTAAATCTAATTGTTGTTGATAAACCTGAGCCAACATTTGCAGCAACGCTGCATTTTGTGGATCGTTTTGAAGAGCCAGCTTAATGGCTTGTTCTGCTTCTTCTAATTCTTGCAACTGCACTTGCCAATCATTTGTCAGTGCAGGCTGATTGCCATATTGCACCAACAAGATTTGTTTCTGTTGTTCAAAATACTGACTCATTTGCATCATATTATTTTGCTCTGGCGTACTGAGCGTAAAATACATCACACACATGCCAATACAGGTTGCAGCCGCAATCGCAGAGACTTGTCGCCAAACGCCTGCGGATTTATATTTTTGCGGCTCGCTGTCATTTTTTGGCTGTTCATTAATTGCCTTTTCGATCCCTTGCCACAATGCTCGCTGAGGCTCAGGTTGTTGCACTTGTTCTTGTGTATTAGCTATTTGTTGAGACAAGAACTCGTCAAAGTTTGGCTTAGTCATTTTCATACCACTCCTGTAACAACTTTTTTGCTCTGTGATACTGAGATTTACTCGACCCCACAGCCATATCTAACATGACTGCTATCTCTTCATGTCGATACCCCTCTACACCATGCAATACGAAAACAAGCCTTGCTCTTTCCGGTAATCTAAGCACGAGCTTGTCTAGTCCATTAAGATCCCCACACAGTGCGATACTTGCTTCATCCATCCCACTATTTTCAAAACTGACTACTTTTTGTAACCAGTTTTTGTGTTTGCGCAAATAACTTATTGCGATATTTGACGTCACGCTATGCAGCCAGGTTGTAAATTTAGATTGGCCATTAAATTGCGCTATTTTATGCCACAGCTGCACAAATACTTCTTGGCAGGCATCTTCCGCGTGAGCCTGATCCGCCAATAACCGCAAACACAGCGCATAGACCCGCCGATGGCATTGCTGGTACAGAGCGGCAAAAGCAACCTGATCACCTTGCTGAGTACGTTTGACCAAATCATCTAATTCATCAAACGGGTGTTTGGCATCAACTAACATATTTAAATTCCTTTACCGCGAGGTAATGATGATGACACATTTACTTCAAAAGAGCAGTCTGTCTAATACAGTTCAATATCCTATCGAAATATTTTTGAAGCGTGTCAATCAGGTATCATCTTCACAGCGCCTTTCATATTGAGTAAGACGCGCAGTAAAGCAAAAAAGGTTTAAATCAGATGTGATAATTTTATAAAAAGTGGCAATCGATATTAGCTGAGCCAAAGAAGGTGAGAGTCATTAGGTGAGCTTGCCTATCAGGAGCCCCCTTGGTTGCTTGGTTGTGCTGGCTCCTCGCTAAACGCTTCGGGGTGTTTGTATCGCCAGCCCTTGAAGGTCAATTTAGCTGGTTGTTTCACCGTACCGCCATTGCCTAATTTAAGCTTTTTTAACGCCTCATCAAAATGGATACCACTCCCGCCATTTGCTTCAATTGTGGCACCGCGCACGGTGCCAAAAAACTGTCCGCTGCCATTCATGGAAATAGAAGTCAATGGTGCATAGATAACGGCATACAAAGATGATGTTCCACTTACAATGACACCGTGTTTATTTGCATTGCTATTGTCATTTGGGTCAGGCTTGTAAGATGAAAAAATATTGAATGTGCCAAAGCCACTCTCTGTAATACCTGGCTTTTCTGTCACCACCTGAGCACTGGCACCTAATTTTACTTTACCCGTGACAAAGATTGTCAAACTCGCGTCTTTTTCAATATTAAGCCGACTATTGCCCGTCATGATAAAGTCACCATCAATAAGCCAAATAACATCACCTCCTTTGATATTGGGTTTATTAACTTTCTTAATATTAACCACAGCGTCACCACCAATGGTCAGGTTCTTCATGCCATATACATATTCACTGTCTGGCTTGAGCCTTCCGTGTACCTGTTTATTTGTATCAAATAGATAAATGCTCGTTTCACTTGAGGTTTCTTGTTTAATGACTTCTATACCGTTATATCGTTTTTGCTCCAACTTGCTCTGTTGAGGTTGAAACGTATACGTTTGATTAGACTTCACCTCTACATTTTCATATCCGTTATTAGCAATGATGATATTGGGCATGTTACCGGGTAGCGCGAGCGGATCACATTCATCGACCGTTGTATCGTCATGGTTAGGAGAGTCAGGATCGTATACACGTACTGCCGAGACATTGGGGTTGACGTTAAACTTTGAGGCTGAATAATTAACTCCGTCCTGAGAATGCTCATCGGCCATCTCAAACTTGCCTGTACCACCATATTGAATATCCAAAGGATCATTCTTGGTATTCAAAATATCAGCACCCCAGAGCATCTCTACATTGCCGTTTGCTCGCACGACACCTTGAATATCACCGCCTCGATGAATGACAAACCCTTGCGTCAAAACATCCCCCTCAACACGCATACCACTACCATGAGAGATATCAATTCCGGTATTTGATTGCACGTTACCAATAACTGGAGATGAGCCTTTGAGATATAATACCCCCGACGCTTTTACATCCCCTTTAATTGGCGAGTGACCTGATAACACCACGTCTGAATCACCAATAACTGTATTCACATCGCCGTTGTTACCCTGCGTATCTTCATAGCTCCCCGCCTCAGAGTCATAGCTATCAACCACCCCGCTACCTGATAAATTTACGCCTTTACAGCCCGTCACGGGGTTATTAAAAGTCGGCTCAAGCACCGCATCGGTAAATTCAAAAATTGCCACCATATTGTTAGCGGCGTTTTCACCATACCTTTGACCCAAGCTGGCAACTTCAATAATACCGGCTTGTGGAGAGCTTATTTTTGTTGAGAACTGGCCTTTGCTGTATTCACCACCCGAATGACCAGAGTTTGCCGCAAGTAAGGCTGCCATAGTGGCTCCCTCATTTTGACTTACATAGTCATTGAGACCATCTGCACTGGCAAAAACACCTTTTTCAGCCTGTAAGCGCGCGTTTAAATCTTTTTGAAAGTTACCACTTAGACGCTCTTGTACCAGTGTGTCCTTCATTGAAGTAAACACTACAACACTTGCCATGGTGCTCAGCAGCATCACTTTAATGAGTGTAAAGCCAGATTGTCGTGAAAAACGTTTCATCAGTTATTCACCCTCTCTTGAGGTACTTTCCAAACCGCCTTATCTAACACCAGACGGTTTGCAGCGATATCAATTTGAAGCCCTTCTTTAAATTGCGGTGGTACATCTTTAGGCGTCACGGTAATACTGGTTAAGATCCCAGATTGAGCAAAGTTCAGAGCTTGAACCCCCCTCAATAGCTGGACAGGACCATTGCCTATGTCACAAGTCAAGTAGCCGTTCGACAAAGTATATAACTCTGAGTAATTTGCAGTGGGCACACTGCCATCACATGCCAACCGCAATGCTTCTTGATGCACCCGCAATGCCGCTCCGCCATTTTCAACTTCTGGCTCAGCGTGTGTCTGCTTAATGCTACGAGTCATTACTTGACTCATGTAACGAATAACTTCTTGTGCATGGGATAATTCTTTACTCGCCACAACAGTGCTTTTAATTGCGGTATAGGACATCGCAACGCCGGATAACAAAAATAACCCGGCGGCCATTGCGACGAGTAACTCGATCAACGTGTATCCTCGCAGTTTAAGGGGTGCAATCTGAACTTGGCACATGAACATAGCTTGCTACTAATGTTATTTGATTTAACGCGCTATTGTCTTCAATTCGCTTATCCTCCCAGCTTACAGTGAATCTCACATCTCGACGCTCGGAAGCTGGCGTGTTTATATTGTCGTTATATTTGTCCGGAGACAGTTTGAGCACAAAGCGGTTGTCTTTAGGCTGTAAATCGGCGATGCGTGGATTATTAATAAGCAAGAGGTTTTGATTGATATGCTCGTAATAACACAGATCACTCCACATCCGCTCAATCGCATTCTGACCTTTTACCAAAGCAACGGTGTAATTGAAGCTATTATTGGCAAATTGTAGTGACTTCAATTGAGCACCAGCCAACCCCAGCAAAGCGACGCCGGCGATCACAATAGACACCATCACTTCAATTAGTGAAAACCCTTTTTCTAAGCGCAATTCTCTGCAGCCTCGCCTATCCAGCTTTGACCACTTTTCAATATGCATAGTCGATAATCTAACGTGCTATTGTCATTGTCACTCACTAAAATATTACTCACTTGGTTTAATTCACCGGTCGATCTTACCTCACGATCAACCAGTCCTACATAAATAGATTCGTGTTCAATTGTAAACGTACGTAACGTTGCTTCTTCACCATCAACCATGGTATTGACCAACCATTGCGAGTTTTGCTTAACCAGTTTAACTGTTTGTTCTCTTTTCACCGCTTCGCTTCGAGCAAACTGGTATGCGCTATTCAAAAGGTGGACATTAGAATCAACACGATCTTGTTTAATGTAGGTGATGACAGACGGCATTGCCAGACTTGCAAGTACAGCAACCAGTGCCACACACACCAATAATTCAATTAAGGTCACGCCACGCTGTTTTGAATTACCAACAATCATCATTTTGCCCCTCTGAATACTCTGTACCCTGCTCATCTAATGTCAACATGCCACATACATCCGAAATCTGAGTCGTGCCCGTCTTTGGTGTCGCGCTAATTTTGAATTTTAAGCTTCTATAATTGCCTACAATCCCAGGTGGTTTGCCAAGTGCTGTATATTTTAATGTGTAATATTGCAGCTCTTTTTCAAATTTATATTCATCTGGGTAGCCCCCGTTTCTGGAGTAAATGCGCTCCAACGCAACCGCTTCTTGATACATAATTTGCTGTATATCTGCGCGGTAACCCTTGCGTAGGTAATCCAAATAACTAGGTAAAGCAACGCTCGCTAACACCGCGACCAGCGCAACAGCGATAAGCAATTCAATTAACGTAAAGCCACGTAAGCTACGACGATTAAACATTGTTCTCCAAACTAAAATGATAACGCTGTCATAATTTGCCAATACCACTGTATGTTATTTGGACAGCAAAAAAAAGCATCTAATAAAAAAGAGTTAACTAAATTATCACAAATCAACTTTATATAAAATGGGTACGATATTACATGACATTACCATTTGTACCTATCTTTTCAATATACAAACGTTTAATTATGTCATTTGTGATTTAGATTAATTATCCAACTGTTGTCTGAATCTTCCGTGAGCAATCGTGATGTTCATCGATTTTATGCACTGAAATTGTGTCGTTGTTATTTTTCAGGGGAGGGAATAAAACCGCACACAGGGTGTGCGGTTTATGCTTAATAAATTAAGCTTCTGCGATAACGATAACTTTGATAGTTGCCGTTACGTCAGAGTGTACTTGAATAGCTACGTCGAATTCACCAGTCTCACGGATAGTACCTAGAGGTAGGCGAACTTCAGCTTTAGCTACTTCAACACCAACAGCAGAAATCGCTTCAGCGATGTCACGAGTACCGATAGAGCCAAATAGCTTACCTTCGTCACCCGCTTTAGAAACTAGTGTTACTTCAGCTAGTGCTTCAAGTTTTTCAGCACGAGCTTGAGAAGCTGTTAGTTCTTCTGCGATTTTTGCTTCTAGCTCAGCGCGGCGAGCTTCGAAAGTTTCGATGTTAGCTTTGTTTGCAGGAACTGCTTTACCCTTAGGGAATAAGAAGTTACGTGCGAAGCCAGATTTAACAGAAACCTGGTCACCTAGGTTACCTAGGTTAGCGATCTTGTCTAGTAGAATAACTTGCATGTCTCTACACCTTTTAAAAACTATTAATCAGCTGCTTACTTGTGTAAGTCAGTGTACGGAAGAAGGGCTAGGTAGCGAGCACGCTTGATAGCTGCTGCTAGCTGACGCTGGTACTTAGCGCTTGTACCTGTGATACGGCTAGGTACGATTTTGCCACTTTCAGTTACATAGTTTTTAAGAGTAGCTAGATCTTTGTAATCGATTTGTTGTACGCCTTCTGCTTTGAAACGGCAGAACTTACGACGTCTGAAATAACGTGCCATGAGTAATTTCCTCAATTAATTCTTTCAATATGTTGTGCATGTAGTACAAGTTGACTCAAACCATTTCGGCTTTCGTGGCGATTTAAAAATCCCCTAACTTGCAACCCTTGCCCAACGTATAAATGCTCTAGTTGACTTCGGAATTTATCACCACTGGCTACAACTTGAATACGAACATAACTGTTACGGTTAAGGTCGGCTTCAACTTGCATCGATTTATGCTCTAAAACAAAAATACAATGTGCTATGCCAGCAGGACTTTGACTATATTTCGGTGTTTTGCAAACAATCCCAGATAAAACAAACTGGTTTGTATATGGGTCTGCTTGATTTTGCACCATTACCTCTAGAGGTGAGTCAAATCCGAATCAATAACGATTAAGCAGATGCTGCTTCTTTTTTCTCTTCTTTAGCAAGAGGAGAAGCTTCTGTTACAGCGTTTTTAGTACGCATAACTAGGTTACGTAGCACTGCATCGTTGTAGCGGAAAGAAGTTTCAAGTTCGTTGATTACTTCAGTAGGCGCTTCAACGTTCAAAAGAACATAGTGTGCTTTGTGAAGCTTTTCGATTGGGTAAGCCAGTTGACGACGACCCCAGTCTTCTAAACGGTGGATAGTACCGCCAGCTTCAGTGATAGAACCAGTATAACGCTCGATCATACCTGGAACTTGCTCACTTTGGTCTGGGTGAACCATGAATACGATTTCGTAATGACGCATGGATATTCCTTACGGTTAGTATAGCCTCGTCCCGTTTCGGCCGGCCGGGTTAAGGCAAGGAACGACTAATATGGCCGAAAGAGCGCGTATTTTACGCATAGTGCTAAAAATAAGCAATCTTTTTATGCAAGAATTCGGAATTAATAGAGAAAAAAGTTATAAGAATTTGAAAAAAGAAAGAATATTAAGAAAGGAGTTGGAGCGGCACACGAGGTTCGAACTCGTGACCTCGACCTTGGCAAGGTCGCGCTCTACCAGCTGAGCTAGTGCCGCTTCATAGGACTATTCATTATTTTAACAGTCGAATAAAACTGAAAGTTTGGAGCGGCACACGAGGTTCGAACTCGTGACCTCGACCTTGGCAAGGTCGCGCTCTACCAGCTGAGCTAGTGCCGCATCACATTTGCTTATTATTTAA
>NZ_JAKRFY010000011.1:0-189899 GCF_022347805.1 Pseudoalteromonas sp. Of7M-16 | reverse complement strand
CACAAGAAAATTTATTTGCCCAGATAGCTCAGTCGGTAGAGCAGAGGATTGAAAATCCTCGTGTCGGTGGTTCGATTCCGCCTCTGGGCACCATTATTTGAGTGTGCCGACTTAGCTCAGTTGGTAGAGCAACTGACTTGTAATCAGTAGGTCATCCGTTCGACTCGGATAGTCGGCACCAATTATTTATATTAGCATTGCAGATGGTTTACGTTATTAAGCCGTTTGGAATTGTATTAAAAATCCCCAGTGAGTTTTTAATACGCACAGAAAATTATTTTTCCATATAGCTCATTCGGTAGAGCCGTGATACACAAGAAAATTTATTTGCCCAGATAGCTCAGTCGGTAGAGCAGAGGATTGAAAATCCTCGTGTCGGTGGTTCGATTCCGCCTCTGGGCACCATTCTTTTTGAGTGCCGACTTAGCTCAGTTGGTAGAGCAACTGACTTGTAATCAGTAGGTCATCCGTTCGACTCGGATAGTCGGCACCATCTTCTTACCCTCTCATCAATTTTAGCTAATTCTATAATAGAAACCTTTCTTAATGCCTGTTGTTATTTGATGGCTTTTAAATGATTAGAACATCTCTTTTCCATTTGTTAGGATTAATAGATGCGGGTAGAACTCACCTTCCTAGACGTCAGTTAGTAAAACATTCACTTATTTGTTCTACATCTGTATTTTCATCATGGTAAAGGTGCTTTGTGAACAATCACGGAGCAGACTTAATATCACGAAATTTCATTGTAGAAGTGTAGAATTGAAGGCAAATAGTTAAAAGTAAAGTCTATGTCGATAAAACCAGAAGAATATGTTGTTGATGCATGGATAGCATTGCTGCGAGCGAAAGAGCATTCCCTCAATCATGTAGAAAAGTCTTTTAAGGAAAATGGCTTACCCCCATTTTTTTGGTACGATGTCTTGTGGGAGTTGGACAAAGCCGGCGAAAAAGGACTCAGACCCTTTGAAATTGAACAAGGGATGTTGCTGCCGCAATATGGACTATCTCGGCTTTTGGCTAGAATGGAAAAAGCTAGTTACGTTGAAAGAGTGCCATCACCAAAGGATGGCCGAGGTCATCAGGTTATCATCACAAAGCTAGGTAAAGAGGTTCGTAAAGATATGTGGGAAGTTTATGCAAATGGCATTCAGTCTACTATCGGTGAAAACTTTAATGAACAAGAGTGCAGAACAATCCAAACGCTTTTAACTCGGCTTTATCGCCAATAAGATCCATTGTGTACAGTTGTTAGTTGAGTTAACTAAGTTGCGTAGGTCAAAGAAAAATGGCGTGCTCAATTACAAGAGTTAGGTGACACCACAAAGGATATATTGTTGTGTCAGCTAAGCTAGCTCTACGTCCCCTATGCTATACCATGCAGAAAAAGTTGAGCTTATTGCCATCTAAATCACGGAAGTAAGCGCCATAGAAGTGATCTCCTCTGGGCCCTGGCGCCCCTTCATTGGTTGCTCCCAACTCTAACGCTTTCGCGTACAACATATCTACTTGTTGCGGGTTTTCAACAGCAAGTGCGATCATAACGCCATTTCCAATGGTGGCTGTGTTACCGTCAAAAGGTTTGGCAATGGAAAACTTTGGTTTTTCTGGATCTATTGACCAAGAAATAAAGGTCTCGAATTCCATAAACCTTGTTGCACCAATCTTCGCCAGTAATTCATCATAAAATTTGGCCCCTTTTTGCAAATCATTTGTGCCGAGTGTTACATATCCAATCATGTTTTTACCTCAATTTAGAATTTATCATTTGTATCTAACTATTTGTTTGAAAAGCCAATGGTAAAATTTGGTTTGAGAATGTTAGTACGCATTTCGATGATCTCTTGATATTCAGTGCAATTCCAAAAGTCTTCGAGATGTTGGCGAGAGGGAAATTGGATCATGCTCAACCCAGTTTCAGCGGGCCAGCAGCCCTCGAAAGTTGAGATGCTCGAAGCGTTTGCTCCTGCAATGATCAACTCACCACCAAACTTCTTTAAAATAACATCAGCTATTCGAGCATAAGTGCCAAACCCCTTCATATTTTCTGACTGACTAAAACTGAACAGCAGGTAAGCCGCTTTATTTTTTAACATCGGAGTGTCCTCATTTTTAGAAAAAGTGCCGTTCTCACAGATAAATCTGAAGAACTAGTACCACTGAAGGTAATGCCATTCAAAGTTATGTGAACAAGCATCGGTGACAAATAGATCAACATTTTCAATGGTTGTTTATGTGTTGATATGTGATTTATCCACCGTGGAAAACTGAATACACCATACGCTCTACATGTTGTGGTAGGTCATTGTAGTTTCGTAGGTCTTTGTATTTTGGAAGTTTCACTTGCTTTGGTAGCGTATTGGCTATATCCATAGTCGCGATAGCATCTTTTTTCATCGCTTCTTGTACGGCCGGCTCCACTGCATTAAATAGGTCATTGTAAAAATCAGCTGCTACTTGCAGGTGTTTGGGGTCCATGCTTTTTGAATGAGCTGTAATTGCGAATTTAGGCTCAAAGGAAACCAATGCGTTGAGCAGTTTTCGGCCACCTAAGTAATTAGTATCTGCAATGAATGCTCCTTGGGTAATGGCGTCAACTTCATACAAGTCAGCCGAATAAACAACCTGCTCATTTGGCAAGTGTATAGCAATCATGCCTACCCCATCAGCAGCACCAAAGTGTAATAGGTTGATAGTTGTTTCCCCTACCACCAGGTTCGTGTTGTCGCCAACATAATGATGCACTGTTTTGGGAGCTTGTCCTGTCACATCCAAGCGGAAAATTGAGTTTGTAGCTTGATGTGCATAGATTTCCGCATTGGGAAATACTTCTGTGCCGCCTACGTGATCATAATGTTCGTGTGACAGTACGATTTTTGTTACTGGTAATGGAGTTAACTTTGAGATAGTCGACTTGAGCAAGATCGCACGCTGTGTATTAGCAGGATCTGTGATCAGTACTCCCTTGTCGCCTATTATAATTAACGATTGATAATGGAACAGAAAAACTGAATAAACGTTATCTGATAACTTTTGAACGCTCGCTTCTTTTGCAGATATCTGCAAAGCGTAAGACAAAGTAAACAGAGCAAACATAATTTGAGCCACGTATTTCATGATAAATCCTCGAAAAGTTGCATCTACACCAGCTAAACTTGGGAAATAGATGCAAGTGCATGTAAATTTGGAATGTACATGCAGGTGCATCTATTTGCAAGTGAAAAAGAAAATAGACAAGCATCAGATGACGCTTAAATCCGAGTTGAGTACCCATAAATATATGTTTGAGCAAAAAAATCGGAGTCGAAATGGGGCGAAATTGATTTTTTAAATGGTACTGCACATACTCTGAATCAGGTATGGCTTGCTTTACATAGCAAGAAATCTATTAAAGTGCGTCTGAACGCTGTCGTGGGCGGTTTACTAAAATTCAACTAGTATTTTATTAAGTGCTCGAGTTAGGTAGTATCAGATCATTGTGGGCGTTAAATGCACAGGATTGATCTTTGACCCTTAGTATGGAACAAATTGAGATATTTACGATCCCTAGTCCGTGTAAAGGGATCTGTGAAGTTAATAATCGCGGTTACTGTAAAGGGTGCTTTCGCAGCCGGGAAGAGCGTTTTTGCTGGAACCAGATGACAGAGCATCAAAAAAGAATAGTTGTGGATTTATGTCAACGGCGCAAAAAGCGCATTATGGCAAAGAAGAATGCTCAACAGCTTGATAACTCGGCTGAACCACAAGATAAGCAAGATGATTTGTTTAAATTCGATATTTAGCCTTGAGCACCTCAATAACCCCCTTTTTCTCTAGTTTTTCTAATGTATTCTTTAATTTAGGGATCAGTGCTTTATGTTTTTGGTGAAGGTAGTGGAAGCTATCTATGGTCATAAGGTCATCAATTTTAAGTGTATCAATATCCATATATGGCAAGTGTTCTCTTAGGTGAAAGTCAACAATAAGTGCTCCTTGCACTTTTTTTTGCATCAGTAAGTTGAGCTGAGCAGCACTGCTTTTAACTTCAATGAGTTCGCCTTTATAACTTTGTTCCATCATGTACTGATAAACGACTAAATAGCCACTTTGTACCACCATAGATTCTATCTGATTGAATGAGCAAGTTGTACAATGGCTTATTAGCTGTAGATTGAAGGAGTAAAGTGGAAAGTCTACGTACAACAAGTTGGCATAACTATCTGTTACGCCAGCGATCCGCCCGAGCTGTCCATCCAGCTCACCTTCGTTGGCTGCGATCAACGCACTTTGTCTGTCAAAATCAATTAATTCTAGCTTATGGCCTATGTCTTTATACGCCAAACTCAAAAGTTCTATTACATAGCGAGCTTGTGGGGTATCTGCAGGGCGATTGAAGTAAAGTGTTTGTGCGTGAGACAAAGTGCATTGCGATAATAAAAGTATCCATAATATTTTGATATTTCCCACATATTTCCCCTAAAATGCAGTTTTCATTGAGCGTCTTGCTTCGGTCCAATAAAAGTCGAATTGATTACCCTGCAACAATTAACTTTGTAATTCAAGACTGCCGCTGTCTAGTACATATATGATACACTGTTTTTATAATTTTCAATAATTGTACAGTACGATGTCATATAACCTGTGTAACCTCTCCCGAGCCGAAAAGTATCAAGTTCAACTGGAATATGAAGCGTCTTTTTGGGCGTATCAGATTAAACGCGGCAAGAATACGCGAGAAGCAATTTATGATGCTATCAATAGTCGCCCTTTATCGGAACGTGACACACTAAAGGCGAAATTTGAGCAATACTTGGGACTTATGTTAGTTTAGTTATGCAGTTGAGTTGTTATCGTTTGCCTGAAATTCAAACGCCATTGGTTAATAAGTTTTATCAGGCTAACAGAGTACGTGGAAGGGCAACCAAACAAGACACGGTATGGGTTACTAAATCATCAGAGTTGATTGCAGCCTGTAGAATTCAACAGGTGGAACAATATGCTTTTTTGTCTACCGTTTTTGTCGCTTCAGCTTATCGAGGACAAGGTGTTGCGAAGCGCTTGCTGCTCTGTGCGATTGAATCGCAAGAATGTGTTTACACCTTTGCCTATCGCACTGTTGCACCTTTGTACTCACAACTCAATTTTGTTGAAATTGATCAACTGACTTTACCTACAGTCTTGCAGGAAAAGTTTGTGAATTACACGAATCAAGGCAGAGAAATTATCGCAATGTGTTTTCAAAGGACTGTTCACACATGAAGTATATCGTCACTTTTTTGATTATCATTTTTAGCGCAGTGTGTACCGCACAAGTATCTCGCATTTCTCCCGCAGAAGGTTTATCACAAAGCTATGTTAATACGCTGCTCTTTGATAAAAAGGGCTATTTGTGGCTGTCTACTGAAGGGGGGTTAAATCGCTATGATGGTTATCAGGTGCTTGAAGTCATGGGCCCAAATAAAGCCCTTGATAAAATGCAAATCGACCGGATTTATCAAGACCCAACAGGTAAAATTTGGATAGCCTCGGGCCGAGCTGGGTTATTTAGCTATCACCCAGAAAAAGATCATTATAGACAGTATATAAAAGCGCCAGCTTCTGAACTTGACTACATCCAAAATAGTGTTTTTCAAATGCTTGAAAAAGGCCCTAATGAATTGTGGCTGGGGCGCACTAAGAATGTATCAGTATTGAACAAAGAAACGGGAGAGATCACCGAAGTCATCCCTATTCCTGGTATGACCGAGCGCAGTCTTGTGCGCGGGCTATTGCAGTTTGAAGATATTTTGTATATTGCAACGACCGAACAATTATTTGCCTACCATATTCCAAGTGCAAGGCTAAAGCCACTAACACATATCGATGATCCTGAGCACCCATTTCAGCTCAATACTAAATCACTATTATTACTGGATGACTCAACTTTGCTTGTCGGTGCAGTTCTTGGTTTATACGAATTGGATATAGGTGAGCTACAAAGAGATTTTGAGGCAACACCAGCATATAAAACGGTACTGGAAGAGTTTAATATTTGGCATATGTTAAAGCAGCAAGCATATCTATTGCTTGGTACAGACAAAGGATTAATGCGTTTTGACCCTCAAACAGGCCTTATTGAACCGGATAAACGTCTGACGCAAAGTCGATTTTCGATATCAGATAGCAGCATTATTCATTTAAATGAAGACCAAAATGGTGGAGTCTGGGCTGCTACCCGTACTGATGGCGCATTTTATTTGCCGCCAGATAATCATATTTTTGATAACGTACAAAATGATTCGATTTATGGTGAGTTTTCTCATGGTGCAGTGTGGGGAATTGTGGAGTTTCAAGGGTATATTTGGGCTGCCACAAGAGATGGTTTAACGCGATATGATCCGCAAACACGAGAAGCAACACCACTCCTTCAAGGCTATATGGGCGAGAGCTTTTTACCCGAATTCTCGATATTTGAATTGTTCCCATACCAAGATAAATTGTGGCTTATCAGTAACCGAGGTCTGTTTGTTTTTGATCCCAAAACAGAGACTGTTTCGCGTCCAAGTGCACAAAACCTAGAGTCAACGGAAGTGCTAGCAGGGTTTGTTAAAGGCGCCGTGTTAGTTGAGCCTGGATTGCTTTATTTTGTCGATGGGAATTCAGGCTTTTATTTGTTCAATATGAATAATGGTATTTTAGAGCCTCTGGGGTCGAGCTTTGCGCAGTTTGATCCCTTCTTAAGCTATGGTTTTTTCGAACCGCTTTCAAGTCACCCATCTGAGCCGGTGTTTTATAGCGAGGGGCGGCTATTTAGATACAATCATACACTGCACAAGTTGACTCAGATCTATCAGGTACCAAAAGCGCACAAACAGTCGGCTGTTGATCTGCTAAGTTATACCATTGATAAAAATAACGTGCTTTGGCTATCATTTGCTACTCATGGGCTAGTTCGACTGACTGCTGATGGGTATAAACCACTGCCACTGCCTGCTGACTCACTGTCGGTGACCAATTTCATCTTATATGAAATGCAACAAGATAAAGCTGGTATGATTTGGATGTCCTCTCATCAAGGGATATGGCGGCTAGATCCTGATAATTTTCATCTCCAAGGGTTTACCATCAATGATGGCTTGATGAGCAATGAATTTAATAGTGGCTCATCGGCAAAATTAGCGAATGGTCATATTGCTTATGGTTCATTGCAGGGGATCACGATATTTGATCCCGAAGTTAACCGCCCTAATCGTCCTCTTTTGACCCGTGTCAATATTACCAATGTCGATTTAATGTCACGAGATCTCAAACCCGCAGGATTAAAATCGTTTTCTTCCATTGATTTGAATCACGATGATATTGGGTTGGAAGTGTCATTTTCTGCAATGGCTTTTACTGCGCAAGAACGCATTGTTTATGAATACCAGCTTTCCGGCGAACAAAGAATTTTAAGTCGCAATAGTAACCGTGTTGTATTCCCAAAACTAAACCCTGGTTCTTACCGTCTCAAAGTGTGGGCTAAAGATCCACTGACAGGTGATTATACTCAGCCAGCGGAGCTTAATATTCGCGTTAAATATCCAATTTGGCGTTCACCGGTGGCGCTAGCCTGTTACTTAATATTAGCCAGTGGTCTATTCGCTCTATGGGTGCATAGGAAAAATAGAGTCGCGCAATTACTAATGGAGGCCCATAAGGAGACCAGAAATAGTGAAACGCGCCTTAAAATGGCATTAGAAGGCAGTAACTCAGGTGTATGGGATTGGCAATCTGGTTCAAATTTGGTCTACCAGCCCAGACTGGTAAATGAACTTGGATACAAAAACGACTACATCAATCTAGATGACTATTTAGAATTGATCCACCCACAAGATCGTGCGCTTTTTCGAATCGAGTGGCTAGAGTTTGTCTCTACCGCGAAGGGCTATATTGATTGCACATACCGTCTTAGAAATCGCGTAGGACAATGGCGTTGGTACAAAGATTACGGCAAAGTTATGGCGTGGCGAGAGGCTGTTCCTATGCGCGTTGCTGGTACTTACACAAACTTAACTCGCGAACGGGTATTTGAAGAGCGTGCAGCACTCTTTGGCGAGGCGTTCGAGCAAACCCGAGACTGGGTTATGATTTTCGATAAGCGTTTTCGTATATTAGCATGCAACAAAGCGCTTCAGGATGCGTTTTCCGTCGAAGCCAATCCTTTATCCAGTACCAGTGTGAGTCTAGGTTTAGAGCGTCATGTCAGGATGCATTATCTGCGCACCATGAGTAAGTTGTCTGAAGAAGAGTATCATAGTGCTGAAGAGGTTTTACGCTTGCCGAGCGGTGAGGTAAGGCATGTACTGGTCAAGATCACAGCAACATTGGGGCAAAATTATATCATTGTCCTCACTGACATCAGCAAACAGAAGCGCACAGAAAAAGAGCTTTACCAATTAGCCAATTATGATGCACTGACTAAACTGCCCAACAAAGTGTTATTTATGGACAGGGTGCAACATGGAATAGAGCAAATCGGAGGGGCGGATCACTCCTTGGCAATATTGGCGATAAAATTTGGAAGACTGCAGCGTTTGGCTGATACATTTGGTGAGGACTTTGTATTAGCCATTATTCAACAGGCTGCGACAACACTGCAATGTTGTTTTAGAGAAGTTGATAGTTTAGCAATTGGCCAAGAAAAAGACTTTTATATCTTGATGGAGCACTTGGACTCAGTTGATGCTGTGACCCAGTACGTACATTGCCTGATGGCTCGGTTTGAAGAGGGTATTCGAGTCCATGAACAGGAAGTTGATATAGATGTATTTGTCGGAATTGCACTCTTTCCGAATGACGCATCAGATGCTTTTGAGCTCAACCAGGCAGCAGAAATTGCGCTAAGCCATGCTAAAAAGAGTCCAATTAGTTACTTTCAATATTACCACCAAGATATCAATCAACAAGCAAAACGGCATATTGAAATCGAGCGGCGCTTAAACGCAATCCACAAAGATGAATTGTTGTGCAATTATTATCAGCCGATACTCAATGCGACCCGAGGTCATATCGAAGGTTTTGAAGTGTTGTTGCACTGGCCCGATGATAGCAGTGTGAGTGCACAAGAGTTTTCGACGGCTGCTGAGAAAACAGGGTTGGGTATTGATTTGATATTGCAAACGATAGAACGGGCTTTGATAGAGCTAAAAGTGTGGCATTTAACTTGGCCAGATCTCTATATATCCGTCAATCTATCGGCGCAGGCTTTGCACTATGATGGTTTGGTCCAGCAGGTGCAGCATGCACTTGAGAAAACCAATTTACCCGCGAGTTGTTTGGTGTTCGAAATATCGGAATCGGTGATGATGGAAAATGTCGCCGACTCCATTGAGCGTATGCACTTGCTCAAAACACTTGGTTGTCGTTTATATATGGATGACTTTGGTACTGGGTACTCTTCTTTGATGTATCTTACCCAATTCCCGGTGAGTACCTTGAAGATTGATGGTGGATTCATCGTCGATATTGGTAAAAACAAGGATCACGAGAGCATTATTCACTCCACCTTGTCTCTTGCGCATAGCTTGGGCAAGTACTGCGTTGCACAAGATGTAGAAAACATCGAGCAATTGAGGTTTCTCCGCATGCTAGGCTGTGAGCGTTTTCAAGGCTTTTTATTTAGTCCGCCTTTACCTGGCGATATGATCGCACATTTAATGGAGAACACTTGGCAAGAAATGTTTGATAGTTAGAGCTTTTCTCCGCAGTGTCTACAGTAAAGACTGTGGGAGCGCTCAGAGGTCATCAACTTAATCGCTTGATGAGCCTCTGTTGCGCTAAGGCCCAACTCCACTCGCAGAGCTTCGAGATGCTCTGCTTCTGCGTCATCGAGCTTTCCGTCAACCAAGGCGTGTAATACGGCTTCATGAAATGCATCGCGGCGCTTGCGCAGCTGGTCAGCAAAACTTGATGCGAGCAGTCCGGTTGGGATCGCAACCATGCCCATACTGAGCAAAGTAATCACTCCGCCAAAAAATCGCCCAAGAGGCGTAATGGGCACTACATCTCCATAACCAACGGTGGTCAACGTCGCCATAGCCCACCACATTGCAGCTGGAATTGATCCAAATTTTTCAGGTTGGACATCATGCTCAATTAAGTAAATACCGCACGACGCGACGATCAGTACTAATGACATAATAAAAAATGCTGCCATGAGTGAGCTGGCTTCTTCCTTAAAAGCAGCTAAAAGTAGTTGCATAGCACGTGAGTAGCGTGTGAGCTTAAAAATGCGCATCAACCGTACTACACGCAAGAACCGTAGATCGAAAGTAAAAAACACCATGAGTAAAGTCGGCAATATGGCGACTAAGTCTATGACAGCCAAAGGAGAGCGAATATAGCGTAAGCGAATTATAAAGTGACTTTTTGTATCATCTTTGAAATTGAGTTTATCAACACAGCACCACAGTCGAAGCAAATATTCAACACAAAAAATGCCCACGGAGATGACCTCAATATAAAAAAACGCGAGGTAATACTGTTTAGCGAGTTCAGGCACTGACTCTAGAACGATAGCGACCACATTAAAAATAATGAGTGCGATTAAAAAAATATCTAAGCTGTGGGCTATTTTCCGATATTTTCCACTGCCTTCTAGTATTGCTGCCGTTTTTTGTCTCAGTGTTAAACTCATGCTTTTCAATCACTAACTGTTATTTTGAAGTGGTAAAGTCATAATAGCTGCACCTTCTTCAAAGTCTCGTTTCACATTGAAGCCAAGGTGCTTGGCCAAATTGATCATGCCAGTATTTTCAAATAGTGTGATCCCCTCAATACTTTCGACCCCTTTTTCTCTACAGTAATCTATCGCCGCATTCATCAATAATTTACCTAAACCAAGGCCTTGTGAATCAGAGCGTACAATGACAGAAAATTCAGCTTGGATATTATCTGGATCCATTAAAACCCTAGAAACACCTAGCGTACGAAATGCGCTTTTATAGCGCTCGCTAATGATAAAGGCCATTTCGCGGTCGTAGTCTATTTGTGTCATTTTCGCGAGCTGGTCGTGAGTAAATTGGGGTAATTGACCAAAAAAACGATTGTATCTGTCCTCTTTGGTGAGCGATTGGTCAAACTCTTGATGATTGCGTTCATCCTCTGGTTTAATCGGTCTAAGAGTCACTTCTTGGCCATTCTTTAGTGTTAATACTCGCTCTAACTCTTTGGGGTATGGCTTAATTGCTAAACGCTTACGGTGTGCTTTGGGCTGATAAGGCGAGAGTCCTATCTGGGCATCCAGCACTAGAAATTGACCTGAGCTTGCCAAAATAGGGTTGAGCTCCAGATTTTGAATATCCGGTTGCTCAACAATCATTTGCGACACTCTAGTGAGAAGGGCACATAAGCGATACTTGTCGACTTTGTCGGGCAGTGTGCGCTCTTTTAACACACCTTTATCATGGGCTGCGGCGATTAAGTATTTTGCTAGATTCATGTTTAATGGCGGGAGCGCGACGGCAGCTTGAGAGAAGTTCAACCCTGTTCCCGCTTCACCTAACAAGATAACAGGCCCTACATCAGGCTCTGTTTTTATTGCAATGCGCAGTTCCTGAGTGCCAGCTCTGGATGCCATTTTTTGTAGAGAAAACCCTTCAATCTCAGCGTCTGGGTAGGTTTTTTTGATCCGCAGTAGCATTGAAAAAGCAGTTTGCTCGACTTCATTACCATCATTCAAATTGAGTACGACACCGCCCACTTCAGATTTAGAAGGGATAGCGGAGCTGATCAGTTTTAATGCAACGGGGAATCCTATCTCTTCAGCTTGCTCTTTTGCTTCGCTGGGCGTAAGTGCAACTTCGGTATGAATACAATCAATGCCATAGCAAGAGAGGATCTGGCTAGCCGAGTGGGTCGATAGATATCGATGGTTGGTACGCAAATACCCATTGATTTGCAGCTTAGCTGCCTTACTATTGATAAGTTCATCTTGGATGATAGATTCAGGTGTTTGGGTCAAATGCTTTTGGTTTCTGCGATACGTAATTAGATGCATAAATGCACTAACCGCGCCCTCAGGGGTGCGATAGGTCGGTATGTTACTCAGTACACAAATATCTCTTGCTGAGCGGGCGGCTTCCTCGCCCATAAAGTTAGTCATGACAAAGGGCCTTGCCATTTTGGGAATTTTTTCGAGTGTTTGAGCAATGATTTTGGCATAGGCCGAGCTTGGCGCAAGTGCTGACGGTGTATGAATAATCAATAAGTTCTTCACCTCATCAGCCTTTAAAAGCACTTCTAACGCACGCTGATACCGTTTAGGTGACGAGTCACCAAAAATGTCGACTGGGTTGTCCGTTTGCGAGGATTGAGGCACGATCTCATTGAGAGCGCCGATAGTTTTTTCACTGAGTTTAGCGAGCTTTCCTGATCGCATTAACAGGGTGTCAACGGCCATGATCCCCGGACCGCCGCCATTTGTTAGTATGGTGAGTTGCTCCACCTTAAGCAATTTTGGATGCAACGCGAGTGTTTGAGTGGCCGCAAATAGCTCTCTTAAATCATTTACTCTAAGCATGCCTGCACGTTGAAACATCGCGTCGTACACTGCGTCATCGGAAGTTTTCCCTCCGGTATGATGATAGGCGGCTCGGGCGCCAGCGATTGTGCGGCCGGTTTTTATGGCGATGACGGGTTTATTAAAAGCGGCTGCTCGTGCGGCGGATATAAATCTGCGCACGTCTTTGATATTGTCTATGTAAAGTAAAATCGCTGATGTTTTGCTGTCTCTGGCCAAGTAATCGAGCAGTTCGTCGAAATCAATGTCGAGGCAATCCCCTACAGAAATAAAGTGAGAAAAGCCAATGTGTTTTGTTTGAGCCCAATCTAAAATCGTTGAGCAAACCGCAGCTGATTGAGATACAAAAGCGAGTTTACCAGGTGAGGCGACAGTATGAGAAAAGCTTGCATTGAGTCCGATGTGCGGCAGGATCAACCCTAAACTGTTACTTCCCAAAAGTGTCACTTCAGCCTGCTGCGCGGCACTGTACAACGTGTGTTTTTCGGAATTACTTAAACCAGCAGCAACGATAATGGCATGTTTACAACCTCTGGTGCCTAGCTCTTGAATTAGTTTACATAGCGTATTTTTGTTAGTGCAAATTATGGCTAAGTCAGGTATGCAGGGTAGGCACTCGATATCTTGATAGGCGAGTACGCCATGCACCGCAGTATATTTTGGGGTGACTGGCATAATTGGCCCTTTAAAGCCACCTTGTAATAGGTTTTTCATTACGACATTACCAGCACGATTTGGGTTGTTGGAAGCACCAATAACAGCCACCGATTTAGGGTTAAAAAACTGGCCTATACGTCTCACACTCATGCGTACTCCTTTGATTTACCAATACCAAATTATGTGCCGGATCATGACTGTAACATGTTTGGATGAGATTTCGAGCAGATAAGTGTTTTACTTTGATCTCAAAAGCACTTTTGCGAAAAACAAAAGCGCTTTTGAGGTTTAGAGGTGAGTAGCTAGATTAGACTTTAAATCTGGAAACATCTTCTTGCATCTTATGTGCGTCATATTCCAGCGCTTCGCAATTTTTACAGTTTTGGCAAGAGTCGACGTAAAGCTGCTCAGCTGATACTGAAATGTTTGCGGCGGCATTTTCAACGCCCTGAACTGTCGCCATTTGCTCTTCTGTCGCCCCAGCTATTTGAATCACCATGTCGCGTATTTTATCCATGGCGTGTTTGTTATCGTCCATGCTTTGCTGTGCTTCTGTAATTCCTTCATACATCTGTTCGCTTAGCTCTAAACTGGTTTGCATGGCTTGCTCAGAGTCGTGTACAAGGCTTTGTAAGCCATGGATCATGCGTTCAATTTCTACTGTTGAGTTTTGGGTGCGTTTGGCCAGTGTACGAACCTCGTCAGCTACCACTGCAAACCCCCGTCCACTTTCACCGGCGCGGGCGGCTTCTATTGCGGCATTTAATGCCAGTAAGTTTGTTTGCTCAGTGATCCCACGAATAACAGATGTGACACTTTCAATTTCGCTGCTCGCTGAAGAAAGCTGATGCATCAGTTTACTGTTTTCATTGATATGTCCGGTTAGTTCAGACATGTTATGGTGGGCTCTATGCATGATATCGGAGCCTCGGGCCATGTTTTCATCTGCATCATTGACGTTGTTTTGCACAGCCACACTATTTTCTGCGATAAGTGACACTGCCTGTACCAGTTCACTAACTGCAACTTTAACCGCATGTGTATTGTTTTTTTGCTCTTCAATTGCTTGTTGGGAGCGTTTTGTCACCTCGACGGATTGGTGTGCACCATGTTCGACTGTCTCGCCTGTATGCTTAATTTCTCTAACGATGTCTGCGGTTGTATCTATAAACTGATTGACTGACCCGGCAAACTCCGTCACCTCATCACGGCCAGTCAAATTGATATGATGGGTTAAATCCCCTTCGCCATGACTAATGGTTGCCATATTTGCATTGGCCGCTTTTAATCTTCTGACAATATGCGACCCCTTCCAAAGCAATAGCCCTGCAATTATTGCTGTGAGTACTCCAGCTAACATCATGCCTTGGTTTTGCGCAGAAATAAGTTCATTGCTGATCCCCATCTCTATATCACCAGAGAGCTTATTCATAGTGCCTTCTACTTTGTGAATGCTCGAACGCAACTCTCCACGCAAGCCCGAATTGGCATCGAGACCGCGTTCTACCAGCGCTACAGTAAGCGCTCGCGCAGTATTTTCAAACAGCGTCAGGTCATTTTGCCCTGCGCTAAATTGATCTGAAAAGTAAACCTTCATGACGGCTAACTGCTGAGTGACTTCGTTTTTAGTAGACATATCGAGGTTTGTTTGGAAGTCATTTTCAAGTAACACTAATCGCAATGCTTTGCTCATCGCGGTAATATCGCCAATATTGGTCAGGGATTCGTGTAGGGCGATTTCGGCGTGATTAAATTCACCGCGCAGCCCTTGGTTCGGTGAGAGACCTATTTTTTTATCTAGCGCGACCAAGTTTCGTAGGTTTAACTCGTAGTTACTCAGATCTTTTTCAGCCACCACCAAAGCCTGTTGCAAGTGGCTGGGGAGCTGACCACTTAAAACCGTCATATTATTGCGCATTTGTTTAATTCGGGCATCGAACTTGTCGACGTACTTTTGCTGTTTGCGAAGTAAAAAATCTTTCTCATGGCGTCTTAGCATCAAAAGGTCGTTGCTGATCTCTTTGCTGGTTGCCAGTCTTTGCCCCAAATTGGCGATGTGAGTTGTTTCATACCAAAGCACGCCCACCATACAAAACAGTGCAATCATGACAAGAGAAGAAAGTAAAATGAAAGTGTGACGAATGGTCATAGTCTACTCCTTAGCTTTGATATTCCTATCATCAAAACTTAGAACAGAATTATAAAATTACCAATACGCAGTGAAATTTATTGAAATTATTTGTCCAACCACTTATTCATGGCTGCGTAACACGTGTTTGTTTTACATTTTTATTACATTAATTCCCAAGTGAAACCCTAATATTGGAAGTTTCGTCAGGTGTTACTGTATTAGCGACATCATTGGCCATTTGGAAGCACGGTGACTATGTTCATATGACTTTTGCTGTGAGGTTTGGACGCTTTGTATCGCTGTAATTTAGAGGATCGGAAATTATATCTTGAAGGAGTACGGTAGAGGGGTATCCTATTTGTTCGATTGTTCATCCAGTGATGATGCGGTGGGGTTTAAAGGGGCGAGTCGGTATTGTGCCACCAATTTCATTTTCAAAGCAGGCTTTACAAGTGCTTCTGGCAAATAAAGCGTTTTTTACTGTAGTGAATTCTTTTCCAATCGAGGGCGTTTTCCCCTGTATGTTGCGATAACAGGGGGAAGCGTTTAATCAGTCAAAATTCAGGCCTATAACCTCTTTTGCAACAGTTTCTAATATCGCCAGCTCTCTATAAATAGATTGTCCTTTTTTGTCGCTATTAGCCAGTGTTTCACGGTTGTGCAAAATTGCATCTTTGATCGGTAACCAAACCGGTCGCATACCATTTGCTTGCTCGTAGGATTCCATTTGAGGCTCAGTGAAAGAGCCGCAAATATCGACGATAAAGCAGTGTGAGATAATATGTACATTGTCAAAATCTGGTTTGTACCAACTTTGATACTCTTCGTATATACCAAATGGCGAAATGTGGGTTATTGACTGGGCACCGGTTTCTTCTAGTAGTTCCCTGCTTAATGCGACTTCAATCTCTTCACCTTCGTCGACTCCACCACCAGGCAGTGTATAGTCGTCATATCGCGCTGTATAGAGAAGTAAAATTTCTTCTCCTCTGATTACGATTGCCCGCACGGCATGTCTAACAAAGTGGCTGCCAGGTAGGGGCACAATAGGCTCGCGGTTGAGTTGTTTCATAAATACGTCGTCATTTGAGAGTGCAAATATGCCGAGTTTATCATATTTGCACTCTAATCTGTGGGTAAGCTTAGAATGGAACAGGGTAAGTTTTTAAAATGGTGTCTATTTCTGCCAACGCTTCTGGTGGAAGTGGTTTGTCAAAAGCAATTATGTTTTCTTTTAGTTGTGCCATTGAGGTCGCCCCAATGATGGTTGAAGTAACGCCATCTACCTGATCACACCATGCCAAAGCAAGTTGTGCAGTGCTTAGATGGTGTTCATGCGCAACTTCTTGATATGCAGCGGTAGCTTGTTGTGAATACTGTGTATCTCTGAACAGTCCATTGCGTTGCATTAAGGTCCATCGGCTGCCTTCAGGCCTCGCACCACCTAAGTATTTGCCTGATAGCAATCCACCAGCCAAAGGAGACCAAGGTAAATAGGCGATGTCTTCATTGACGCAATTTTCTAGTAAGTAGGGCCAGTCTTTCTCGTGAAGTAAATTGAATTCATTTTGAATGGATACTGGTCGTTCTATACCGTGTTGCTCACACAAGTGTAAGTAAGTATTGATCCCCCATGGGGTTTCATTAGAAAGCCCCCAATGACGAATTTTTCCTTGATCTTGACATAGTTTTAAGGCTTCAAGGATATTACTCATTTCGTCGAGCTGTTGTGCTTTGCTGACGGCGTGTAGGTCTAACATACCGTGCCAGTGTTTACCAAAATGCGGTGATGTGCGATTTGGCCAATGTAATTGGTACACGTCTATATAATCTGTTTGCAGTCGTTGTAGCGATTGTTCAACAGCGTTGATGACTGCACTTTTATCGATAGGTTTTCCCTCTCTAATCCAACCGAGTCCCGCGCCCGCTATTTTTGTTGCCAAAATAACTTCTTGTCGTTTTTCTTCATGGCGTTTGATCCAGTCACCGATGATCAATTCGGTTTTACCATAGGTATCTGGTGAAGGGGGTACTGCGTACA
Source organism: Pseudoalteromonas sp. Of7M-16 (assembly GCF_022347805.1). Classification (NCBI taxonomy): domain Bacteria; kingdom Pseudomonadati; phylum Pseudomonadota; class Gammaproteobacteria; order Alteromonadales; family Pseudoalteromonadaceae; genus Pseudoalteromonas; species Pseudoalteromonas sp. Of7M-16. Next base: position 172,553 of record NZ_JAKRFY010000011.1, on the reverse strand, counting down.
TCTCTGCGGTGTCTATAAAGTTGATCCCCTGACTCAGCGCGTAGTTGATTTGCTCATCAGCATCGTGCTGATTGTTTTGCAACCCCCAAGTCATACTTCCTAAACAAACTCGTGAAACCTTTAGTGATGAGTGGCCTAATTGGCTGTACTTCATAGATACTCCTTGCAAAATCGAACAGGTTTAAACAGCTAAGATGTAGTCGTTAGATACATACAAATTCACTAACAGCAGTGTAGAGCATTTCTACTTATTCTGCTGAGGTTTGTTTACAGTGGGTTATTAAAGTTAGCGGCTGTGCCTTTATTGTAAACAAATGATTGAATGTATCTGATTGATAAATTATTGTACCTAAGTTTTTGGAAGTAAACGATGTTAGGTTTATTGGGAAGTGGATAATCATATTTTCTTTGTTGTAATTGATAATTTAGGGTTTGTTGTACTTTTCTTAGGGCTAGTCATTGGCTGGAGGAACCCATTCGCACGGTGGTTAGTTATCAGCTATTCCATACTTACATGCATTAGTTTTGCTTGTTATCAAGTAACCATATCTTGGAAAACGCACTTCTATATCTTTGAAGCCTTTATATGCCTTGTATTTATGTTGCCGATACTTTTGCGACGCTACATTGCATTTTTTATATATCAAAAAACCCGCAGGGGGTTTTTCTTAACTGTTGCAATGCGCAAGAAACTGACTGTTTATGAATCTTTTTTATTGCGGCTCTTCACATTGGCTGCAATTGTGAATTTTATAACTTGGATTGAGATTCTTTGTTATAAGTATTGGTTAATAGACACCCCCTATATCAAACTCTATTTTAGAGACTACTTTGTTGCGCTTGTTCTGCTCCTTCAGAATATTGCACTGTATGCGTTTATTATGTACTGCTATGCGTCAATGCCTGCTCCTGACATAAAAAGGCGAGTTCATAAATTGTAGCTATTGAAGCAATAGACAAATAACTAGAAAACTGCCACTATACTGTATAAGTAAACAGTATTTTGTGAGGGCGCGTCGGTGAGAAAATTTATCCATATTGATATGGATTGTTTTTATGCAGCGGTAGAAATGCGTGATAACCCCGCACTCGCTAAAGTACCCATGGCGATAGGTGGAAATAGCCATCGTGGGGTGTTAAGTACCGCGAATTATATTGCACGAGAGTTTGGGGTGCGATCTGCTATGTCTAACTACAAGGCTAAACAACTTTGCCCTCAATTGGTCATTGTTCCGGGTCGCATGCAGGTATACAAAGAAGTGTCTCAACAAATCCGGCAAATATTTTCTCGCTACACCCATTTGATTGAGCCTTTGTCTTTGGATGAAGCCTACTTAGACGTTACTGACTGTGAGGTTTGTCAAGGCAGTGCCACCTTGATTGCGCAGCAGATCCGTACCGATATTTATAATGAAACTGGGCTGACAGCGTCAGCCGGTGTTGCACCAATCAAGTTTTTAGCCAAAATCGCCAGTGACGAAAATAAGCCCAATGGACAATGTGTGATCACACCCACTCAAGTAGATGACTTTATCGATGAGTTGCCGCTGAGAAAGATCCCTGGGGTTGGAAAAGTGACACATGAAAAGTTACTGGCATGTGGACTTGTTACAGGCCGTGATATCAAAGCACTGAGCCAAGATGAAATGGCTACGCGCTTCGGGAAATTTGGCAGGGTTTTGTGGCGGCGCTGCCAAGGTGTTGATGACCGAGGCGTAGAGGCAGAGCGAGTACGCAAGTCGGTAGGGGTTGAAACAACGTTTGAGAAGGACATTAAAGATTTAGCGCAGTTAAAGTCTATTTTATGTGACAAACTCATCCCCGAACTTACCCGTAGAAGTGCTAGATATCAAGCAGAGCGTGAATTTACCAAGTTGGGGGTTAAGGTAAAGTTTTACGATTTTTCTCAAACCACCAAGGAATGTCAATGTCACCACATAGATAAAGATATTTTGTGTACTTTATTAGAGCAGGCTGTGGCGCGCTATGGCAATAAACCTGTGCGGCTGGTGGGGGTGCAAATTGGTTTGGGTGATGCGCCGAGTAATCAGGTACAAATGGGCCTATTTAATTGAGATCACAAGACAAACTTTACAGCTGTTAGGGGGCGTGCGACTAAAATATAACTGAAATTACATGTTTCCGTGTTAGAGTAATGTTAATACAAAAATAACACAGAGGACATCTCGTGCAATCGATCATGATAGTGTTGTTCGGTATTTTGGGTATGCTATTTGGCTGGTTTGTATACTCTAAGTTTATCGCAACCAAAATTTTCAAAATGGACGATAACTTCGTCACACCTGCCCATGAACTTAATGATGGGGTTGATTATGTTCCAACCAATAAAGTGGTGTTGTGGGGTCATCATTTTACTTCTGTGGCTGGTGCTGCGCCCATAGTTGGCCCTGCTATCGCAGTCTATTGGGGCTGGGTTCCTGCTGTACTTTGGGTGGTAATTGGTACCATCTTTTTTGCTGGTGTCCATGATATGGGCGCACTTTGGGCTAGTGCTCGCCATAAGGGTAAGTCAATGGGGGCATTATCTGAAACTGTCATTGGCAAGCGCACCCGTTCGCTCTTTATGATTGTGGTATTTTTAGTACTCTTAATGGTAAATGCGGTTTTTGGTGTTGTGATCGCGAATTCGTTTGTTGCCAACCCCAATGCTGTTTTCCCTGCTTGGTCGGCAATAGTGGTTGCTTTGATCATTGGCCAGTTGTTAAAACGAAGAGTGCCACTGATCCCATTGTGCTTAGTGGGTGTTGTGGTGCTGTATGCAACAATTTATGCAGGCAGTGGCATGCCTATTGCGCTTCCCAGCGAGGTATTTGGATTGACAGATAAAGCCAGCTGGATATTAATCTTATTTGTTTATGCGGCAGTTGCGTCTTTGTTACCTGTTTGGATGTTATTACAACCTCGAGACTTTATTAATGGCATGCAATTGCTGGTTGGGCTGGTATTGCTCTACGGTGCGGTTTTTGTTGTGATGCCAGATATAACGGCACCAGCATTTAATACGCAAACGGCTATCGACACGCCAAGCATTATTCCATTGCTCTTTGTCACGATTGCGTGTGGCGCTGTCTCTGGTTTCCATGGCATCGTATCGTCAGGCACCAGCTCAAAGCAGTTAAATAAAGAAACCGATGGTCGTTTTGTCGGGTATTTGGGTGCTGTTGGTGAAGGTTCGTTGGCGCTTATTACTTTAGTGGCTGTGAGCGGGGTTATGTTGGCGGTATCGCCTGAAGAATGCACGAAATATACAGTCACCTCGGTGCAGGTTCTGTTGGCGCATTTATTCAAGGCGGATCTAACTTGATCAGCACCGGGTGGGGACTATCCGCTGAAATCGCATCAACTTTATTAGCTGTTATGGTCGTTTTGTTTGCGGGCACGACTATGGACTCAGGTGTGCGTTTACAGCGTTATATCATCCAAGAGTGGGGTGATATCTATAAGTTACCAGTACTAAAAAATGGCATTGTCGCCACCTTAGTTGCTGTGGGATGTTGCTTATTACTTGCATTTGGTGCCGGCGGAGCCTCTGGTAGTGGGGGCATGATAATTTGGCCGTTGTTTGGCTCGACTAACCAAATTTTGGCAAGCCTAACCCTGTTGGTGATCTCTGTTTATCTAATCAAGTTGGGCCGACCAGCCAAATTTACGCTTATCCCCATGATATTTGTGATCTTAATGGCATTTTTCGCGGGCTTGATTAAATTGGGAGAATACTACGAAAAGGGCAATTGGCTACTAGTTGGATTAGATATCATCGTATTAGTCGTGAGTGTATTGGTGATGTTAGAAGCATGGAGTGTGGTCAGTAAACTGAAAAGTACAGCGGAAGCAGCTACGGACAGTGAAGAATCGACAAGCTAACTTGGCTCTTGCAAATAAATAACCGATAATTGGCCCTTAAATTACAAGAACAAGGGCCTTTTTATGTCTTTTCCTCTCTCATTGCCAGCATCAAATTGGCAACAAAGTGACGCTGATGCCTTAATCGTCATTACTTCAGATGTAAGTGATTTAGGCGATAAACAGCTCAATGAGGCAGCTGCGCCTTATTTGGCCGTAGATGCACGTTTGGCAACACAGGCAAATGTCTTGTTGGCGCCTCAAGTTCCGGGTCAACGTTTAATTTTAGCGCCGACCGGACCTCTAAATCGTGATTACGATGATGTGCGTCGTTTCTTCGCTGCTGGTCAAGCGGCCATTGCACAAGCCAAAGCTGCTGGTGCTGTAAAACCCGTCGTGGTGTTGGCAGGTGTCCCGAGTGATGAACGTTATCAAAATGCCTTACAGGTTGCATTTTTGGGAATGTGTCAGGCACTTTGGCAGCCTTTAGAAGCGCGAGAGTATCGTGGAGCGCAAATCGAGCCGGTAGAAAGTGTTTACTTAGTTGGCGCTGAAGATGCGCTTTGTTCACAGATTAATGCGATTGCAGCGGGTCAGTATGCGGCGCGTGATTTATGTGGTACAGAGCCTGAGCGTATGGCTCCTCCTCGTTTTGCTGACTATTGTGTATCTTTGTTTGAAAATACCTCGGTTAAGGTAGAAGTCATTTCTGACATCGCTGCTATAGATAAAGAATATCCAATGTTGAGCACGGTTGCGCGCGCGTCGTATGCCGTGGAGCGCCATCACCCGCGTGTTGTTAAAATGGAATATATACCTGAAGGCGATATCGAGCGCACTTTAATGTTTGTAGGTAAGGGTCTTGTTTACGATACAGGCGGCGCAGACTTAAAAGTGGGCGGTTTTATGGCTGGTATGAGTCGTGACAAAGGCGGTGCAGCATCTGTTGCTGGGTTTATGAAGTCAGTGGCCGAGTATCAACCAAAAGGTGTGAAGGTGATTGCTTACCTAGCCGTTGTGAGAAATTCTATTGGCTCTGATTGCTTTGTTCCCGATGAAATTATCGAAACCCGCGAAGGTGTACGTGTACGTATTGGTAACACCGATGCTGAAGGACGTTTAGCAATGGGGGATTTACTCAGCGAGATGAAAGACTTAGCGAAATCAGAGGTAAACCCTGAATTATTCACAGTTGCCACACTTACCGGCCATGCAGCAAGGGCAATGGGTCCATACAGTGCATTTGTTGAAAATGGTCCGGCACGTGCAAATTCAGTATCGCGCTTGATTGCTGATAAAGGAGATGTCTGGGCTGATTGTGCGGAAGTTTCTCGCAGTCGCAGAGAAGATTATGACTTTGTACAGCCGCGCACTTTAGCTGATGATGTACTCTCTAGTAACAATGCACCTTCAGCGGTAACAGCGCGAGGCCACCAGTTCCCAATGGCATTTTTAGCCATTGTAGGTGGTTTGGACAAACATGGCTGCGATTCTGAGCTACCTTTACCATATGTACATATGGATATTGCTGGTAGCGGTGTGGAAAACGGTGATTGGCAGCATGGTAAGCCAACAGCCGCAACTGTAAGCAGCTTATTTGCTCGCTATTGTTTATAAGGACGAGTGTTCTTAAGACAACACCATGATCGTGTTGATCAATGAATATAAAGCAGATACTGGGTATCTGCTTTTTTATCGGAGTAGAATACATGGCATTTGAACTTGCCCCTGAATTACAGAGAGATTGTATAGAGTTAGCGTCATGGCCGCTGTGCAAAGTATTATTGATGAATGATAGTCAATACCCTTGGTTTATTCTTGTGCCTCAAGTTGAAGGTGCGCGGGAAATCATTGATTTGACAGAAACGCAGCAGAGCCAATTTTGGCAGGAGTCAAAGCAACTAAGTGAGCTTTTAATGGCGGTTTTCACGCCAGATAAACTCAATGTTGCTGCATTGGGTAATATGGTACCGCAACTACATGTGCATCATATTGCGCGTTATACACATGACGTCGCTTGGCCTAAACCGGTTTGGGGTTTGCACCCGGCTCAACCATACAGTGACAGTCAATTATTGGCGTTAAAAAAGGCGCTGTCATTTTAGCGCCTTTTGAGTATTTAAAGCCCTAAGACAGACTTGCCTTGTTTGAAGGTGACGTCGACGGGGATATTTGCATTGGCCAGCTTATTTAAGTCTGCTTGCAGCTCTGTTTTTATATCTCCGTGAGTTGCAATTAGTTGGTCAACTTTTTGGTAATCACCATCACCTTGTAGGGTGAGGATCAAATTAGATAGCTTTTCCATTGCAGCACCCATTTTATCCATATCAACTTGATACAAGCCTTGGGCATTTTTAGAAAATGCGCCTTCTTGTTTGAAAAAATTGAAGCGGATCATGTTGGCTTTACCATGAGCACTTGACGCGCCAAAGCGGACCGAACGGAAGATGCCAGCCATAAAGGTAACATAATAGTCTTCCAAGGTGCCTTCCGTTATCTCGCCTTTTTTCAGTAGCTGCTCCACCATGTAAAGTCCTAAGATATCGGCTTTACCTTCTTCTATGGCGCTGGCATGCTCTTGTAGCGACTGACGTACAGTCCCTTTACCTGTGAGGGTATTTTTTACCCCCAAGCCGTGCGCAACTTCATGGAACATAGTATTGGCAAAAAATGCGTTAAACGTAATGTGCTTGCGCTGCTCTGGCACAATCAACTCATCCGCAATGGGTACGAGAATTTTATCGAACTTAGCGCGCATCGCATTTTTTAGTTGTAGCCGGCGAGTCCCTTTTTCTAACTGAACTTGTTCGTCGTTCGGTAAGTTGATAGCAATGGTTTTACTGCCAGCATTTGAGTGTCCTGCGTAGTACACTACGTCATAAGCGTTAAGATCTGCATCTGAGCCTGGGACTTCTTGTTTATATTTTTGTGCAACCGGTAAGCCGGTTTGGAGTTCAGGTAAAAATGCCGCAAACTTTGCGAGGCGTTCGCTCCAAGCTAAGTCTTTAACTAATACGTATGACTCAAATGCGCTTCGGTAGCCAAAAAGTTGATCTTCATATGTTTCGATAGGACCAATAACCACGTCGATAGGGTTATTTTTCATATCCATCCATGCAAAATCTGAAGGTTGATAGCTGTTGTTTAACAAGGCATCAGCACGCAGGTTTAAGTAATTTGAAAACTGCTTGTCTACAGCAAGGGCGCTGGCTTCTCTTAAAAGCTTGGCTGCAGCTTCTAGCTCAGACCTAAATTCAGTGGCATATGGCACTGAATATAAGTTACCTTGTTGGTCTCTTTTAACCATGGAGTAAAGACCCTGCTTGTCTTTAAAGTCAGCTTGGTTTAGTTCTTCTTTGGAAATATCACTGGGATAAAACTCTGCTCCAGGGGCTTTATCATCAAAGCGAGTTAGGAAAATTTTGTCGCCATCTAAGCGGTCCCAAGGGCCATAGTTAATGTCTGCAAAACGGCGTACTTGTTGGTCGTCGATGCGCGCAAGGAAGGTATCTTTGTCTTGACCAAAAGCTTGTTTCCAGAATAGGTCATCCATGATTTTTGAGGCATCTATAAGCAGTGCAATCATTTTTTTCTGGTTGTCATTAAGATGGCTCAGGTCGCTGGTTAAAGTGACTTCTGTATAAATATTGAGGCGGTTTTTATCAATATTTTGCAATGAATAGGTCACTGTATCTTGCGCAGCGGCTGTATTCGATTTTGGTGTGTCTGCTTGTTGTTGTGAGCATGCACTTACTAGCAAACCGGAAGCGATTAAAATCGCGCTAGAGAGTTTAGAAAGTTTCATCATTTATCCCAGGATTTTAGTTATTATGATTGTGTCGCATCTATGATGCGGAAAAAATACCAATTGAGCAAACGGTAAAAACAAAGTATTTTCTATTGTCACCATGCTCAGAATAATTTTTATACTTTTCTTAACTTTATCGAGAAGTTAGACAATACTTAAAGCAGTAAAAATTATAAGGCCATCGTTAAGTGGCGAATTTAAAGGACTTGACCATATGTCTACAGAAAACGCATTACTTACCATTCTTGTCGATAAAATCAATAATGACACACTCGTTTTACCTACCTTGCCTGAAATTGCTGTTCGAGTTCGTCAAGCAGCCGACGACCCCGAAGTCAACCTACTGCAAATGGCAGACGTGATATCTCATGATCCTGCATTGGCTGCACGTATGATAAAAGTAGCAAATAGCGGCTTTATGGGACGTTCTATTAAAGTAAATACCTTAAATCAAGCGGTGACACGTATTGGGCTTCGGCAAATAAAAAATATTGCTACAGCCATGGCAATGGAACAGCTGTTCGTTTCAAATAACAAGTTGATAAAAACGTACATGGACAAAGCGTGGCAAAAAACCTTGAAAGTGGCTTGCCAAGCGATTTCGACCATGGAGTTTTACTTGCGCTTGAACAAACATACATCGCTGAATAAAGACACAATTACACTTGCCTCGCTAGTATTTAATATTGGTGTGTTACCCATTTTGACAGAAGCAGAGAAGCACCCTGAAGTATTTGCAAACCCAAGCTTTTTAGCGCACGCAATTCAAAAATTAGCAGGTCGTATAGGTGGTGCTATTATGCGTGAGTGGGGATTTACTGACGATTTTGTTGAGGTTGCAGAAAGTTGGGCTAACCCAAACTATAAGCCTGAGCATGTTTGTTATGTTGATTTTATCCGTGCTGGCGCTATTGTTGAAGGGATTTTACAAGTATCAGACAAAGCCGCTGCGTTGGGTGTATATGAAGAAAAAGGCGTACTTCGCTCTATTGATATGTTTACAGATGATGCATATTTAGACTTGCTAACGGATGTGAAATCGATGTTTGCTTAAATTTGTGTTTATACAATAAAAAAGGGCCTTGAGGCCCTTTTTTATTAAAGATCGTCTTTATCACCTAGCTCTTTTGTGAGGTCTTCAAGTAATTCTTTTACTTCCTCTGAGACAAGGATAAAGTCAGCATCTAACTTAATTGCTAAATCTTCTTTTGGAATATCAGCATTTTGCTCTTTCAGTGCATCATTGTAGCTCACACGTTTGATTGAACCATCGTTCTGCAATAAAAACTGTACACGCTCTTTCCAATCCAGCGCGAGTTTAGTGACGCGCTTGCCATTTTCTAAGTGAAGCTTAATTTCATCACTGGCTAAGTCATGTTGCTTTAATTTAACTTGTGCACCTTCGTCAGCAGCATCTTGTAGTTCTGCATCATTACCAATAGCAAAACCTTCAGGCGCTTCAAACTTTGTAAGCCAATCAGTTAAGAATACATCGAGGTCGTAGTTAGCAAATGCAGGAACAATAGGCAGTGTGCCCAAAGATTTACGTAGTAAAGCCATCATTTCTTCAGCTTTATTAAAGCTCGCACTATTGACGATAACCCAGCCGCTTTCTTGATCAATAAAGGCAAACTGCAAACTCGATTTTTTGAATGCCTGAGGCAGCAGAGTGGCTAGGATATTTTCTTTAAGTTCATCTTTTTCTTTTTTCTTTACTGGGCGGTTTTCTTCACGCTCTATCTGTTCGACTTTTTCAGCGACCATATCATTGATCACTGCCGCTGGCAGTACTTTTTCCTCGCGCTTGGCACATAACAATATGCTATTTTGTGAGAAATGAGACAGAGTTTGACCGTGTTTCCCTAATGCGTTTACCCAACCAAAGGTGCTCATATCTTGGCTGCCGCAAGCGCGGAATATATCTTGCTCAAGTGCTTTTTCAAAGTCTTCTTGCGTGTACGAAACATCTTGTTTAAAACGGTAACAGATCAGGTTGCTGAACCACATATATTCAAATATCCAAGTGAAAAATCGAATTGCATCATAGCAAATCAAAGGTGTTTCGAGCAAAGCCAATATTGTGGCTTTTGTGATTAAATTTGATTGGGTGATAAGGCGTGAATAAAAGGTCAATTCACGCCGCTGGTGTCAGGGTTAACTAAACATTGCCTGTTGTGCTTTCATTTCTTTCGGGAAACTAATGTGGTAGGTGAGCCCTTGACCCTCTTCTGAGCTAACTTCAATGTCACCATTCAATGTTTGTTTCACCAAATTGAAGGTAATATGTGTACCAAGACCACTGCCACCTTGATCTCGTTTAGTGGTAAAGAAGGGGTCAAATAGTTTCTCTAATTGTGCAGGTGAGACGCCTTTACCGTTATCTTTATAAACGATTTTGACATCTTCATTGTCATCAGTAATTTGGATATCTATGGTGCCCTTATTCACCCCTTCAAAGCCATGGATAAGAGAGTTCATGATTAGGTTAGTGAAAATCTGGCTAATGGCTCCGGCTGGCAAATTAAGAGTCAGATCTGCCGGGCAATCAATATTGACTTCATGCGCGGTTTTTTTCAATTTGGGGTGTAAAGAACGAAGAACTTCGCCTAAATACTGTTGGAAGTTTATGGTTCTAACCGCCTCACTGGCCTGATCAACTGCAATTTGTTTGAAGCTGGCAACCAATTCAGATGCCCGAGCGAGATTGTTGGTTAGAAGGCTCGCACTTTGTTTTGCTTCGTGCATAAACTCTTCCAAGGCCTTCGGAGATAAGGTTTTTTCTTTATAGGCAGCTTCCAGTTGATCGAGGCGCTCTTGCAAAAAGGAAGTCGCAGTAACGCCAATACCAACAGGTGTATTGATATCATGGGTGATACCAGCTACAAGACCACCTAATGCAGCCATTTTTTCTGAACCGACCAAGCGTTCTTGTGCCATATTCAGCTCTTCGACATATTTTTCTAATTCGTTTTGTTTTGTCAGTAGCTCTTCTTCTGTTTGGCGCCGCAGGTCTATCTCTTCTGTGAGTGTCAGCTTTTGCTTTTCTAGTTCATATTTTTGTTGTTGTAAGTCCATCATCGCCTGACTAAGGTTTGATGTTTTCCTAGCAACCTCTTGCTCGAGCTGAATATTGTGTTGATCTAATTTTTCATTACTAATAATGAGCTCTTTTTGCGTCTGATCGAGTTGTTTTCGATATTCGGCAACTTTGTCGATCAGCTTATTAAAGGCTTCTTCCATAACCTTGAGCTCATTTCGTTCAGTGGTATCAATATCTATTTTATGTCCATCAACATTGTCGACTTCAAAGTCTTCTATCTGTTCTGTGAGGTCTGTCAGTGGCTCTGTGAGGAGTTTTCTAAAGGCCAATAAAAATAGGATAATTAAGAAGGTCGTTTTAACCATGGCATTCCCTATCAAAAAGTAGATAGAGATCATAATTCGGCTGAAAACGACTTCGCGACTAGAGAATAAGGTGACGTCACCGACTTGTGTAGCCCTTCCTGAAAACTCAAAAATAAGTGGGAATGTGTACCCGAATAACCCGGAAGGCGTATCTTCAATTAAGGCTTCTTCTTGAACAAGCTGCTGACTGTATAGTTCGTGAATATTTAGAGAGCGCCCGAGTTGAGAGATGATTTCGCCACTATCATCTCGCACAATTATCCCTTCGATCATTGGTATTGCCAATAACCCTTCGGCAGTTGTGACAGTCTGTTTGGTGTTTAATTCCCAGATAGCACGTGTCAGGCTGCGGCTGAAGGTTTTTTGCAGCATGGTCAATTCGTTACGGATGTAGTCTTTAGTGTTGACATATTCTGCGACAACTTGTCCACAAGTTACGACAAACGTTAGCAGAAAGTAAACTGACAGAACGTTTGTAAGTAGTTTTTTCGACAGACTTTTCTGTAGCATGGAGTGTTCTTCGCTCCTGACGACCATGTTATAGCACGCGTGTTAAACTTAAAGTTAGCCAATAAATGGCTAAAAATAAATGTTTATCTTGCTATCTTTACAACATATAAGCGTATATAAAAAACTTACTGGATGTTGATTATTGTGTTATAAGATTAGAACAACAATAACGTTTATTTGTTACTAGAACAATAAAGATTTACCTTCTTATGAGCTATTCCGTGTTAGTGTGTGACGATTCAACTGTTGCACGTAAGCAAGTTGTGCGCTGCCTGAACACACACTTAGATGTTGAGGTTTGTCAGGCTAAAAACGGCCAAGAAGCCGTCGAAATATTGCAAAATTCGCAAATTGATTTGCTCTGTCTTGACCTGACCATGCCGATATTGGATGGGATAGGTGTGCTTGAGGCGATCAAGGCACTTAAAATTGAAACTTTTGTGGTTGTGATCTCGGCAGACATTCAGGACAAAATGAAAACAAGAGTGGCACAATTGGGGGCTTTAAAATTCCTTGAAAAGCCAGTCAAATCAGAACAACTTATGTCTTTACTTAACGAATATGGTATTCGTTAGATAAGTATTTCACTTTCCAGTACGTATCTTGAACTTTTTGCATATTTAATTTCTATTTATCGACTTGACAGATTGGCCAAAGATCGGGCAGTCTAAGTCCTGTAAATATTTTTTAAGCAAAAACTAATCTTAGGTTAACGTAAAAACCATGAACCCAATTACATGTAACGTGACAATTATTATTACGACCACCATCCATACTGGATAGTGGCATAGGTCCGTGCATATTTAAAAAAGGCCTGTGCTCACCAAGAGCACAGGCCTTTTTCGTTTCTGGAATGAGGAAAATTGAAAAATGCGAGTTTTAAAGTTTGGAGGCTCTTCACTGGCAGATATAGCATGTTTAAGTCGCGTGCAGTCTCTGATCCTGAATTATGGCAGTGAGAAAGCGGTTGTTGTGCTATCAGCTCCTGGAGGTATGACTGATAGTTTGGTCGAATTGGTTCAAATAGCTGCGCGCGGCGACGATTATGCTGCACAGTGGGATGCACTAGAGTCGCGCTGTGTGGCCCTTAAACGCGAAGTTGAATCACAATATGGAGAGGTTTTAGGTTGGCCTAAGTTGGACTTACTCAAACAACAATTGCAGGGTGTCCAATTGCTTAAACAGTGCCCAGCATCGGTCAATGCTTTTGCGATTAGCTTTGGTGAACGAGTAAGCGTTTCTCTTATGGTTACTATGTTGAAAGCGCATGGTGCCCGTGCTTTGGATGCGACAAGTTGTATCAAGACTCACGCCCAATACTTAGATGCCGAAGTTGACTTGGATAAAACTCGTGAAGCTGTTAGCCAGCAAGTGGCTTCTGAAGACTCAGGTATTTATATCATGGCCGGGTTTACCGGTAGCAATGCTGCAGGCGAGCTGACAACACTGGGTCGCAATGGGTCTGATTATTCAGCGGCTGTAATGGCCGCAAGTCTCAATGCCGATATTTGCCAAATATGGACGGATGTCGATGGGGTGTATAGTGCGGATCCTAGGCTGATTAAGAAGGCCACCAAAGTTGACCGCCTTTCATATAAGGAGGCGATGGAGCTTGCCTATTTCGGAGCAAAAGTGTTGCACCCTAAAACAATCTTGCCATGTGCTAAAGCCAATGTCCCATGCGAGATAAAAAACACTCATGATCCGGATGTGCCTGGATCTTTAATCTCTTCTGACGGCACAGGTGATGCGCCTGTAAAAGCACTATCAAGTTTGGATAATCTAGCTATGCTGACGGTGTCTGGGCCGGGTATGAAAGGCAAAGTGGGTATGGCTGCAAGAGTGTTTGGCGCACTGGCTAATGACAATGTGTCGATTGTCCTGATCACACAGTCGTCATGTGAGTTCAGTATTAGTTTTTGTGTGTATGAACAGGATTTAGCCTTGGCACTCAATGCGTTAGAGGCGGCATTTACATTGGAGACGCACGCGGGACTTATTGAACCTGTTGAAGTACGTAAAAAGCTCGCCATCGTAACTTTGGTCGGTGACAATATGAAGTCACACAAAGGGCTTGCTGCTAAATTCTTTGCCTCTTTGGCACAAGCTCAAGTAAACGTGGTTGCAATTGCACAAGACTCTACGGAAAGTGCGATCTCTGCTGTTGTTTCAGGTGAGTTGTGTAAAGACGCAATGAAAGTTTGTCATGAGAACTTCTTTACTCATGTTCCTTCCATAGACCTCTTTTTACTGGGTTGTGGCCTAGTCGGCAAAGAGTTAATCAAACAACTCGAAAAGCAACAAGACTGGCTGGCAAAACGCAATATCAAGTTAAATCTTTATGGTGTGTCGAATTCGAAACAGTGCTTTTTAAGTAAAGAGGGTGTTGATTTCGAACAGTGGCAAAGTCAACTGGCGCAAAGTGAGGCCAGATTTGACCTGAATAAATTAGAACATTTTGTCAAAGTGAATCACTTGATTAATCCAGTTATTGTTGATTGTAGTTCTTCTGAGCAACTTGCAGATCAATACGCAAACTTTTTAAATGCAGGGTTCCATGTGGTAGCCGCCAATAAGAAAGCCAACACTGGCGATATGGCGTATTACCATCAGCTGAAAAATGCAGCACAAGGTTCTGGTAGGAAGTTCTTATATGAAACTAACGTTGGAGCAGGGTTGCCAGTTTTAGACAATTTGCAGTTATTGTTTGGTGCAGGTGATGAATTACTGTCTTTCAACGGTATTTTATCTGGTTCTCTGTCATACATGTTTGGGGTGATAGAAGATGGTCTCAGCCTGTCAGAAGCAACCGCGAAAGCGAAGCAAAATGGTTTCACAGAGCCAGATCCGAGGGATGACCTATCAGGTACTGATGTGGCGAGAAAGCTATTGATCATTGCTCGTGAGGCTGGATTTGATTTGGAGTTGAATGATATTCAAGTTGAACCAGTGGTCTCTGAGGAATTTGCGCAGGGCAGTTCAGTTGATGAGTTTATGGCTCGTCTGCCTGAATTGGATGCGACATTCTCTGATCGGGTTCAAAGCGCTGCCAGTGAAGGTAAAAAGCTACGCTATGTTGGCAGCATTCAAGACGGCAAATGTAAAGTGGGTATAGAAGCGGTGGACGCTAGCCATGCGTTGTTTGATATACGTGATGGAGAAAATGCACTGGCAATTTTGAGTCAGTATTATCAGCCTAAGCCATTTGTGATCAGAGGTTATGGGGCGGGCGCAGAAGTAACGGCCGCAGGCGTATTTGCCGATATCTTAAAAACACTCTCTCGTTAGGAGCGCAACATGAGAAAATTTTATGCGCCAGCCTCAATTGGGAATTTTTGCGTTGGATTCGATTCGCTTGGTGCAGCGATTGCGCCGATTGATGGTCAGTTACTGGGCGATGTGGTTAGTATTGAAGAAGCTCAGCGAGATCAGTTTAGCTGCGTTGGTAAATATGCCCACAAATTGCCTCAAGAAGCACAAGATAACCTCGCCTTTCAGTGTTTAACACATTTTAGATCGCATGTGAAAGCTGATATGCCTAGTCTGTCATTGACCCTTGAAAAAAGGTTGCCGGTCGGCTCTGGGCTAGGATCTAGTGCTTGTTCCGTTGTTGCAACATTTGCAGCGTTGAATGCTTTTGCAGGCACACAGCTGTCTCAAATTCAAATGATCGAGTTGATGGCTGATTTTGAAGCTAAGGTGAGTGGGGCTCGTCACTACGATAATATCACGCCATGCTATTTGGGAGGGCTCCAGTTGACGGCTGAGTTGGTACCAAATCGCGCATTGGCTTTGCCAGTTGACCCTAATTGGTACATTGTGGTGGCCTATCCTGGTTTTGCTTTAAATACTGCAAAGGCAAGAGCAGTGTTACCGCCAGAATTGAAACTTGGAGACAGTGTTGCTTTTGCACAACGATTGTCAGCATTTTGCGCGCTGCTACAACTAAATAGATTTAGTGAGGCAGTATCGCTTATGCAAGACTCAGTGGCAGAGCCTTGTCGATCAGAGTTGATTGATGGATACGCTGATGCCAAGTTGAGTCTACCTGAGCTAGGTGCGAGCGTAGTGAGTATATCAGGCGCAGGCCCAACATTATTTGCTCTGTGCCCAACATTAAACGTGGCCCATCAATGCCAGTCTTGGCTAGAGTCGAATTATTTAAATGAGCACGGTTTTAGCCATATCTGTCAGCTGGACAGTGCAGGTACCAGAGAATTGGTTTAAGGAATTGATATGAATTTAGTAAATCTAATGGACCCTCAGCAGCAGGTTTCATTTACAGAAGCGGTTAAAATCGGCTTAGGCCGCAACCAAGGCGTTTTTTTCCCACAAAATCTAGTGCTACTCGAGGATATTAACGCACTATTGGCTATGCCATTTCAAGCGCGTAGCAGCCGTATATTGCAGCATTTGATTGGTGATGAGCTACCTAGCGATACATTGGATGCCATGGTCAAAAGTGCTTTTAA
The DNA here is from genome assembly GCF_022347805.1 of Pseudoalteromonas sp. Of7M-16. Classification (NCBI taxonomy): domain Bacteria; kingdom Pseudomonadati; phylum Pseudomonadota; class Gammaproteobacteria; order Alteromonadales; family Pseudoalteromonadaceae; genus Pseudoalteromonas; species Pseudoalteromonas sp. Of7M-16. The sequence continues at coordinate 156,494 of NZ_JAKRFY010000011.1, read as the reverse complement.
CTTTCCTGCGCCGCTGGTGGAAGTGGAAAGCGGTACTTATTGTTTAGAGTTGTTTCATGGTCCAACATTGGCGTTCAAAGATTTTGGTGGACGCTTTATGTCAGAGTGCATTAGCTTGTTTAATCAAGGTGAGCGTGTCACCATTTTAACTGCCACCAGCGGTGATACAGGGGCAGCTGTTGCCCATGCATTTTATGGCAAAGAAAATGTTGATGTAGTGATTTTATATCCTAAAGGCAAGATATCACTCGCACAACAAAAGTTGTTTACTACACTTGGTGGCAATATTCATTGTTTCGCAGTAGATGGCAGCTTCGATGACTGCCAGGCGCTGGTAAAACAGGCATTTTTGGATGATGAAGTTAAGTCTCAGCTAGGGTTGAACTCAGCCAACTCAATTAATATCAGTCGGTTATTAGCCCAAGTGTGCTATTACTTTGAGGCATTTGCACAATTAAAAGACTCGCAACGCGAGCAGGTTCATGTATCAGTACCGAGTGGCAATTTTGGCAATGTTTGTGCTGCCATGATAGCGGCTGCAATAGGGTTACCTGTTAAAAAGCTTAGTGCGACGACTAATCAGAATGATACTGTACCGCGTTATATCGAAACAGGAAATTGGTCCCCAAATGCTACGCTCGAGTCATTGTCTAATGCTATGGATGTGAGTAAACCTAATAACTGGCCACGAGTTGAAAGTATGCTTAATGGTAACTCTTTTGCTAAAGATGATTTTTATTCATGTTCGGTTTCAGAATCTCGCACCCAAGAAGTGATGAAGGAAATCAATAAACTTGGTTATATTGCAGAGCCGCATACGGCAATAGCCTATGAAGGTCTACGCTTAAACCATGCAGAAAATGAAACAGGTATCTTTTTGGCTACAGCGCATCCAGCTAAATTTAAAGAGTCTGTTGAAGGTGTTCTAGAACAACAACTTGAAATGCCAGAAGTCCTTGCAGCTGCGCTGGCAAAGCAGTGTTTAGCTGAATCAATTAGTGCCGACTACGAAGGGTTAAAGAAGCGCCTTTTTGAAAAGTTAGTACCATAAGCGCAGCTGATTAAACTATTTGTGCATACAGTAAGTAACAATGGGTGAATGTATGCATATTTTATTTTTTAATGAAAAAATCAATTTACATAATTTTTTTTTATATTTAAATAAAAAAATATCATCCCTTAAACACTGTGAAATAAATTCAATCCTTGCTTAAATATGCTCACGCAGATTTCGTAGGCAATTGGATGTAAATTGCGTACAATTGCATTCGGTAAATTTAATCATACGTGCACCTAGGAGAAACCATGTTAGAACGTAACATGAATATTGCAGATTTTGACCCTGAACTATTTAACGCGATCCAATCAGAGACGACTCGTCAAGAAGAGCACATTGAGCTAATCGCATCTGAAAACTACTGTAGCCCGCGTGTTTTAGAGGCTCAAGGGTCACAGCTTACAAACAAGTACGCAGAAGGTTACCCAGGCAAGCGTTACTATGGTGGTTGTGAACACGTTGATGTTGTAGAACAACTTGCAATTGATCGTGCATGTGAACTATTTGGTGCTGATTACGCAAACGTACAGCCACATGCTGGTTCACAAGCAAACGCAGCGGTATTCCAAGCTCTACTTCAGCCACATGACACTGTGTTAGGTATGAGCCTTGCACACGGCGGTCACTTGACTCATGGCTCTCACGTAAACTTTTCAGGTAAGACTTATAATGCAATCCAATACGGTCTAAACGAAGAAACCGGTGAGATCGATTATGCACAAGTAGAAGCGTTAGCACTTGAGCACAAGCCAAAGATGATCATTGGTGGTTTCTCTGCATACTCAGGTATTGTTGATTGGGCTAAGTTCCGCGAAATCGCTGACAAAGTAGGCGCATACTTACTTGTAGACATGGCACACGTAGCAGGTCTAGTTGCGGCTGGTGTATACCCTAACCCTGTACCTCATGCGCACGTTGTGACAACAACTACGCACAAAACGCTTGCTGGTCCGCGTGGTGGTTTAATTGTATCAGCTTGTGGCGATGAAGATGTTTACAAAAAGCTAAACAGTGCAGTATTCCCAGGTGGCCAAGGTGGTCCTTTATGTCATGTTATTGCGGCAAAAGCAGTAGCATTCAAAGAAGCGTTAGAGCCTGAGTTCAAGACTTACCAAACTCAAGTTGTTAAAAATGCACAAGCTATGGTTGCAGTACTTCAAGAGCGTGGCTACAAAGTTGTTTCTGGTAAAACAGATAACCACCTGTTCCTACTAGACCTAATTGATAAAGATATCACAGGTAAAGACGCTGATGCGGCGCTTGGTCGTGCAAATATCACTGTTAACAAGAACTCAGTACCTAATGACCCGCGCTCTCCATTTGTAACGTCAGGTCTACGTATTGGTTCTCCTGCGATCACTCGTCGTGGCTTTAAAGAAGCAGAAGCGGGTGAACTGGCAGGTTGGATCTGTGATGTACTTGACAACATCAATGATGAATCAGTGCAAGCAGAAGTAAAAGAAAAGGTAAAAGCTATCTGTGCTAAATTGCCTGTTTACGCATAATTACACTCACAATTTGCGTTATTTTTGATATTATAAAGGCCGCATTTATGCGGCCTTTTTATTTTCTGTCATCCTGCGCAATTGAACACGCGTAGTTGCCATTGAGTGGCATTGATGATTTTCAAACACGCCGCATTAATAGACTACCTAACAGTGAGAATATATGCATTGTCCTTTTTGTACGGCAAAAGATACCAAAGTAATTGATTCGCGATTGGTGGCATCAGGCCATCAAGTGCGTCGCCGTCGCGAGTGTATAGTTTGTCATGAGCGCTTTACGACCTTCGAAGGCGCTGAATTATTGATGCCAAGAGTAATCAAACAAGATGGCACCCGAGAGCCTTTCAATGAAGATAAGCTGCTCAATGGGTTACACCGTGCTTTAGAGAAGCGCCCCGTTAGTACAGAACAAATAGAAGAAGTTGTACATCAAATAAAATCTCAGATCCGAGCAACCGGAGAGCGTGAAGTAAACAGCAAAATGATTGGTGAATGCATTATGGAAGCACTTAAAAAGCTGGATAAAGTCGCTTATGTGCGTTTTGCCTCGGTGTATCGCAGTTTTGAAGATATCAAAGAGTTTGGTGAAGAAATTGCGAGGTTGGGTGACTAATGGAGTTTTCGCAGGCCGACCATGACTATATGGCAATGGCCATTGAACTTGCTAAGCAAGGACAGTACACGACAACGCCTAACCCGAACGTCGGCTGTGTCATCGTAAAAAATGATCAAGTGATAGGGCAGGGGTTTCACATACAAGCGGGTGGTCCCCACGCTGAAGTACACGCGCTGCGGCAGGCTGCTGGAAATACCCATGGAGCCACTGCATATGTAACATTAGAGCCGTGCAGTCACTATGGCCGTACTCCACCGTGTGCAAAAGGGTTGATAGATGCGGGCGTAAAAAAAGTAATTTGCGCTATGGTGGATCCTAATCCACAAGTTGCCGGTAATGGTTTGAAAATGTTGGAAGAAGCTGGGATCGAAACAGCATTTGGCTTACTTGAACACGAAGCGCGTGCGCTGAATAAAGGGTTCCTAAAAAGAATGGAAACCGGTAGGCCTTATGTGATTGCAAAGCTGGCCGCGAGCTTAGATGGAAAAACAGCCCTGCAAAATGGCCAAAGCAAATGGATAACTGGTCCGCAGGCGAGACGGGACGTACAAAAATACCGGGCACAAAGTTGTGCCATATTATCAGGTGCTGATACGGTGTTAATGGACGACGCTAAACTTAATGTGCGCGCTGGTGAATTTGAAGATTTTGACAAGGTTTCTCAGTTAGCAGAGCTGCGTCAACCAATTCGAGTGATCATTGATTCGCAAAATCGTTTACATCCAGCGCTCAACTTATTCAGCTGTGGATCAAAAGTCATTATTTTTCGTTCCAAACTTGATAATCAGCATCAGTGGCCTCATTTCGTAGAGCAAGTATGTTTGCCCACTGTAAATGACAAACTTGATCTTAGAGCTGCGCTAATATATTTAGCCCAGCAAAATGTGAATCAGATATGGCTTGAAGCCGGTGCGACATTATGTGGCGCAATGCATGAACAAGTCCTCATCGATGAATATATCATTTACGTGGCGCCAAAAATTATCGGCGAAGGCGGCAAAGGTTTGTTTAACAGCTCGGTATTGACTGAAATGGGTCAGATCGCTGAGCTTGAAATTACAGAATGTGCGCAAGTAGGCACAGATATTCGCATTAAAGCGACTAAAAAATAAGAGAATTTATGTTTACAGGCATTATTGAAGCAACCGGCACATTATCAGAGCTAACACTAAAGCAAGGCGACTTAAGTGTTAAAGTAAAATCCCATAATTTAGATATGGCAGATGTAGCACTGGGTGACAGCATTGCGACCAATGGTGTTTGTTTAACCGTAGTAGAAAAATACAGTGATGGTTTCAGAGCTGACGTGTCAAATGAAACGCTATCACTGACACGATTTGGTGAGTATCAAGTTGGTCAAAAGGTGAATTTAGAAAAAGCACTGCAGCCTGTCTCACGTCTTGGTGGACATCTGGTTTCGGGTCATGTAGATGGCATTGCAACCATTGTTTCTGTTGAAGCGAACGCCAGAGCGACAGATTACTGGCTATCGGCACCTGAAGAGTTATTAAAATACATACCCTACAAAGGCTCTGTGGCCATTGATGGGATCAGCTTGACAGTAAATGCCATCGAGGGCAATAAATTTAAACTCACCATCGTGCCTCACACGGCGCAAGAAACCACTATCGCAGACTTTAAAGTCGGTACTTTGGTGAACTTAGAAGTTGATCAAATTGCAAGATATTTGGAACGTTTAATACAAGGTAGCAAAACGACTTCCAGCGAATCGACTCTCACAACCAGTTTGTTGGCACAAGCTGGCTTTATTAAGTAATTGGCCATTCAAACAAAGTAAATAATGGGAAAATTATGAGCTTAAATAGCGCAAAAGAAATCATCGAAGACATTAAAGCCGGTAAAATGGTGATCTTGATGGACGATGAAGATCGAGAAAATGAAGGTGATTTAATCATCGCGGCTGAGCATATTACGCCTGAGGCGATAAACTTTATGGCGACTTATGGCCGAGGTCTTATTTGCTTAACTATGACGCAAGAGAGATGTCAACAGCTCGACCTTCCGTTGATGGTTAGAAATAACGGCGCTCAATTTTCTACTAACTTTACTATGTCTATTGAAGCTGCAAAAGGCGTAACAACGGGGATTTCGGCTGCTGATAGAGCGCGCACAGTGCAAGCTGCTGTTGCCAAAGGCGCTGTACCTGAGGATATTGTTCAGCCAGGTCATATTTTCCCTATCATGGCGCAGCCGGGTGGTGTTTTAACACGTGCTGGGCATACTGAAGCTGGCTGTGACCTAGCTCGCTTGGCAGGACTAGAGCCGTCGTCTGTGATTGTTGAAATTCTTAACCCTGACGGCACTATGGCAAGACGCCCAGAGCTAGAAGTGTTTGCCAAAGAGCATGACATTAAAATTGGCACAATTGCGGATTTGATCGAATATCGCAACTTAAATGAAACTACCATTGAAAAAGTAGCTCAGTGCAAATTGCCAACAGAGTTTGGTGAGTTTGACCTTGTTACTTATAAAGACACCATTGACAATCAACTTCACTATGTATTGTTAAAAGGCGAAATAAAAGAAGACGAACCGACGCTAGTACGTGTTCACTTGCAAAGCACGTTCAATGACATTCTCCTATCGGATAGAAGTGCAGACCGTAGCTGGACTTTACATGGCGCAATGAAATATATCGCCGAACACCAAGGTGCATTAGTGATCCTTGGTAAGCATGAGCAAACAGAAGATTTGGAACAACTGGTCAAAGCGTTTGCTGCCGAAGATCAGGGTGAAAAGATTAACTACCGCAAATTCCAAGGCACTTCTCGTACTGTAGGTGTTGGTTCGCAGATTTTGGCAGATTTAGGCATTCAGAAAATGCGTCTAATGAGTTTGCCGAAGAAATATCACGCACTATCAGGCTTCCATTTGGAAGTTGTCGATTACGTAGAGCCGAAATAATCTCGGTCTTCACTTTTTACACCTACTGTCTTGCTGGACAGTAGGTGTTTTTCTTTAAGATGTGCTATTATGCGCGTCAATTTGGCTATTGCTAATACTGATCAGGAATCATCTAATGAAAATAATTGAAGGTAACAAGTTCGCACCAGGTAAAAAATTTGCCATTGTCATTTCTCGTTTTAACGATTTCATTGGCAGCAGCTTATTAGAAGGTGCTGTAGATGAATTAAAGCGCACAGGTGGCGTGAAAGAAGAAGACATCACAGTGGTTTATGTACCAGGTGCCGTTGAGTTACCTCTTGCAGCTAAACGTGTTGCAATGAAAAAAGAGCATGATGCTATTATCGCGCTAGGCGTTATTATTCGCGGTGGCACACCACATTTCGATCTGGTTGCCAACGAGTCAAACAAAGGACTAGCAAGCGTTTCATTAGATTACGATATTCCAGTTGCATTTGGCGTATTGACAACAGAAAGTATTGAGCAAGCTATCGAACGTGCGGGAACCAAAATGGGCAACAAGGGCGGTGAAGCTGCACTTGGTGCACTTGAGATGGTTAACGTACTTGAGCAAATTTAAGAGGAATCTCAGTGAAACCAGCAGCTAGACGTAAAGCGCGTGTGCTTGCATTGCAAGCTGTCTACTCATGGCAGTTAAGTGGCAACCCGATTGCTGATATTGAACAGCAAATGCTAATCGAAAATGACGTATCAAAAGTTGATGTAGAGTATTTTAAAGATTTAGCACGTGGTGTTGCAGTAAACCATAAACAGTTGGATGAAGCGATTCAACCTCACCTATCTCGTCCATTTGACGACTTAGACATGGTTGAGTTAGCGACTTTACGCGTAAGCGCGTATGAGCTTAAGTTCCGTGAAGATGTGCCTTATAAAGTGGCCATCAACGAAGGGATTGAACTGGCCAAAATTTTTGGTGCAGAAGACAGCCATAAATTTGTAAATGGTGTGTTGGACAAAGCAGTTAAGAAAATCCGCAAATAATCAGAATCATGAGGAGAGCCGGCGTTGGCCGGCTTTTTTAATGTATGAAGGAATTTGAGTTAATAAATCATTACTTCAAAGGCAGAGGCATAACTCGCCGTGATGTTGCCGTTGGTATTGGTGATGATTGTGCTGTTGTTGAAATTCCAGAGAATTGTCAACTTGCAGTGACCACAGACACCTTAGTCGAAGGTGTACACTTTTTCCCCGACATTCCACCAAGAGCGTTAGGTCATCGTGTATTGGCTGTTAATCTTAGCGATTTGGCCGCAATGGGGGCTGAACCTACTTGGGTATCAATAGGTTTAACTTTGCCTGATGTCAATATGGCCTGGTTGGAAGAGTTCACTGAAGGTCTACATGAAATCGCTGAATACTACAATGTACAGTTGATCGGAGGCGACACGACTCAAGGACCTCTCACTATCACAATTTGCGCCAAAGGAATTGTGCCAAAGGGAAAAGCATTGACGCGTTCTGGTGCCAATGTGGGTGATTGGATTTATATTACTGGTCCAGTGGGAGATGCGGCTTTAGCGATTGAATCTCGAAAACGAGGTATAGCATTAAGTCCAGATCAAACCAAGCGTGTTGTCGAAAAATTACATTATCCGAAACCACATGTGGCGGCTGGACAAGTGTTGAGAGGCTTGGCGACTTCGTGCATCGATATTTCCGATGGTTTGCTGGCTGATTTACAACACATTGTAGAGCGCTCAATGGTTGGAGCGGATATTGATGTAGACAAAGTTCCTGTATCCGATGATTTACGTGCGGTGGAAGATCAAGCACTTATTGATATGCTAAGTATGTCGTATGGTGATGATTACCAATTGCTCTTTACAGTAAACGACAATAACAGAAGTGCCGTAGAGGCAAGATTAATGCAGTACGGTGTCGAAGCGACCTGTATTGGACAAATAACTAATACTGTAGGCGAAATAGAGCTCTACAAAAATGGCGAGAAATACTCTATTCCAGAGCAAGCTGGCTATGAACACTTTAATTAGGAGCGAGCTTGGATAAGTCGTTAAAATTCAATCTCAAACGCCCACATCAATTGTTTGCATTGGGGTTTGGTACGGGACTTGCCCCCAAAGCCCCAGGAACAGTCGGTACTTTGGCTGGTTTGCCTTTTATTTTTGCCACCATGACGCTACCTATATGGTTTCAGGTTTGCCTCGCAGTATTGATGACGATATTTGGGGTTTGGGTATGTGGTAAAACGGCTCGGGACGTTAATGTACATGACCACCCTGCCATTGTATGGGATGAGGTCGTAGGTTTTTATATTACAATGATTGGAGCTGCGATCAGCTGGCAGTCATTGTTGGTCGGCTTTGCACTGTTTCGTTTCTTCGACATCGCAAAACCTGGGCCGATCCGCATGCTGGATAAGAAGCTACATGGTGGCCGTGGGATCATGGCGGATGATGTTTTAGCTGGTATTTTTTCATTGATTTGTATCCAAGCTTTGTTTAAAACAGGGGTCCTAGGCGGCTAAATTAAAGTTGAAAAAGAGGGAATCTATGCACAAGTTTTTTCTACTGTTAATTTTGACGGCTGTGTTTCACGTAAATGCGGCTATCAACGATTACGTTGTTAAACAGTGGAATATGCAAAATGATTTACCATCACAGAGTATTAAAAGTGTGGTGCAAGATCAGCAAGGCTATATCTGGCTCGGGACACAATTTGGACTGAGCCGATTTGATGGGCACCAGTTTGTAAACTTTAACACTCAAAACACCAATTTTTTAGTCAGTAATGCAATCAACAAGCTTGTTGTTGATCGCTTTGGTATGCTGTGGGTAGGTACTCGACGAGGCGTGTTGCGTATCGATCCGCAGACGATGAAAGCGCAGCAATTTAAAATACAAGCGGATGTAAAAGACATCATTGAAGATAATAGCGGCAACATCTGGGTTGCGGCAAATGGTCTGTATTACATCTCAGCTAAGCGTTTAATGTTGGATAAAAACAACTTAGACGATAGTAAATTATCACTTACACATATCAGTCAAATTGTCGGTGCTGTAACTAAAATGGCGCCATCTCCAGATGGTATCTGGGTGGTCAACGAGCGCCACTTATTACGTATAGGAGAAGCGCAGTTTGTGGGCTCAAACGGTATGAGACTGGAGTTATCCAGTAAAATCTCACTGCCTAGACAACTGGCTCAAACCAACATTCACGACCTAGCTTGGGTTGATGGCAAGCTATTTTTGGCTTCTCAACTTGGCGCATTTTTCTTGGATTTTGATGAAGTCTTGCGTCGCTTTGACGAAATTGGCAACAGCGCAGTTTATAAGTTTTTAAGCGATGAGCAAGGTGGTCTCTGGGTCTCTACATATGGTCGTTTGCTTTATAAAGAAAGTGGTGGAGAGTGGCAGTCTGTCGATCTCGTACAACTTGATCAGGGGATTTGGTTTACCGACTTGTTCATTGATAAAAGCAACAATGTATGGCTTGCAAGCATAAACGAAGGTTTGTGGCTTGCACATTCAGGTCGAGTGGAAAGATTTCAAGCGGGTTTGCGGGGCAAGCAAGCTATTTCGGCAATGACAATGGGTCCAAGAGGAAATGTCTGGGTCGCGACCCGTGAAGGGGTTGGCATGCTGGATCAGGATGATAACTACCAGCCTATTATTACGCCTGCCCAGTTAAAGGGTGTTGAAGTACACGATATGGAGTTTCTTGACGACCGCCTTTACTTAGGGACTGGACGAGGGGTTGTTATTTATGATGATGGCCGCTTATTGGCTATTCCAAATCGAGAATTTCGTCAAACGCAAGTATTTACGATTAGCCCGTCTAACCAAGGGGGGCTTTGGATCGGTACAGGGCGAGGCTTATATCGATTAGATTACAATGGTTTAACGCCATTTACCTATAATGCTTTTTTAGGTAGTCAGTTTGTCACCTATATTGTCGACTTTCCTCGCTATGGGTTTATTGGCACTGATAAAGGTGCTTACAAATACAATGAACGTGGAATTGAAAAGATCGGCGGTCAAACTTCTTTAGAATCTGCCTATGTGACGAGTATATTACACGTTGAAAATTACACTACGCTGGTCGGTACGTTTTATGACGGGTTGTATTATCGCACCAGTTCAGGTGATTGGTTCCAATTAGACGCATCTCACGGTCTACCATATGGACCGATTCTGTCATTGCATTACGACAAAGAGCAAAACTTTATTTGGGTTAGTTCAATGAAAGGGGTCTATCGCATGTCGATAGAGCAATTTACCCGTGAAATAGACAACCTCAAAGTAGAGCAGGTGATAAATCCTTTTGATCGTCAATTAGATGGCATGCCAAGTCAATGTTGTACAGGCCTTGGTCATGACTCAGTTGTTGAGGTGGATGATGTTCTTTTATATCCAAGTTTGCAAGGGGTGGTGAGGATCCCTAAAAGTGTTAAGTTGTTCAGTGATAGTGAGTTACAGCCCCGTTTTGAAGGGATCACAACCCCAACACGAGAACTGACACCCAATAAAATTGTTGAGAGTATAGTGCTTGATACAAATGAACGGGATTTGACCATCCGCTATACGGCAATTGATTTTTATGCGCCCCAAAGTATTGAATTTAGATACAAACTCGAGGGACATGACGATCAATGGCGCGATGCGTTGGCACGAAGAGAGGCCATATATACCAATTTACCACCGGGTGAATTTACCTTTAAGTTGGAAGTGAAGCGCCGAGGTGAAGATTGGCAAGAGGCCCATTCAAAGTCAGTTAAATTGACACTCCCACGCCGTTTTGACGAAACTGTATTTTTCAGGCTGATAATTACTTGTGGCTTTATTTTCTTATTTTATCTCGTTTTCTGGGTATTTAGAGCGCAAGAGCGGCGTAAACAGGCTGCGCTAGAAGAACTGGTAACAGAGCGGACGACCGAGTTGAGAAAAGCCAATGAAAAGCTAAATAAAGTAAATACGCAACTGAAATTGGTAAGTCACTCTGATGAACTAACAGGGCTCAAAAGCAGGCGCTTTTTATTCGATCAGTTACCCAAGGATATTGAACACTATCAGCGCAATGCTCACTCATTGAGAGAGCAGGGGAAAAGCCTTGTTTTAATGATTTTGAATATCGACAAGTTTAGCAAGGTAAATGATGCAAACGGCCCTATCGGTGGGGACAGTTGTCTCCAGCAGCTTGCGACATTACTCAATACACGCACCCAGGGGTCAGACTACGTGGCGCGTTGGAGTGGTGACGAGTTTTTGCTTCTACTAAGAGATTTTCAATGCTCCGATGTCGATGAGTATGTAAAAGAGCTATGTAAAGCAATTGGCGAGTTTGATTTTACTTTACCAAACGGCAAGTCTACAAAAATGACTGTTTCTGTTGGTTGGTCTTTCTATCCTTTGCAAATGCTAGGAGGGCATGTAATTGGTTGGGAAGCATCGGTTAATTTGGCCGATATTGCATTGCATCAAGTTAAGCGCAGTGGTGGAGATGGCGCTGCGTCAGTCGTGTTCGATGATGAGCTAGACGCATTTGAGTTCGAGCAGAGTCAAAACGTAGAGTCTCAATTACAATTGTTGCAATCAAATGGATTGGCAGAAATCAAAGTTTGGATGCGATAGCATTCGCAGCATTGCTTTTAAAAATAGGTAGCGCGGTGATACATTTACTTTTAGGTGTATCACCAGTTCTGAATTAAAAGCTAATTATGCGTCGTGTAGCTTATTCATTCATTTTCGCTTGAACTGTGAGTAAAGCTTCATCCATTTTTTGTATAAAGTCATATTTGAATGGAAACTTGTCGCCATTGTCTTTGGTGTAGCCAATGTGTGCGGTTCGGCTTAGAACTATGCGATCTTCTTTAAACTGCTTCATATCCAGTGTTTGAATCTCTCTTTTTACCGATTCAAATCCCATCAATGTTGATAATCTGTCGTTGACGTAGCAGTCTAAGCGAAACTTCGAGAGCTTTTTAATATTGGTTAGCGTATCTTTATTTTCCCAAATTTTAATCAAGCCTTGCCTTTTCGCCGAATTCAGCTCCTTATCTAAAATCAAAAAACCCGAATTAATACCTATATTGATCGGAGGTAGCTGAGGCGATCGTTGCAAAATATTGTTCAACGTAATGCCTGGGTTGCAAAATGCCACAACGTCTTCTGCGCCTAAAGATACTGAGTAAGGCCAAATATAGGGCCTTTTGTCTTTGTGGATATATGGGGGAAGTAAAGCAAAGGCTTCGCCATTCTCCATTGCTGCCACCCCCCGTTTCCATGGAATTGCTTCAAGTGTTACCTGATAGTGTTCAGATAATTGCCTCGCAGCTAGTCTAACTTGCTCGATATAGATGCCATATAGATATCCGTTGCTTTCGTATGAGTACGGGGGGTAGCTATCGTCTACTAAAATTGTAACACGTGGCTTGATAGGTGCATCAGCGGTGGCTGGGAAGCTAATGAGATGAGTGATGAGTATCAATACAAGTGATATAGTTATGGGACGCAACATAGTTTGTGTCATAGTTTATTTGAAGGGAGCCATTGATAACTTTAGGCAATTTTGATGGAGATTACCAGAATCAGGTTATCGACACGGAGTAAAGTAGACACAAGCATTTTGCAATTTTTTGCAGGTGTAATAAGGCGTAATTTATTTAGTTGGGCTTAAGCGTTAAAATGTGTAAAAGGTAGCTTGCGGCAAGTATTACGCTACATACCTAGTTCAAGATAGTACCAAAAAGAGAAATAAGGCGGATCCATGGCAAAGCTTAAAGTAAAGGACTGTACAGATGTGATCTACTTAAAGGCGTTTCATCGCTTTGGTAGGCTAACATACTCTGTAGATACGCAAGTCAGTGGTGTTGAGATTTCACGTATTCATGCAGTCATTGAACACAATGGACAGGATTGGGAGTTGCGAGACCTCAGTAAAAATGGTGTATGGCTGAACGGACAGAGAATTGCTTACAATCAAGCGATACACTTGAAAGTTGATGATGAGATCACTTTTTCTGAAATGCACCCTCAGACCTTTATCGTAGACTCAATTTCACCGCCAAAAGATTTGCTGATCCCGTCGTGTAATGATCAACCTGATGAAGTTATTCCGCTCGAAAAGTACCACTTCCTTCCCTCTGAAGCAGACCCTGAGTTAGTGGTTTTTTATGATAATGAAAAACTATGCTGGTGTTACGAACACCTTGAAAGTGGCAGAATAGTTGCGCTAACTGACAGTGATAACCTGTGTGTTGCAAATGAACTATGGTACCTATTTCAAGTTGAAGCAGCTTCTCAAGAAGCTACCATGCCTATTGATAAAGCGCACCAGTCAAATCTTGAATTTGTATTTGATATTAGTCTAGACGAAGAAATAACAGAATTAAAAGTGAATCATAACGGCGCAGCATTAGATTTTGACGTCAGAACACATCATTATCTGACTGCGTTACTAGCTCGTTATAAGGCCCGTGATGAGGCTGCTGTAGAAGAAGAAAGTGAAAGAGGTTGGGTGAGTGTATCTCAATTGTCTAAAGATCTAGGCATTAGTGAAAGCCACATCAATATCCAAATACACAGAGCTCGTAAACAATTTGTCGACTTAGTTGACGACAAAAGTTTAGCTGAGAAAATTATTGAGCGAAAACGTGGCAGAGTGCGCTTCGGTGGCAAACATTTTACCATTAAAAAAGGTTCTCACACTGAAGCATCCTACACAGGGCTGCAGCTAGCGCTATAATCCTAATTGGGATCCAAGTTTATAGCATGAGAAACTATGGGGCTTATAGGCCGTTGTATTGTCGGATTTACGTGTTTTATGGGCTGTTGTTTTCCTGCATGCAGCAATAACATTGACGCTGTATGGCACAGTGCTCCCCACACGTCTTTAGAATCTGAAAAAGTGAACAATTGGTTGCACCACGGGCTTGAAAAAACTACCTTGGTCCTTGGGAAATTAGAGCAACCGACTGTACCCGTTTATATTCATGCTATTGAGTATGCGAATGAACCCGTTCCCTGGGGCGAGATATCCCGGGGGAATATTGATAGCATCACACTTCATGTCAACACCAAAGCGTCATTATGGGCTTTAAAGGAAGATTGGACGCTATACCATGAACTCGCTCATTTATATCACCCTTTATTAGCTTACCGGGATATGTGGCTTGCGGAAGGGCTGGCGACCTATTTACAAAATGGGGTAATGCTTAGAAGTGGTATCATCTCGTCAGAAGAGTTTGTGCAACGTATCAGCGCGGGGCTTGCCCGAGGTGAAAGAGCAACGCGCACATTTACCGGTACTTTGTCCTCGGTATCTGAAAATATGTGGCGGTTAAAAGCATATCAGCGTGTTTATTGGAGCGGTGTCGCTTTTTTCATTGAAGCTGAATTAAAATTACAAGAGGAAGGTGTAAAGCACAGCTTGGTAGGGCTTATTGCTCGCTATCAAATGTGTTGCCGAAAAAATGCGAGCGCGGGCAAAAAAGGCAGTGCTTTGCATTTTTTGAGGCAGCTAGACAATCTAGCCGGGAGCAAGATATTGGAGCCCCTTTATCATGCCTATGGTATAAGGCGTAACTTCCCTGATATTACAAAACAGCAAGTGCATCTAGCTGCTCTTTATTATCTACCACTAAAAAAATAATGAGCGAGTAAAGGGCACAAAGCTTTACTCGCTTTTTTGATACTATAATCTGGCTTTAACGTATTCCCCAGGGGCGTCATAAATGCCAGGATTGGCTTTGGTTTTTACTGCCCGAGCGGGTACTTTTTCATCAGTGAATTGAGTTATCCACTTACCCCAATGCCCCCACCATGAGCCTTTTGTATGCTCAGCTTTTTCAAGCCATGCATTTGCTTCACCCTGCAGAGCCGGACCTGACCAAAATCCATATTTATTGGCTTTAGGAGGGTTGATCACACCCGCAATATGACCAGATTCACCAAGGACAAAGGTCGTTTTTGAGCTGGTATATTGGAAGCCTTTAAAGGTCGCTTGCCAAAGCGCAATATGATCGTCACGGGTAGACAGTGCATAGATAGGTTGTTTGACCTTTGTTAAATCAATTTTAGTCCCTCTGATATCTACTTCTTTATTGGCGATTAAGCGGTTTTCCAAGTACAGGTCACGCAGCATAAAGTTATGGCATTTTGCTGTAAGGTTTGTGCTATCGCCGTTCCAATACAGGAGGTCTAAATCCATAGGAGGTTGACCTTTAAGGTAATTATTGACGTAGTAATTCCAGTAAAGGCTGTTTTCCCTGAGCATACTGAACGACACGCCGAGTAGGTGTCCGTGCATAACACCGTTTTGAAGATTGTACGCCTCGAGTGCCGAGATAGTACCTTCATTGACAAAAACACCAAGTTCACCAGGCTGAGAGAAATCCAGTAACGTTGTTAGCAGCGTGGCACTTTTTATTTTCTGCTTCATGCGCTTAGATGTGAAATACGCCATGGCGGTTGCGACTAGTGCACCGGCAATACAATAACCGATGGCATTCACATATGCTTCACCTGTTTGCTTTTCTATCTCATCTAAGGCAGTAATGACACCGTCAACGACATAATCTTCAAAGCCAATTTCAGCCATACTCGGATCTGGGTTTTTCCAAGAGATCATGAAAACTGTATGACCATTGTCCACGGCCCATTTGACGTAAGAGTTTTCTTCTTTTAAGTCCAAGATGTAGTATTTGTTTACGTAAGGAGGGACAAATAAAAGCGGGGTTTTATGTACTTGTTTTGTCGTAGCGGAATATTGTATCAATTCAAACAAGTGGTTTTGGAAGACGACTCTACCCGGTGTGGTAGCAAGATCTTTCCCTAGTTCATAGGCATTCTCATTGGTCATGCTGATCCTAAGCATGTCGCCACTTTTTGCCATATCTTTTTTGAACAGTTCAAGACCGTTAATTAGGTTTTGTCCTTCGGACTCGATGGTTAGTTTTAATAACTCTGGATTTGTGGTGATGAAGTTACTTGGAGAAATAGAGTTAATAACCTGCCTGGCAAAGAATTCGAGACGTTCTTTTAGTTTTTCATCCAGTCCTGGCGTTTGACGAATTGAATCAAGTAATGACTGTCCAAAAAGTAAATAACTTTGTTTTATGTAGCTAAACCACGGGTTATCTTGCCATTCGTCAGCAAGAAATCTCTTGTCGCCACGCTCAGTCGAGATAACTTCTTCGCTTGAAGCGTTCAGGCTTTGCTCCCATGTTTGCTGAACAATTTTTAATTGTTCCTGCCACCAGTTTAATTGTTGTTTTGCAAATATCTCTGGTTGCTTTGTAATTTCTTTGGCCCATTCGCCAAAATCTTCCGCACTTTGTTCATTAAGCGCTTTTTGAACGGGACTATTATTGAACAAATTTTGTGAGAATATACTGTAAAGATCTTGATTATACTGCCACCAAGCGCTCATGGTCTGAGTAAAATCTTTATTGTCGGTATCCATTTTATGCTTCCTAGTAGGAGGTGTGACAGACGAGTCATTGCTGCAAAAGGCGCTGCATTTACCTGACAAACTGCATGAAAACTTGAGTTAGAGCTGGTGTATATTCATGGCGTTTTCGTAGCTAGAGCACGCTTACTCAAGAGGTATTACAAACAGACTTGTCAATGGTGTTAGCTCTAAAGTTTGACAGAGCGGCCTGAGCAAGCTTTATCTCACACAGGCCGACAGTGTATTAGACTTTTGCAGCTTTAACAGTTTCTTTAGAAATAGTTTCTAAATTGTCTTTAAACTCTTGACCTAGTTGAGTCAATTTTTGTCCATCTTCGATCAGCTGTTGGCTCAACTTATTGACTGCACTTAGTTGGCTTGCATTGAAATCGATGAAAGACTTAACGTCTTTTACTTCCGCTGCAGTTTTAAGTTGTTCAACTGATGTTTCAGTGAATGAATGAGCTGCATCAAGTTGAATTTTAGCCAGTTGCTCAATATTTTTAGCAACTAATTGATTGAACTGAATTGCTGGAGAGAAGAACTTCTCGCTTTGCTCAGTGATTGATTTAAAAAAGTCGTTGTACATGGCTTGCTTCCTATTGAGAGATAATCCGTTAAATTAAATGCAATATCCACCTACTACAGAAAAGTTACCTTTTCTAAATGGTATCGTTGAGTTTCTAGTTCATATACAGGCCGCCATTGAGGGCCAGCGTTTCACCTGTAATGTAAGCTGCGCCTTCAGAGGCTAAAAAGCTTACTGTTTCAGCTACTTCTAATGGTGTGGCAAGTCGCTGCATAGGGACTTGAGCTTTGATGCTTTCAAGTACGTCTTCGCGCATTTTCGCGACCATAGGGGTTTCTGTGTACCCGGGTGCAACAACATTTACAGTAACACCTGCTCTTGCACCTTCATATGCGAGCGACTTACTAAAACCTATCATCCCTGCTTTAGCTGCAGCGTAGTTTGCCTGACCAAATTGTCCTTTTTGACCATTTACGCTAGAGATGTTGATAATACGACCTGACTTATTGCCACACATGTGTGCAAACAACGGTTGGGTCATGTTAAACATTGAATTTAGGTTTGTATCAATGACTTCATGCCATTGCTGTACGTTCATTTTCTTGAACGATGAATCTCGGGTAATACCAGCGTTATTAACTAGTACATCAACCTTACCGTGTTTATCGATGATAGACTCAAGGCTGTTGTTGCACGCTTGGGCATCGGTTACGTCCAAAAATAATGGAGTAACAAACTTAGGGTTAATATTTGATTGGTTGCACCAAGTATCGAAGTCTGCTTCGGTACGTCTTGGGCTTGCCACGGCAATAACAAAGTAATTATTTTCTACGAGCTTTTGGGTAATTGCAGTACCTATACCACCTAAAGCGCCTGTTACTACTGCTATTTTTTGATTTTCCATAATATGCTGTTCCGAACATAAAGTGGCAAAACAACTGCACAACTAAGCCACAAATTCACTGAAGCCTATAAGCGTTCAGCAAGGGGTTAAAACTAACGCTATTGTTCATGCCTATTGTGACGAAATAATAACTAATTTGTTTAATATAAAAGACAAATTCTCATCATTTTGTATGTAATATAGGCACAAGTCCACTGCGATGGTCACTCAAAGCGCAATGAGCAATGTTAATTTTAGACTAATAACTCAAATTTAAAAATATAAAATCAAATTTGTCTAACCAATTGCCCAAATACGCGTGCAGTAAGTAATAGTCGCTATTTAAAATTCTGGTATTAGACTAAAGGCTAGTAGACACAAATTAATTCAAAGTTGATATTTTAAAGTTATTAATATCAATATGTTATTTGTTTTTTTGCGGTAAAAAAACAAATAGAAAAATTATCAATTGTATCTACTAAAAACACACTATTTTGGTTTTGGGTAATTTAATTTTGACTATAATTTACCAATAGTGCATGTTCAGTTTGAGGGTTGTGATATGTTGCATGTAAGACGCTTTAAGAGCTCTTTGAATTTATATAAGCTAATGATAGTTATATCAATATTGTTTAGCCCCTTGTCCTTTTCGGATACTAAGTTAGTCAGTGCTAAAGATCTTTTAATTAACCAAATGTCAGCAAAGCCTCATACCATCATAGATGTTCGCACGCCTGAGGAGTTTGCAAGTGGTCATTTAAAAGGTGCGCTTAATATCCCTTACGATCAGATAGCTGCACAGTCATTTTTGCTCGCAAAACTCAAGAGTGAAACGTTAGTTGTGTATTGCCGCTCTGGTCGCAGGGCAAATATCTTCGAACGTGCTTTGCTTGAGCAGGGTTTCAAATTGTTACACTTGGAAGGGGATATGCTAGGGTGGCAAAGCCAAGGGCTACCAGTTGTGAAGTGATAACCCTAACAGAGGCTAGATTTATACAAGTGAAGCGAGCATTTCTTCACTGTACTCTACCAGTGGCTGGTGATTTTTAACTCTTTCAATATAATCGGGGTTGGCAATGAGCGGTCTACCAATTGCCAGTAAGTCAAAACGGTCGGCTTGGATCGCTTCTGCACCGGTGTGTGGTGTAAATCCACCAACGCCGACCAGTGTGCTGTTGTATCGACTTCTTACATAATCAGATGCTCTACCTCCGAGGTGGTCGAAAGTCATTTGATCATCGAAAATACCGATGTGCAGAAATGCCAAATCACGTTTTTCCAATTCAGGTAATAGGTAGTCAAATACGTCCTTATCACGCGGATCTGATTGCATATTAAAATAGGCACCAGGTGATAGACGCAAAGCCGTACGATGGGAACCAATTTGGTCCGCTATGGCATCAACGACTTCTAGTGCAAATCGGCTCATATTTTCAGGTGTCTCACCATATTGGTCGACTCGCTTGTTGCTGTCATGATGTAAAAATTGATCTATGAGATAGCCATTCGCACCGTGGATCTCGACACCATCAAAACCAGCTTCCATTGCGTTTGAGGCTGCTTGAGCATAGTCATGGATGAGCTCTTCAATTTGTGCCACCGTCGCCGGAGTCGGTGTGATGTAAGTCAATTCACGCATGCGAGGTACGGTCCCTTCGACAGCTTCTGCACTGGGAGCGATGACATTTTCACCAGAGAAAAAGAAAGGGTGTGCTACTCGACCTGTATGCCACAGCTGAGCAAAAATCTTGCCTCCTTTTTGGTGTACTGCATCTGTCACTTTTCTCCAACCAGCGATTTGCTCGTCAGTGAATAAACCTGGAGTATTTGGGTAACCCTGAGCGTCAGGGCGAATGATGGTGGCTTCTGAAATGATTAAACCTGTGTCTGCACGTCGAGCATAATACGTGGCCATTTCTTCAGTGGGCACAAGATCGTCATCCGCCATGCATCGTGTAAGTGGTGCCATAAGTACTCGGTTTTGCAGTGAAATAGCGGAATTCAGTTGATAAGGTTGAAATAGAATATCTGTCATGGGTTGTTCTCTTTATTTGAATGTTTGTTCAAGATAGCCTTATTTGAATGATCATTCAAGAGCTATTTTGAACATTTGTTCAAATTTGTTTAAGATATACCTAAATGATTTACCCGAGTAGCCTATGAGAAGTGCAGAGTTCAACCGAGAAGCCGTATTAAGAGCTGCCATGAATGCGTTTATGGAAAAAGGGTTTAACAAGACCAGCATGCAAGATTTGAAGCAAGCGACAGGTCTACACCCAGGATCAATATACTGTGCTTTTGAAAATAAAAAGGGGCTCCTGCTCGCGGCGTTAGAGCAATATAATTTAGATCGAAATATTGAACTGCAGGCCATCTTTAGCAATGAAAAAGATGCAAAAAGTGGGTTAAGTGCTTATCTAGGTAATATTGTGGCTGAGTGCGTAAGCGGTGACCCGACCCAATCTTGTCTAAGTCAAAAAGCCATCAATGAGATTGCGCAGACAGATGAGCAAGCGCAAGCTGTACTCAGTCAACAGTGCGTTATGTGGCAAAGCGTTATGCGAGAGGTTTTTGTCCAAGCTGGTGAAGAGGGGGATCTCAGTGGTGCGCGTTTACCTGAACAACGTGCGCAAAGTTTAATTGTCGGTATTTATGGCCTAAGAACATTCTCTCAGGCGCAAAAAGACCCAGATGTTATATCGGCAATAGCTGAACAATTGCTCATTGATGTTTGTCGGTAACGTCCTCACCTTGACCACAGATATGAGTAATCGTTTGTATTCAGTGAATTTCAATTTAGAGGGATGAACGCAGGCCTCAATCTGGACAATATTCGCTTATATCATTGTTCTATTAGACATTATTACTAGCGATAAAGGCTAGCTCTGTTGAAGACTTTGGTATAGTCTATGAATTCTTTTGGTTATTAGTTAATTAAATGGAAATCATAGTGATATGGAATATCAATTTTCTAATGCAGCTTTAAACATTAGGAGCCAAAGCCTTAAAGTGGATGGTAAAAGTGTTGCTCTGGAAGAGCGCACTTTTAAGTTGTTAGTTTATTTAATTGATACTCGGCCTAAAATTTGCGCTCAGGATGAGCTTGTCGCTCACTTGTGGCCTGATTCAGTGGTTTCACCTTGGTCACTGCCGCGCTTAATCTCCGATACTCGCAGTTTGTTGCGGCGCCTTGGCGTGGATCAAGATTTAATTATCACTGTTCGAGGCCAAGGGTATAAATTCAACCCTGAGATAGTAGTCAGCTTCGAATATGCTTCTGAAGATACCAGGATTCAACTAGAGTTACTCAGAGCAGAGCATAGTTCAGATGGGGCACATTTGAAGTTTTGGATAGGTGTCACTTTACTGATGTGCTCAGCATGTATTTGGTTAGTGATAAACCAGTCAGTTATACATCAACAAAATGCAGGCTTCAAAGTCAGCGAACCGACAGATGCGAAAGGACGTATTTTGTGGGTAGACGACAACCCCAAAAATAATGTCAAAGAGCAAGGTTATTTTTTGCAGCAAAAAATAGGTGTTTACAACACCACATCAACCCAAGAAGCATTGTTACTGTTAAGTATGTACGAGTATACCGTCGTGATCTCTGATATGGGACGTGATGGAGAACCCTTGGCTGGATTAAAGCTGCTTAGAGCGATGCGCTCAACAGGTGATCAGACGCCATTTTACGTTTACACATGGGTTGATTCAGAAAAACAAAAAGAAGTCATTTTGTCAGCGGGCGGGCAGGGAGTTGCTACAAAAAAACGGCAGTTATACGATTATATATTGCTGCACTTTAGTGATGAAAAAATTTAATTTAAAAATTTAAGTTTATGATTTTAATGCTTTTCAATTTAATTCAAAGGGATTCAAGGGACAAATTCATGCAACTATGTCAACGTTGAATGGCTGCTCTCTTACAGCAAATGTCTTGGCCTTAACATTGATACCGTGGTGGGTATTTTGTGTTAAGGCCGCTTTCTTTTACCTTCTATCGGTCCTGCTTCAAGAGCAAGTGGGTGTACCTGCCAATCGAGGCATATGGCTCCGCTCTGTTGTATTTAAGTTCAAGTGCCAGTAGTTCTTCGAATTGCTCATCTGCTTTATTAAGTTCACGTAAATAGTCGTGAAAACAGCGAACGCCTGTCTTGCTTAAAGTGCATAAACATAGTTCGGCGAGCCAACTGTCTACATGTTCACTTTCAAGGGGTTGGTTTGGGCTCAGGCCCACTTTCTGTTTCACTTGAAGACCGTTTGATACATAATCAAAATTACCGTAGACCATATTGGCCAACCGTTGTGCTGATTTGTTAAAGTACATCAAGGACAAAACACCATCTGGCTTTAAGCAATTATTAAGGATTGTCAAAGCCGCCTTTTGGTCCACAACCCACTCTAGTACGGCATGGCAAAGTACAAGATCAAACTGCCCAAGCTCTAATTCTGTGAGCTGTTGCAGCGGTGCATTGATAAACGACAGTGATGAAATTTCCCGTGCTTCGGCGCGCTCTTTGGCAATGGCCAACATTTGCGCAGAGATATCAAGTAAAATAACCTTATGGCCGAGTTCAGCTAAATATAGCGACAGTTGCCCTTGTCCACCCCCAACATCTAAGATCCTGAGTGGTTTATTGTCGAAGTGTTCGCTCAGTAATTCATTCAAGTCTCGTTTTAGAACCGCTTCTCGGATCTTGCCTTTACTCGTGCCGTAAATGTTATTTTTAAATTTTCCGGCAATATCGCAAAAATTGCGGTCCGTTGGCACGGAGGTGGAGTGCTTTTTAGCCATGTTATATTTATACCGGGTTATTGATATCGACAAATTCTACATCTAGGTCGTATTTGTCGGCTAAGTATTCACCCAGGGCTTTCACCCCGTAACGCTCTGTGGCGTGGTGTCCAGCTGCAAAAAAGTGGATCCCTTGCTCATTGGAGCTGTGAATTGTTTGTTCTGATGCTTCGCCGGTCAGGTAGGCATCGATACCTTGACTCGCTGCTAAGTCGATGAAGCTTTGGCCGCCACCTGTGCACCAAGCAATGGTTTTAATGAGATGGTCGCCAGCTTGATTAACGAGCGGCTTTCGATCCAACTTATCTTCTATTAGTTTCGCGAATTCATCTACCGTCATCGGGTTTTTGAGTTTTCCTTTAACTGCAACACTGTTTTTGTTCCACGGCTCTAATGGGCGTTCAATTTCTAGGTCTAACAATTTTCCGAGCTGTGCATTGTTTCCAAGCTCTGGGTGCACATCAAGGGGTAAATGATAAGCAAGAAGATTGATGTCATGCGCTAAGAGGCTTTGGATTCGGCGTTTTTTCATGCCTGTAATTGATTGCTCTTCGCCTTTCCAAAAATATCCGTGATGTACCAAAATGGCGTCGGCGTTCTTTTCTATCGCGACATCAATCAACGCTTGGCTAGCGGTGACACCGGTAATTACTTTTGTGATGTTGTCTTTACCCTCGACTTGTAACCCATTTGGACAAAAGTCATTTATCTGGAAGGGCTTGAGTAATTCAGTAAGTTGGTTGACTAATTTTTTGCGCTGCATAATGACCCCTAACGGCGATAAAAACGCATAGTTTAGCGTTTTTTTTCACGAAGAAAAGCGGATATTCAGATTGGTAAAACTTGGTTTTTGTGGTCACAGTCGTTTGTGCTTTGCAATAAATAGACTAATTTTATTCAGACTAACTAGCAACTGAGAGACACTACAATGGCCGTGAACGCAATTCCCGAAGGCTATCACGCTTTAACACCATATCTTATTGTGCAGGGTGCTACACAGGCAATTCAATTTTATCAAAAGGTATTTGCAGCCGAGTTGGTATTACAAATGAATATGCCAGATGGTGGTGTTGCCCATGCAGAGCTTAAAATAGGTAATTCTCACCTCATGATCAGTGATGAATGTCCCGACATGCATTTTAAAGGGCCCAATCAACTTGGCGGTACGCCCGTTACTTTAATGCACTATGTTGAAGACGTGGATATGGTATTTTCTCAAGCTTTGGCTATGGGAGCAAAAGAACTCAGAGCGGTAGAGAATCAATTTTATGGCGATAGAGCGGGAACACTTGAAGATCCATTTGGCCATATATGGACGATCGCTACGCATATTGAAGATTTAAGTGAATTGGAACTGCAAGAAAGGATGAGTGAATATATGTCTAAGCAGGGTTAACAGCGAGCGGGAAGCCTCATTCAAATGAGGCTAACGCAGTAACCTTGTTACTTAGCTGTGTGTATATCTTGGGACTTTGATTCAAAATCTTGGCTGTCATGGCGCTCATGAAGCTGCTCGTGCTCTTCCCCCCACGTGCGATTTACCATTCGCCCTTTTTTTACAGCAGGTCTTGCGGAGATTTGTTTAGCCCAACGGATCACGTTTGGATATGCCTGCACGTCTAAAAATTCAGCGGCTTCATATAGACCTCCTTCTACAAGTACCCCATACCAAGGCCATATAGCCATATCTGCTATGGTGTAGTTATCGCCACACAGGTAGCGATTATTCTGCAAATGAATATTTAATACGTCCAACTGTCTTTTTACTTCCATGGTGTAACGGTCTATTGGGTACTGAAATTTTTCTGGTGCATACGCGTAAAAATGGCCAAATCCACCCCCCAAAATAGGTGCTGAACCCATTTGCCAAAATAGCCAGTTAAGGCACTTTGTTCGATCTACAAGTTTGTCAGGGATAAACTCAGAGAACTTTTCTGCTAGATAAAGTAAGATTGAACCTGATTCAAACACATTTATTGCAGGTTGGTGTGTGGTATCGACCAAAGCGGGGATTTTTGAGTTCGGATTAACATCTGTAAACCCGGAAGAAAATTGTTCACCCTCCATGATATCAATGAGAAATGCATCATATTCTGCTCCATTGAGCCCTTTTTCAAGCAACTCTTCTAATAGAATAGTGACTTTAACTCCATTTGGGGTTGCCAATGAATACAATTGCAAAGGGTGTTTACCTGTTGGCAGTGGTTGGTCAAAACGGTGACCAGCTGTAGGCCTATTGATATTTGCAAATTTACCGCCATTTCCAGCTTCCCATTGCCACACTTTTTCTGGGGTATAGGTGTTCTGTGCCATATCGTTTCCTATATGTTTAGAAAAAACTTTGAAGTATCGACAGATGACCGTGATGATTTGAATTTTAGTTCACGTAGCAAGAATTACTTTGCATGATTGCTTATCTAGACGGTTTGGAAAAATTGCAAGACTTCCAAGGACGTATAAGTATCTACGTTTTTTAATGTCGTCAAGGCGTGGCATTGAATGTTATTTAGTCAATTATTTTTACTATTTGTTTTTGAGGAAATTAACTTTGTTCAATTTTTATAAGCTTGAATTTCAACTTGGTAGGGAAATTTATAAGTATGGGTGCATGCAAAGAAAAAGAGATTGAACTGCGGTGATTACTTTTTAGTCCCTAAAGTGGGTTGTGTTTTGCGTTATATTCGGTACATTGGTGTTAACAGTATTTTTGTTTTGTTAATTAAATTCAGAGAGACATGAGCTCATGCGTATTTCTTTTCGTCCAATCATCTTATTTTTGACACTTCATTGTTCTTTTCTTGTTCACGCTGATGACAGCGCTGTCTCTGATGTGGCCAATGTCAAGGAGCAAGCTGCCGAGAGGCGTATTGCAGGATTATGGCATGACGTAAACAACAGTAATTTTGCCAATGGTCATTTGATAGTGTCGCAACAGGGTAGTGAAATCTTTACTGCACATTACCTTGAATTCAAAGGCATACCTTTTGTTGAACATGGCGCTGGCAAGAGAGAGCAAGATACCATTACGGTTAAGGTCCAAGTAACACAACAGATCCCAGGCTGGACAACTGAAGGTGTCCATACCTTAACTTTGTCTGATGACGGGCAATATCTAATAGGAGAGTATTTTTCAGGTGGTAATAAAGGCCCTCTGAAATTTAAAAAGGCAGGCAAATAATAACCTGTAAAACAAGAAAAACATGTAGAAGGAAATAAAATGAAAAAATCACACAACAGGGTATTAAGCAGAGTGAAGCAAGCATTGCTTCTCTCTGGCTTTATGGCTTCTCTTCCTGCTTTTGCTGCGGTACCTGGCGCACCAAAAGTAGAGTGGATGGTCGAAAAACATAGTTTAGTAACAATTACAGATTCACTGGCATATAAAGATGTCGTCGTCGCGCCAAGTGTTGATGTTTCTGTGCCTTGGTCAAAGTGGACTGGGGAAGCTGGCGAAACAGTTAAGATTTTACTTGATGGGCAAGTAGTACATAGTAGAGTTTTGACTGAGGTAGGCAGCTCGCAATCGGGTGTAGAAACATTAACATTTACAAAAGGCGGTAAATTTAATTTAACCGTGCAGCTGTGTAATCTGGACGGATGTAGTGACAGCACTAATAACAAAGTGCTCGTTGTTGCTGATACAGCAGGGAGCCATTTAGATCCACTGCCAATGAAGGTAAATGATCCTCGTTTTCCGATTGAAATGACAAACCGATCATACGTCAACACAACGGGTAAAGTTGTCGCAGCGTATGCGGCGGAATGGTCCGTGTATCGTGTAGAGGGAATGGACTACTACATCGATAATATTCCGGCGGAAAATTTAACCCATATTTTTTATGGTTTTGTCGCTATCACAGGTCCTAATGAGTCTTTTCAAAAAGAGAACCCAACTGGCTACAATACGTTTCAACGTGTTGCCGCTGGATTAAATGACTTCGAACTTGCGCCACCAGATCCTTGGGCTGCTTATATGAAGCCTGTTGGTGACCAAGTGAATCAAGATGCTATCAAGGGTAACTATGGTCAGATGATGGCATTGAAGCAACGCTATCCCGACCTTAAGATCATTCCATCTATTGGCGGATGGACTTTATCTGATCCTTTCTACTTTATGGCCGATGATGCCAAGCGAAAAACGTTTGTTGAGTCATGTCGTAAATTTTTGAGAACATGGCAATTTTGGGATGGCATTGACATCGACTGGGAATTCCCAGGCGTTGCGGCGGCAAACCCTAACCTAGGTTCACCAAGTGATGGCGCAACTTATATCAAACTGATGAAAGAGCTTCGCGCAATGCTAGATGAAGAGGAAGCACGTACAGGTCGAAAATACGAGCTAACATCTGCCATCAATGTCGGTTTTGATAAATTAGAAAAGGTCAACTACGGCGAAGCGATTAAGTATATGGACTATATTCTTATGATGTCCTATGACTATTTTGGCGCTTGGGACTTAGAAGGTCTAGGTCACCAAACCGCGGTTTATCCTTCTGATTTCAAACCTTCTGATGTACGTACAACACAATACAATCTAAAAACAGGTATTGATCTGCTCAAGGCGCAAGGAGTACCGGGTAATAAACTGATCGCGGGTATTGCAATGTATGGCCGAGGCTGGACGGGTGTTGAGCATACGCCTGGTACACACCATATGCAGGGCACTGCAACTGGACCATCTGCACCAGCGGATGCATTTAAACTTGAGCCGGGCACGTTAATGTATGCAAACATTGCGCAGTGGGCAAAACACCCCGATTGGGAGTACCACTACGATACAGTTGCGCAGGCACCTTATATTTACCGTCCAAGCACGGGGGATTTGATCTCTTACGATGATCAAAGATCGATAAAAGCGAAAGGCGAACTTGTATTCCAAGAAGGCCTTGCAGGTATGTTTGGTTGGGAAATTGATACCGATAACGGCGACATCTTAAACTGGATGCATGAATCTCTTGGACACCCACTGGTTGACGGCTCAAACCGAGCGCCTGTGGTCAACGCCGGTGCGGATCAAAGTGTATTGTCCGGGTCCGTTGTCAAGTTATCTGCAACAGCCAGTGATGCGGACAATGACGCGTTGACCTATCAATGGCAACAAGTGTCAGGCCCTGCGGTGACGCTTGGTGTAACAAGCGCACTAAACGTAGAATTTGTTGCGCCTGATGTAATTGGTGAAGCCACAATTACATTGCGCTTTACAGCCAATGACGGCAAAGGCGGTAGTACAAGTGATGAAGTCGTTGTTACGGTGCGCGATGGTGTTGTAAATACACCACCTGTAGTGAATGCCGGTGCAGATCAGCAAGTTGAATCAGGCACTGCAAACGTATTATTAGATGGTAGTGCGACATCCGATGCGGATGGTGATGCACTTACTTATGCTTGGACTCAAGTGTCAGGTAGCACGGTTGTATTGGTAGGCGGTGATACCAATAAGGCAACCTTTGCAGCTCCTCAAGTAACTCAGGCTGAACAATTGGTGTTCCAGCTAAGTGTTTCTGACAATGGAGTGGACAACTACACGGATACTGTGACGGTGACTGTGACGCCAAAAGGGACTGGTGGGCACCCTGCGTATGATGCATCTGCAATTTACAATACCGGTGACCGCGTCAGTCACTTTGACCAAGAAGTGAAGCAAACTCTTGTTTGGGAAGCCAAATATTGGGTATCTGGTGTTGAGCCGACGCGTTTTGCTGATGCTTGGAAATTGATTAGCCAAGCTGAGTTTCCATGGCATGTAAACGTGGCATACAACGCTGGTGAAGAGGTAAATCATTGCGATGCGTCTAACCTGTGTGCACGTTATCAGGCACTGTGGTGGACTAAAGGTGATGAACCTGGAAAAAGTGGTGCATGGAAAAAGCTTTAATGCTAGGTAACATGGCCTAACAAGACCATACAAAAATAAACCTTAATGGCAATACATCAGTGTCACTTCATCACAAACTGAAGAAGTGACACTGTTTTTTTGAACGAGAAAAGCCCCACCCTATGACCCATCAATTGACTTACATTCATGGTTTAGCCGTTGCTAACCAGCGTTTTGCATCGTTTAGTATGTCGCAGTAAATGTCAATTTTGCGTACAGAGTATGACAGCATGTCAGAACTTGATGCAAAAGCGTGATCTTTGAACTTTTGATATTTAGCGATTTGCTTTTTGTTTGAATTAAGATAATTACGAAAAAGGATGGCTTCGCTAAAGCAGGGGAGAGCGTGATGGGCGAGGTGTAATACATAACATTTACGAGACTCGACTTTCCAGTACCAACTACATTGCGTATGAATTGGGCTTCTGCCATAAAATGTATAACCCAATTGTGCTAGCGCAGACTGTACGTGAATGTCATCGGGTTCATAGGGGGTTTTAGCAGCAATGTCGATGATATTTTTTGAACACATACTCGGGATTGAAGTGCTGCCTATATGCTGAATTTCTGCCAACTTTAGTGTATTACTTTGCTCAACTAAACACCGTCTTTCATGCGCAAACCACTGCGGCCACTGCGGGTTGTAAGGGAGCTGATCAAACCCAACATCGGGCATTTTTAAGGAGAGCAAATGAAGAAATTTGGTTTCAACGGCTTCGCCATTGAGGTGTTCGTGTCTATGTTTCAATCTCTTGAGTAGCGTTAAATAGTGTAGATTAATCATGACTGTCCTTTATTTATCGCTCGTACCATAAGCTGATTAAATCTCGATCTAGTAAATTCGCAGTGGATTGAATATCGGTGTAATAGTAGTCCATGAGGTACTGCTTTAGAGATTTACTCATCGAAGAGACTTGCCCGGTTTTGTGTACACGAACGTGGTTGCGGTGTAGCTTGTTGCGAATATTTTCAGGTAATTGCTTGAGCTGACGCAGTACAGTATTGCGGATTTTGAGTGTGGCCTGTTGTTGGTCAATCTCGATATCATCAAAGGGGACTGTGCCTATGAAGTCAAAGGTTTCGGCCATGATGCGGTGCGTATCTTGAATAAAATCATCAAATAAAATCACTTTTACATTTTTGCCAAAGACTTCTATGTAGCGTTTGACGTGTTGATAGTAACTGGCATTATTCAAATATTGCAGCCCGTCGTGAAAGTAGCTCGCTGGTGGAATACACTTTCCTTCTCGCCTATTTTGGCAAAGTGATATAGCGCGCTCAAGATCAGCTTGATCTTCATTTCCAGTGCGTAAATAGAGCGAGTGAAGCGACTGTATCTGCTCCCACGGGCGGCGCAGCATAATAATGATTTTTGCGTCTATACAATGTGTGTGAATATTGTGCGCTGCAGCTTTACTGGTGAGATACCACACCGAGCCTTCAGCATTGATAGGTGAGTTGACGAATAACTTTAGATAGTCATTGGTTTCAGTGATTGTATGTGGTTGCACCATCAGATCTGTTGCGAAGTAGTGGGGTTCTTTCAAAATAGATACATGTATTGACGGGTGTTGCTTTAAGTACAGGCACATAGCTGTTGTGCCTGAGCGCGGTGCGCCGACGACAAATAAGTTTGGGTAGTTATTTACCATGTTGAACTTTCCTTATTTTATTGGAGTGTCACCACGATGAGTCCGATTAGATTTTGTTAAACCCGTTTCATTTAGTGGATTTTTACAATCATTGAGGGGGTAATTTTTAATGTATAAGAACCTGTCAACTATCATGTATACGCCTCAATAGACACTCGTAATAAAGGCGACGGGAACCCAAGTCAGGTGTCTACCGCCATAGAGTAGTGTACGGTTTGGCAATTAAGCGAATGAGTCTAAAAAGTGCCGACTAAGCGCTTTACCTACAAAATCGCCATAAAACACACCTTTGTTTGTCATTTTTATTGTGTTCTCTTGTACAGCAATAAAATTTTGCTCTATTAATTTTTGTAGCATCACATTGTTTGGGGATAATAAATCAACTCCGTGTTTTGCTTTGAGCCATTTGCAATCAAGGCGAGATGTTTTCATGCCCAGTACTATGTCTCTGGCTATCAAATCCATTGATGTGAGCTTTGCACCTCGCTCAACGGGCAACATATCTCGGTCGATAGTTGCTTTATACTTCTCTAGCCTCGAAGTGTTTTGAATGTATTCCCTTTGTAAAGACGAAAAGGCCGAAACGCCAAATCCATAGGTATCTTCACCTTGCCAACGCTGATGTAAATGCTTTTGTTGGTAATCACCATTTTTGGTAAAAGTAAAAAATGTAGAATTTTGATAGCTATGAGCATGAAGTTGCTCAATGGCATAATCCATAAACGCCATTTCTTGGTCATCCGTTGGTAGGATGATGCTGTTTTTATGTAGATCACTAAAGTATTTTGAATTTTGATAAAGTTCCATTTTGTAGACAGTGATCGAATGAACATTGAGCGCAATCGCGCGGTCAATACTGTATCGCCAGCTGTGTTCGGTTTCCCCCTCCAACCCACTGAGTAGGTCAATATTGACGATAACACCGGTATCGAGTGCCCGCTGAATGGCTTTTATGTTCATCGTTTCAGTGTCTTTTCGGCCTGTCTTTGCGACGACTTCATCGCAAAAAGACTGGATCCCAAAACTAAGACGCGTAATACCAAATTGTGCGAGCTCTTCTGACTTCTTTTTATTATACGTAATTGGCTCCACCTCAAATACAAACTCAGATAAAGCCATTGTGTAATGTGCGCTTAGGGTATCCATGATCTGGGATAGATGACGCGCTTTTAATAAACTCGGTGTACCCCCGCCAAAGTAAAGCGTATCGACCGGACGTTTAGACCATGCATATTGCTTCGATACTAGCGCGATTTCTTTACATAGGTAGTCGACATAATTGTCTATATCCTGCTGGTTACTCTCAGACAACTCTATAATTTTGAAAAAACAGTATCTGCATCGCTGAATACAAAAAGGAATGTGGATATACAGATTTAGTCTGTCGTTATCCAGTGCTTCAGATTGAAATGTGCCTTTCCAGTAGCGACTAGGCGGATAAGTGGTCATAAAGCCTTTGCGGTTCAGATCACTGACAGGCAGCTGCGCTTCGTCGTTTTTAGTTTCCATATTGGCTTCTTATACTTAGTGTCAGAGTCAACATGGCTATTTGCCACTGTGCTTAGCGATGATCTGCGACACTTTTTCAAGATTGTAAAAATTCTCGAAAGTTAGTGAGTCATGCTCAAATTCAACATTGAAGGTTTTTTCTAACAGTAAGACAAACTCGGTGAATACAATAGAGTCCATTGCCAAGCCATCTTCAAAAAGGGGGGTTGTGTGGTCGAATTCGTCATAACTGAGATTCACATCGAGTTTTTCTACGACAAGCTGTTTTAATGCATCAATCATATTTCTGATCCCTCATAAAGTTTTGTTATTTCTTTTCGGTTAATTTTTCCACTGCTCAGCTTTGGCAGCTGCGGGAGGACAATGACCTTTGCAGGCATTGCGTAGGGCGGTAAATAATCAGCTAATTGTTTGCGGAGAACTTTGGGGTCTGCCTGAGTGCTTGACCCAACAACTGCAACAATAGTATGCCCCTTTATATCTTCTTTGCCCTTTATTAGGACGACATCCTCTATGTCTTGATGTCTTTTGATTTGAGTTTCCAGTTCAGAAAAGGCAAGTAAACGGCCATCTCTATTTACACTAAATGTGTCTCTTCCGATAACTCTAAAGCCACTATGCTTTGAAATTGAGACGAGATCTCCCGTTGTGAAGAGTGACTGTTGTTTTGGTTGGTGCAAATAATAGTCAAACCCAAAAGGATGCTTAACAGTGAGTTTTCCCTTGTCTATTTTGACTTCTACTGCGCTCAATGGAACAACCGCATCATTGATCTCTTGACCGGCTTTTTGCACTTCCCCAATTGCGATGACTCCCAATTCGGTAGACCCATAAAGGTTAAAAATCTGCTTAAATTTGGCCGTGGCTCGAGTATATTTATGATTGCCGAAACAGTCTCCGGCGCTGACAATAAATTGATAGACCAGATCGTGATTTGGCTTATAGAGCAAGCCATCTAGCATATGGGGAGTGAGGTAAATAACATTTGGAACAAAGTGATGTTCGACAGTTTTAAATTTAATAATATTAAGGTTGCTTGTTATATGAACTGTAGCGCCAACAAGCAAACTAGGTAACAGGGCTGCACCAAAACCATACATATGGTGAATCGGAACAGGAATAAGGACGCGATTCTCATGGTCAAGCGGCAGGCGCTCTAACACATTAAATGAGTTGGCGACCAAATTTTCTCTCTGATGCACGACTACCTTTGGAGAGCCTAAACTGCCTGAAGTAACAAAATAGACCGCACCCGCAATCGTTGTAGTATTACCCCTATCATGTTTGTTGAGTGTGATGTGTGTTAAATCACTGTGATAGTGG
This sequence comes from Pseudoalteromonas sp. Of7M-16, assembly GCF_022347805.1. NCBI lineage: Bacteria > Pseudomonadati > Pseudomonadota > Gammaproteobacteria > Alteromonadales > Pseudoalteromonadaceae > Pseudoalteromonas > Pseudoalteromonas sp. Of7M-16. The sequence continues at coordinate 123,394 of NZ_JAKRFY010000011.1, read as the reverse complement.
GCGGACATACGTAATTGGTCTCCAAATACGTCGCCATCAAACTCAGTGTGATTGCCAGGTAATAAAGCAAAATTTATGTCGGTGCTCAATAAGGCCATCAACATCATTAAATGCTCAATTGACTGATCGCAGCAAAATGCAATCGGTGGGGTTAACTTGTTATCTAAGAGCCAGTTTCGATAAGTATTGATACGTAGAATTGCATCTTGATAGCTTATTTGTTGGTGATCATCGCTCAAGGTGTTTTCTAATGCACCCAATTGTTTCCATGTATCAAAAATATCAATAAATTTCATTAGCCGACTACCTTGTTCACAGCATAATGGTCAGTCTATCGACCTGAGTTAGCATTTAATAAAGTAAAATATTTCTATATGTCACCATCATATATGGCGGTTTGTGCTAGTTACATAAAGAATACTTTATTTTAAATTGGTTGTTTTTTTATTTGATTTTATTGTGGTTTTTTGAATTTTTTAAGGTGTAAAATTTTACAGTTACACACTTAAAGGTCATGCTGATGGATGAGCGTAATTAAAGTGTGGTAATGAACATGCAAGCTTTGAGGTGAGAAGGTGTTATTAATTGGAGCTGCGATACTTTATACCGCAGCTAATTTTTGTCTTTTAAGGTGCTGTGCGGTGTTTGAAAAAAGCTAAGTTAAATCTTTACCAATCCACACTACTTTTCCGATGATCTCCAACTGCTCCATTTCGTCGGGTTTTACGACTTGTTCTACATATTCTTTATTATCGCTGATAAGCCTCACCGAGCCATCTAAGTACTGTTGTAGTCGCTTGGCATATAGTTCTTCACCAAGTCTTACTACATAGATCAGACCTTCGCTGAGCTTCTTGTCACTCAAGTCAACCAAAATGGTGTTGTTATTGTGAATGGTTGGCTCCATAGAGTCGCCTTTGGCAAATACAACTGCCAATTTACTCTTTTCGAGGTTCTTGTACTCGAGCCATTTTTTTCTAAATGCTAAATGCCTCGATACTTGCATTTGATCATTAAAGGCGCCGTGTCCTGTGCTAACTGAGACATGGTAGCCTGGCACTAATACAAAGGCGTCATTGAACTCATCCAGTTTTACAATTGGGTGTAATGTTGAGTCAGGGGCGCAGCTCTCTTCTCCTGTGATCAACCACAATAAACTCACTTGTGCTTCACTGGAAATCCTTTCAATAATACTGAGCTTAGGGTCTTCGCCTTTTAATATTCGACGCAAAGTGCCTTCAGAAACATCAATTTTTGACGCAAATGCCCTGATACTGTGAGGCTTTATAGCTTCCTCTACACGTTCAGCCAGGGTATTTAGGTAACTTTCTCCGTCCATAATGGGTTTCATTTCCTACATCACATCTATTTAAGCGTCAATTTGGACATTATAAGGAGCTTTAAAAATAAACTCAATGCAATTTTTTACGCAGGAATAAATTTATTAGCGGTTGTGGTGCGTAATATTTTGCTCTATACTTATTAAAAAATTACGCAGACCGAGCTTTAGTACGGTTCAGTATGCATTAATTACGGTAAGTTATAACAGTTAGTAGGGCACTTTTGAGTGCAAACGTACTTGCTTGCGTAAAAAAATAAGGAAAGTGAATATGGCCAACCACCCAACATTTAATACACAAATGAAGTCTAGACTATCTCAGCATCTGGTGTCTGCTCATAGCGGTGCTGACTTAAGTCCAAAACCTGTCAAGTTAGTGCGTACACCAAAAGGCGCGCAATTATTAAAGTATGCACGAAAGTGTAGGGGATATACACAAGCTGAATCAGCTGCTTGTTATGGTATAGAGGAGCGTACGTTAAGGCGCTGGGAAAACAATGAATATAACCCGAGATGGAATGATGTTATTTCATTGATTGAAGATGTGTATTTAATGGATATTACTCAAGTTATTGAAGGGGTAAGAAATGACTCCGAAATAACTGCGTAAATAGTTACGCGTGTGCTGTGTATCATAAGTTCGGTTAGTTTATTACGCGCTTACTGATCCTGCGTAATATTATGACCTCTCTAAACAAACCCCCAGGGTTTGTCAGGTAAGCCAACTTGTAGTTTTGGTGACTGAGAAATTAGTTTTTATGATGGATTTTGGTGTTTTACATAGGATAGCTGATTTTTTCTAATGACTTCTTATTAAACTCAAAGGGTTCCCGTATCGCCCTTTGAGTGAATTTTTAATTTGTTGATTTAAATAAGAAGATTTTCAAATTCAGGGTGTTTATTCGGAGATAAAGGCTTTTGATATTAGAGAATTTGCCTGTTAACTTTTTACTCAATGGATAGCTGAGTAAGCAGTACAGACTACAAATTTTTTTCTCAATATGAAAGGAAATTATTATGTCTTTATCTAAATTATCACTGACCATTGGTACGTTATTAGCGAGTTTAAATTCTTATGCATCGGTACAAAATGTGGCCGATGTCGATGGTTATGAACGCACAACCAGTTACGCCTATGGACCCGTCAGTAGTGTGGCTATTACAAGTGAGCATGCCCACAAACTGATACTTAACGTACAACTTAGCAACGAATTTAGTCGCTGTGACAATGCCAATGTGTATTCCAATCGCACACATACTAATCTTGCGAGTTTAAATGTCTCTATAAACTCCCATGTGCTGACTAGTTTGACGATGGAAACGGAGTTCAGCGATGAAAGTGCACTGCAAGATCCTAAGACGGTTCATATCGGGTGTACTGACGAATTTGGGCAGGAGTTCAATGTGTTGGTCAATGTACCAGGCGCGCCAATTGTCGATTGGCAAGTTTCTTTACAGCCTGCCGGTAAGTTTATTTATATACCGTATTCATATGGCTATCATTCAGCATATAAGATTGAAAGCCGTCTTAGTGTTAATAACCAAAACACGCAGTCTTACTGTACAACTTTGGCAAATCGGAGTGTATCGCTTGGGTTATTTCATGGCGAAGACCGCAAAGGTCCTTTTCATTCGGATGTATTTATAAAAAATGAAGTATTGACGAATCCAGCGCATCAAGTTTTGTATCAAATTATCGAGTGTGAAAATGCGGCCGGAAAGACCATGGCAGTGAAGGTCTTCAATTTGACAAACCCCAATCACATCCATTTATGGGAAGATCAGTTGATAGTTAAATAAAAGGTAGGGTAAAAAGCAAGTCGTGAGACTTGCTTTTTATGGGTAAAGATAAACTACTTAACTTCTTTACCAGCAGCTTGTTGATCAGCATGGTAGCTTGAGCGAACGAATGGGCCACATGCAGCATGTGAAAAGCCAATTTCGTCTGCGTAGTCTTTTAGTGCGTCAAACTCTACTGGTGGCACATAGCGCTTAACAGGTAAGTGGTGCTTCGAAGGCGCAAGATATTGACCAACTGTCAGCATATCAACATTATGCTCTCGCAGATCTCTTAGTACTTCTTCGATTTCAGGGATCTCTTCCCCTAATCCAACCATCAAACCTGATTTAGTTTTTACTTCAGGGTGTGCTTCTTTAAATCGACGTAACAACTCTAAAGACCATTTATAGTCAGCACCTGGACGAGCTAGTTTGTATAGTCTCGGTGCTGTTTCTAAGTTGTGGTTGAACACATCAGGTGGCGTTTCAGTTAAGATCTCTAGTGCACGGTCCATACGACCGCGGAAATCAGGAACTAGGATTTCAATGGTAATGCCTGGGTTATGTTTGCGGATCTCTCTAATACAATCTGCAAAGTGCTGGGCACCACCATCACGTAAATCATCTCTGTCAACAGAGGTGATCACCACATATTTGAGCTTCATATCTTTGATGGTAAGTGCTAACTTCTCTGGCTCTGCCGCATCAGGTTTCAGCGGACGACCATGTGCCACATCACAAAATGGACAACGACGAGTACAAATAGCACCTAAGATCATGAAAGTTGCTGTACCGTGATTAAAGCATTCAGACAAATTAGGGCAAGACGCTTCTTCACAAACAGAATGTAAGCCATGCTTTCGCATAGCGCTTTTGATCCCTTCGATTCGCTCACTTGATTTTGGTAAGCGGATCTTTAGCCATTCTGGTTTGCGGAGCATTTGCTCTCGTTCAGTTGGTAGTACTTTTACCGGGATCAATGCCATTTTTTCAGCATCGCGTAACTTTACACCCGGTTCCATTTTGACTGGTTTACTCATTCGTTCTCAAACCCTTCAGTGTGAACAACATGCTCAGCGTTAATGCGCTTAAGCATATGTTTGATGAGCCCTTGACCCGCTGTATCGAGCGAATCAGGCCCATTTATATCGCTAGTTTGTACCATCTCCATGCCGGCATAGCCGCATGGGTTAATACGTAAAAATGGACTAAGGTCCATATTGACATTGAGTGCAAGCCCGTGAAATGAACAGCCTCTTCTCACTCTTAATCCCAAAGAAGCCACCTTACGATCATCGACGTAAACGCCTGGAGCGTCTGCTTTAGCGTAGGCATTGATATTATACTCTTGCAAGGCATCAATAATGGTTTCTTCGAGCCAAGTAACAAGTTCACGCACGCCAATTTTTAGACGTCGCAAATTGAATAGCACGTACATCATTTGCTGCCCAGGACCGTGATAAGTTACTTGGCCACCTCTATCAACTTTCACAACAGGAATATCTCCCGGCGCAAGTAGATGCTCTGCTTTACCAGCTTGACCTTGAGTAAATACAGGATCGTGTTCAACGAGCCAGATTTCATCTGGCGCAGATTCATCACGTTGATCTGTGAATTGCTGCATTTTTTGCCATATTGGCTCGTAACTTTTTCGTCCTAGATGACGAATGATGACATGATGGTTGCTCATGGACTTCCCTGATTACAATACGTAACGAACCGCTTCGATACTACCTAACTCGGTATATATCTGCTCAATGTGTTCTTTTGACGTTACCGTTGCAACCAAAGTCACAGACTCATAAGTACCCTTGCTGCTTGGCTTTACTTTTGGAGCGTAGTCGCCAGGTGCAATAGCTTGCATTTTAGTCAGAATTTGATCTGTCAGATCTACGTTTGCTAGGCCCATAATTTTAAAAGTAAACGGACAAGGGAATTCTAAGTACTCATCAAACTTAGTGTTTTTTACAGGTGTTACCATGACGGTTTCCTCACTACAGATACTAAGCGATGATTGTGTAATGTGAATTGTTTTCACTTAGGCATCATCACCTCAATAATGCCGGGCATTCTATCATTTTTGCAGCAAAAAAAAACGCCTCTAGTAGAGGCGCTGTTGCATTATATACATACTCTGCACAGGGTTATTGCATGATCTGTAAACGTAAGTAGTCGTATATGCGACTGAAGAAACTGCCTTCTTCGATTTCTTCGAGTGTCACAAGTGGATACTCGGCGATATCTTCCCCTTCAAGTTGCAAGAACAAAGTACCTACAGTACTGCCCTTTGCAAGGGGAGCTGTCAACGTTTGATCCAACTCAAAATGTGCTTTTAAATTCTTACGCTGGCCACGAGGAATAGTAATGGGCGTATCTTGTGTGATACCCAAAGAAACGGTTTCTTTGTTACCCATCCAAATACGTTGATCTGCAAAGCTATCACCTGCTTTGTAAGGTGTAATGGTTTCAAAAAATCTGAAGCCGTAGTTTAGCAGTTTTTTGCTCTCTACTTTTCTCGCTCGTTCACTCTCTGTGCCCATTACCACGGCTATGAGTCTCATATCGCCCTTGGTTGCAGAAGTGACTAAGCTGTAGCCTGCTTCTGCGGTATGGCCGGTTTTGATACCATCCACATCTAAGCTTGCATCCCACAGCAGCGAGTTACGGTTATATTGCTTGATACCATTAAAAGTAAATGATTTTTGCTTATAAAGAGCATACTCATCAGGAACATCTCGGATCAGCGCAGCCCCTAGCGTGGCCATATCTCTGGGCGTAGTGAATTGCTCAGGAGCATCTAAACCATGGCTATTGATAAAATAGCTATTGGTCATACCCAGCTTTTCAGCATGTGCATTCATCAAATCAGCAAAAGCACTTTCACTGCCAGCTATATGCTCGGCCATTGCAACACATGCATCATTTCCTGATTGAATAATGATGCCGTGGTTTAAATCATCAACGCTGACTTTCTTCCCTACTTCTATAAACATTTTTGAAGATTCAGGGAAATTTTTTGCCCAGGCCTTTTCACTGATGGTAACCATATCATTAGGAGAAATATTTCCAGCAAGAATTTCCGTCCCAATCACGTAACTGGTCATCATTTTGGTTAAACTTGCAGGTAAAAGCTTAGTATCAGCTTCTCCTTCAGCGATGACTTTACCTGTCGTGAAGTCGACCAGGAAATAACCTTTCGCGCTCACTTGAGGTGGAGAAGGTATGATCTGTGCACTTGCCGAAAACAATGACAAAGAACACACGACACCAAGGATTTTTTTAACTACTTTTGGTTTAAATACTGTCATCATGCTCGCTTTTTAATTAGTCTGGATAGTCGTTCTATTGTTAGACTAACCAGTAGATTTTATTTTTGTACTGCATACTACATATTATACCTATCTGGAGGCATTAGTCGCGGAACAAAAAATATGTAATTCAGTTTTAGAATATTTTAAAGTTCATACTCTGTGTAAAGCAAGAAAGCTTTATTAAATTCACCTTCTTGTAAGGTTTGTAGCACTTTTTGTGCTGTATGGTCATCCAAAATGGGTCCAAGTCGCAATTTGTAAAGATTATCTTCAAATGCGATGGGTGTACCTAGTTCAAATTTATTAGAAAGTTGCACAGCCAATGCCTGTACATTTTCCATACTACTGCCAGCGGCAACTTGCACATAAGTTAAGCGTGGATTTTTGCGGTCAATAGTAATTGCCTCAATCTTAACCTCAGCTGTACCTTGTAAATGATAACCCAGTTTGTATGCGGCAGCATAAGAGAGGTCAATGACCCTATCATCATGAAACGGCCCGCGGTCATTCACCCTAACAATGGCGCTCACGTTATTTTGCAAATTGGTGACTCTGACAAAACTGGGCAAGGGCAGCGTTTTATGAGCAGCAGTCATGTCAAACATGTTGAATGTTTCACCATTGGATGTGTAGTAACCATGGAATTTACGGCCATACCAAGACGCAGTTCCTGTTTGTGTAAATCCTTTTTCATCTGACATTGGTGCATAGTGTTTGCCAAGCACAGTGTAAGGCCGCCCAGCACTGACGCTTTTTGGCTCGTTTGTGACTTTGGCATCCTGCATTTCGAGCTCTGTCGGGGCACGCAGCGGTGCCTTGTCTTGGTTTGTATGATATCGACTGCTACATGCGCTGAGAAGTAGTAAAGCAGTCAAAGGAATAAGGACGTTTTTCTTCATAAATTACTTTAGTAACATTTTTTTATCTGTTGCTATTGCCATAATGATACCGAAACCAGCCATCAGTGTAACCATTGATGTCCCACCGTAACTGATCAAAGGTAGTGGCACACCAACAACAGGCAATAAGCCGGATACCATGCCGATATTGACAAAAATATACACAAAAAAGGTGAGGGTGAGCGCGCCCGCAAGCAACTTACTAAATGCTTCTTGTGCATTGACAGCAATGTAAAGTCCACGGCCGATTATAAATAAATACACACTCAATAGCATGACGACACCAAGCAGACCAAACTCTTCGCTTAATACTGAAAAAATGAAATCAGTGTGGCGCTCAGGCAGAAATTCGAGCTGTGACTGTGTACCATGCAACCAACCTTTGCCCTCTATTCCCCCTGAACCGATGGCTATTTTTGACTGAATTATATGATATCCAGCACCTAGCGGGTCACTTTCTGGATCGAGCAAAGTCAAGACGCGCTGTTTTTGGTACTCGTGCATGACAAAGTGCCACATTGCAAACGCCCCGGGAATAGCCAACAACACGCTTGTTCCGATTAGACGCCAGCTTAAACCAGACAAAAACAACACAAAAATGCCAGAGCTGGCTATCAGTAAAGAGGTTCCCAAGTCAGGCTGTTTTTGGATTAAGATTGTAGGGACTAGTACGATAGCAAACCCGATCACTAGGTGAAGTATTTTAGGGGGTAATTGTTGTCGACCTATATACCACGCAACCATCATAGGAACGGCTAACTTCATAATTTCTGATGGCTGAAAACGCGTAACACCAATATCTAGCCAACGCTTTGCACCATTGATGGTAATGCCAAAAAAGAATACCCCAATGAGCATAACCAACCCCACTGTGTACAGTGGAAAGACCAACCTTTTTAATGTGTTAGGGGAGATTTGGGCCATTACAAAAAGGGCGATAATGGCACCAAGCATCCGTGTTGCATGACGAGCCATCATGTCCATGTTTTGGCCGCTGGCACTGTAAACGACGGCTAAACTACCAATCATCATGACAAGCAGTGCAGCTAGCAGAGGAAAATCAATGTGAATTCGTTGCCAAAATGAACGGCGCTTTCTCAATTGGTTCATTTACCCTCCGTGTCGCTTGGGTAGGACTCAAAATAATAATCCATAAGTTTACGTGCGATTGGGGCCGCAATAGTTGAACCACCCCCTTGGTTTTCAACAATAACGGTGACGACAATTCTGGGGTCATTAAAAGGCGCAAATCCTACATAAATGCCATTATCTCGATGTTTTTCTTTTAAGCTTTCAGCATCATACTTTTCACCTTGCGCAATACTCACTATTTGTGCAGTACCTGTTTTACCAGCAGGATCATAGCTTGCTCCTTTAAATGCTTTGTGTGCTGTACCAGTCGCTTTTTTGACTGTGTTATGCATGGCATCAAGGGCAATTTGCCAATTATGGGGATCTTTTAACACGACAGGTGGTTTTTCCTCAGTATACATCTGCTCCACGTTGTTATTTTGTTTTGCAACTTGCACTAAGTGAGGCGGACGATGAATGCCTTTATTGACCAAAATAGAGACCGCATTGGTTATTTGCATTGGTGTCGCGGTCCAATATCCCTGGCCGATGCCGACAGAGATGGTATCTCCTGGCCACCAAGACTCTTTGAAGCGTTGTCTTTTCCATTCAGTGGTCGGCATGATCGCTGGGGTTTCTTCATGTATATCAATCCCCGATAAATCACCAAACCCAAACTGGCTCATAAAATTGCTAATTTTAGTGATGCCAAGTTTGTAAGCAGTTTCATAAAAGTACGTGTCACATGACTGCTCAATGGCTTCGTAAACATCCACATGGCCATGCCCCCAGCGCAACCAGTCACGCCAGCGGTGTTCTACATTGGGTATCTGGAAAAATCCAGGATCCCAAATTTTTGTGTTCTCTTTGACCACCCCTTCCTCTAAAGCCAAAATAGCAAGGTGAGGTTTGACAGTGGAAGCTGGTGCATATCGCCCCTGAGTTGCGCGATTGATTAGTGGCCTATCTGGATTAAGCAGCGCGCGATAATCTTTGCTACTGATACCATGAACAAATAAATTGGGGTCGTAACTAGGGTTTGAGTAGAGCGCTAGGATCCCACCATCTTTGGGATCCATAACGACAATGGCCCCACGCACGCCCTCAAGCACTTCTTGGGCAATTTTTTGTAGTCCAATGTCTAACGTCAATACCAAGTCTTCTCCAGGCTTTGGGTGCTCAATGCTCAACGAACGAATAATTCGGCCGCGATTATTGACTTCTACGCGTTGAGAGCCCACTTGGCCATGGAGGCGTTGCTCATAAAACTTTTCGATCCCGAGTTTGCCAAAGTCATGAGTGGCACGATAATTTTTGGCAAGCCCTTGAGATTCTAGTTCACTGAGTTCTTTTTTGTTGAGTCGAGATACATAGCCTAAGGCGTGGGTCAGTGCGTCACCATAGGGATAATGTCGGGCTAACCTCGCTTCAATACTAAAACCGGGAAAGCGATGCTGATTGACCGCGAAAATTGCGACCTCTTGTTCGTTGAGACGTGCCTTAAGAATTTGGCTTTTAAAGCGCCGAGAGCGTCGATTACTTTTTTTTACAGCTGCTTTTTGCGCTTCTGTAATATTGATAATTTCACCGAGTTGTTCCAGCGATAATGTCAGGTCGTCAACTTGCTCAGGAATTACTTCTAGATTATAAACTGGCCTGTTTTCGGCTAACAGGACGCCATTTCTATCGTAAATTAATCCGCGGTTAGGGGCGATAGGAATAACTTTAATGCGATTATCATTGGAGCGGGTTTGATAAGTTTCGTGCTTTTCAACTTGTAGCGTATAGATGTTGTTAAGCAGCACACCAATAAGAATAACGACAAAAACGAAGCCAACAAAAGCGCGTCGTGCAAACAGGTTGGCTTCAGCGCTATGGTCGCGGATCGTTGGCCGGTTTTTTATCATGGATGGCTTATTCTCTGTGATACGGGTGGTTGTTATTTAAGCTCCAACCTCGGTATAGACTTTCAGCAACGACAATTCTTACCAGAGGGTGGGGCAATGTTAGGTTGGAGAGCGACCATTTTTGCTCCGATGCGGCAATACATTCTGGTGCCAGCCCTTCAGGTCCACCGATCAGTAAACTGACGTCACGACCATCGAGCTGCCATTTTTCCATGTTAGTTGCTAGTTGGTGTGTATCCCAAGGTTTGCCAGTTACTTCTAATGTAACGATGCGATTTCCTTTCGGGATGGCCGCCAGTGTTTTTTCGCCTTCTTGTTGTAAAATGCGCTTGATATCTGCGTTTTTACCGCGCTTACCTGCGCTGATCTCGATCAAGTCTAAAGGCATATCTTTTGGAAAGCGACGTTGATACTCTTTGAAGCCAGTTTCCACCCACGCTGGCATTTTTGTACCAACCGCAATTAACTGAATCTTCACACTAGCCCCAAAGCTTTTCTAGATCATAAAAATCACGAGTTTGGTCTTGCATGACATGCACAACAACGTCTCCCAAGTCAACAAGTACCCACTCACCTACATCTTGACCTTCGTGGCCTAGCGGTGTTTCACCGGCATGACGAGCTTCTTTGGCTACGTGGTCTGCAATTGATTGAACGTGGCGTTTCGAGTTGCCTGAACAAATGACTAAATAATCAGTGATTGAGGACGTTTCGCGGACATCTAACTTCACAATGTCACGGGCTTTCATATCATCGACTTTATCTAGGGCAAAGTCTAAAAGTTGTTTTGAATCCAAATCAGAATCTCTTTACTGTGTACACTACTAATAAGGGCGCAATTCTAACATGTTTTCTAGTAGAATTATCAAGTCGATCAGTGGCAGTTAAAGTGTGTACAGTTTATTTTTATTAATATAGGTTATGACCGACTCTGGCAGCCAAGGTTCAACGGACTGGCCGGATTTTATTACCGTACGAATTTCGCTCGATGCGGCGGAAAAAGGCTCGCCGCTCAAAAAGTAACATTTCCCTGCTTGAACTAGGTGCAATGAGTCTGGGCAGGTTATCTTGGCTTGCTCTAGGTACTGGGCGAGCTGCGAGCACGGCGTTAATTTATCGCCCGGCCTTGCATATACCACTATATGACATAGTTGCGTGATTGTTTGCCATTGATACCAGCTGCTAAGGCTATTAAAAGAGTCCATACCCATCAAAAAAGCGATGGGGGTATTGGGGTACTCAGCCCTTAGCTCTTGTAAAGTTAAGACGGTATACGAGGGCTCAGTGCGTGTAATTTCCCTAGTATCGATGTTAAACCTTGATTCCTCTTTAGTGGCCAATTTTAACATCGCCAAGCGGTGCTCGGTGGCTATGCTTGGGCCTTTTTTATGCACAGGTGTTGCGTTTGGCATAAAGGATACAGAAGTAAGGGATAATTCCTTTAAACACTGTTTGGCCATGTTGATGTGCCCTAAGTGGATCGGGTCAAAGGTACCGCCAAAAAGTGCAATCATCAGTGCTGAGCTCCTAGTTGGTTAGAATTGTCAGTAAAGGGCATAGGGAAGTTTATCGGCTGACAAAAACTTAATGCGATATGTGCAAGACCTTGGAATGGGGCGCTAAGCCCATTGCTTTTGAAGGCTGAATCAAACTGTGCGAGCAGCGATATAATATGTTCTAGCTGGGCGATCGTGAGTCTATCTAAAGCTTGTTGAGTCGACTGCTGCTGGTTTTTCCAAATATTATATTGCTTGTACAGTGGCGCAATGGCTTGGCCCTGTACCAATGCGCGCTTCATAGCGAGTAAAGTCTGCGCTTGGTTTTGTATTGTCCAAGCAACACTGGTTGGTTCAACATTGTCAGTCGCTAACTTATTGAGTATTTTCACGATATATTTTGCATTGCCCTTCAACAAGCCATCATTGAGATCGAAAATATCGAACTTGGCTTGATTGAGTAAGCCACTCATAAGTTGCTGTTGATCAATCAAAGCGTCTTTATAGAGCAGCGACAGCTTTTCAAGCTCTTGATATGTGGCAAGCAAGTTACCTTCTGTTGCCAAAAGTAAGCTGCGTTTGGCGTCGCTTTTTAAATTGACTTTTAAACGTTTGCATTCGTCATCTAACCACCTTTCTAAGTGGTAGCCTGTGAGGGCATAACAAGGTACAAACAAACCTTGTTTGTCGAGTGCTTTAAACCAGGCTGAGCGTTGAATATCTTGGCCCGCCTTTGCGCCCTTTATTATCAATATGACATCTGGGTTTATGTTTGCTGCCAGCTCTTTTAAGATGTTGACACCTTGCGTAGGAGGCTTTTGTTGGTTTAGATCAAGTTCGATAATTGTACGAGCACTAAAAAGCGACATACTGTTGTATTGGGCAATGAGTTCTTGCCAGTCGAAGCCGGGCAGCAGCGCAAACTTGATGACTTCATCAAACCCTTGCTTTTTAGCTACTTGACGGATATTTAAAACACAATTTCCTTCTTGGAAAGGCTCTTCACCAAAAACAAGGTAGAAAGGGTGCAGGCCTTTACTTAACTGGCCTGCTAGTTGATTTGCATAACAGCGCATTAGAGTTGTGACAGTTCGCGAATAATTCGTTTAGTGGCTAACTTGCGCATCTCAGATAGGATGATTTCCATTTCTTTGGATTTGGCAAGTGAGTTAGTTGGATCATCTTGGTAGTTGCGATAAAGCTCGAAACTTTGTTCAAAAGGCTCTTGATCCGGGCGAGATAGGCGGTAGGAAACTTTATATGCAAGCTCATACTGTGCAACTTGGCCATTTTGAAATAGGCTCAGTGGCTGCCTGCTCAGCGCATCTCTATATAAGTGAAGCTCCGCTGCATTTTTACTATCTTTACCTGCAATCTCATCGTTAATTTTGACTTGTGAGCGCTGCAACTCGTATTTCAGTTGCTCGTATAAAGCTGACTTTTGGTCCTCTCCTGTTAGATGCAACACCCTCAGATCTTCAGGGATATACGATGCTTGTTTTAGATGAAAGCCACAGCCTGTGACAGTCAAACAGACTAGCACAATTGCTAGCCCATTTTTTATGCCAGCAAGCGCGCGCATAGCAGCCAAGCCGGTAAGGCTTGCTGCTAAAATGACTCGCTTAACTAAGCCAATCATTAGTTGGCAACCACATTTAACAGCTTACCCGGCACATAAATCACTTTACGAATGGTTTTGCCATCTGTGAATTTAGTGACGTTTTCTTCTGCAAAGGCTTTTGCTTCAACTTGCTCTTGTGTTGCGTTGGAAGCAACAGTTAATTTTGCACGCAGTTTACCGTTTACTTGAACAACAATCAGTTTCTCATCTTCAACCAAAGCACTTTGGTCTACTGTTGGCCAAGCGGCATCCAATACTTCACCTTGGTGACCAAGTTGTTCCCACAACTCGTGACACATATGTGGTGTAATTGGTGCAAGCATGATGATAATTGCATTTAGCGCTTCATTTGCAAGCGCAATGTCTTGGTCGTTTTCTAGTGGCGCCTTTGTCAGTTTATTGGACAATTCCATAACTGCTGCAATCGCTGTATTGAATGTTTGACGACGTTCAACATCATCAGTGACTTTTGCAATGGCTTTGTGGATTTCACGGCGCAGTGTCTTTTGACTACTAGATAGTTTGCTTAGATCTAAATCTGCAGTACCTGCATTTTTAACATCAACTGCATACTTCCAAACACGACGTAGGAATCTTTGTGCTCCCTCAACACCTGAATCAGACCACTCAAGGGTTTGCTCTGGTGGGGCTGTAAACATCATGAATAAGCGTACTGTGTCGGCACCGTATTGTTTGATAACCGTTTGTGGGTCAATACCATTGTTTTTAGACTTTGACATTTTTCCCATACCAGCTGACATAACCGGTTCACCATCGTCTTTGTGCCAAGCTTTGATGATACGACCTTTGTCGTCTTTTTCGGTTTCGACATCCAGTGGAGAGATCCAAATATCACCGCCTTTCTCATCTTTACGATAATAAGTATCGGCAAGGACCATACCTTGACAAAGCAGACGTTCAAACGGCTCGTCTGAGTTAACTAAACCGAAATCTCTTAACAGCTTGTGGAAGAAACGAGAGTATAGTAAGTGCAAGATAGCGTGTTCAATACCACCGATATATTGGTTTACAGGCAACCAATAGTTGGCAGCACCAGGTTCTAACATGCCTTCATCGTAGCGCGGGCTACAGTAACGAGCATAATACCAAGATGATTCCATGAAAGTATCAAAAGTATCAGTTTCGTGGAATGCAGCTTCGCCATTTACAGTGGCTTTAGCCCATTCAGGATCTGCTTTAATTGGAGAAGTTACACCATCCATTACAACGTCTTCAGGCAAACGTACTGGTAGCATTTCTTCAGTTGCAGCTAGTTCTGAACCATCTTCTTTACTTAGCATTGGAATTGGTGAACCCCAATAACGCTGACGGCTAACACCCCAGTCACGAAGGCGGAAGTTTACTTTGCGTTTGCCAGCATTGATGCTTTCTAACTTATTTGCAATCGCGTTGAAAGCGGCTTCAAAATCAAGGCCATCGAACTCACCTGAGTTGATTAGTACGCCCTTTTCAGTGAAGGCTTCAGAAGTTAGATCAGCTTGTTGTTCAGCATCAACCGCAGGGCTGATAACTTGTTTGATCTCTAGGCCATAAGCTGTTGCAAATTCATAGTCACGTTGATCATGGCCAGGTACTGCCATGACCGCACCAGAACCGTAGTCCATTAGGACAAAGTTAGCGATCCAAATTGGTACTTCTTTGCCTGTTAATGGGTGGATGGCGCTCAGGCCTGTTGCAATGCCTTTTTTGTCCATAGTAGCTAAATCAGCTTCAGCTACTTTGGTGTTTTTGCATTCTTCGACAAATGCAGCTACATCTTCATTACTTTTCGCCGCTTCTAAGGCAATTGGGTGGCCTGCTGCGACAGCAACATACGTTACGCCCATAAATGTGTCTGGGCGAGTTGTATAGACAGTAAAGTTTTCATTGTTGTCTGCGCGTTTGAAATCGATCTCTAAACCTTCAGAGCGGCCGATCCAGTTGCGTTGCATGGTCTTAACTTGCTCAGGCCAGTGATCTAACTTGTCTAAGTCATCAAGTAGCTCTTGAGCATAGTCAGTGATTTTAATGAACCACTGTGGAATTTCTTTTTGTTCAACAAGCGCACCTGAACGCCAGCCTCGGCCATCGATTACCTGCTCGTTCGCAAGTACAGTTTGGTCGACAGGGTCCCAGTTGACAGTTGACATCTTTTTATACACTAAGCCCTTTTCGTATAACTTAGTGAAGAACCATTGTTCCCATTTATAGTATTCTGGGTGGCATGTTGCGATTTCGCGATCCCAGTCATAACCAAAGCCGAGTTGCTTCAACTGACCACGCATGTAATCGATGTTTTCGTAGGTCCATTTTGCAGGTGCAGTATTATTTTTGATTGCTGCATTTTCAGCAGGTAGACCAAATGCATCCCAGCCCATTGGCTGCATGACATTTTTTCCTTGCAAGCGCTGGAAGCGCGAAACAACGTCACCGATTGTGTAATTACGGACATGTCCCATATGGAGCTTACCACTTGGGTAAGGGAACATAGACAAGCAATAGTATTTTTCTTTGCTTTCGTCTTCGACTACTTTAAATGTTTTATTTTCTTCCCAATAGGATTGAACCTTGGGTTCGATTTCTTGTGGGTTGTATTGCTCTTGCATTGACGTTTCCAGACTTCTTGCAAACTGATTGTAAAATTGGTCAATAGCATACCCGAAAACTTAGCCTGATCACAGCATATGATGGGCAATTTGCACGGAATAATCATATTTATGTCAATTTAAATTGCCCAACAATAAAAGACGTTGAAAATGTCTTTTATTGTTGGGCTCGTGGCCCTTTTGGCGGAGTGCTCTATACTCTGAATATGCAATGTGAAAGTGTTCAACAGGTGTTGTATCAGCGTCGGCAATCATGGGTTTCGTTTACGTGTTTGGCTGGACACGATAACGCAAATACGTGACGTAAGAGGTTGGGGCTTCCCGCTGTGACTAGATGTAGATGAACAGGAGGCAACATGGCAGATTATAAACATTGGCTTGATGATTTTTCCAAATGGTTTAAAGATGTGAAAGAGCACGAGCTGAAAAAGATGGCCGATGAATTTATTAAGGAAGAGCAGAGGTGGCGTGAATTTGGCAAAAACAAGCTCAATGACTACAAGCATTATTTCAAACGTGATCTACAGCATATTTCACAGCATCGCGATCATTACCAAGGTGTTGCTTGGGAAGAGTTTAAAGAATCAATATTATACGAGTTAGCTTATTTAGAAGACAGAACGCAGCTTGAGTGGCAAGCTTTGATGTCTGATTTTGCACACGATGGCGTTTATAAAGAAGGTGAATGGATAGCATTGGGGCAATTAGTGTGTAAGAATTGCGGGAATAAAACCGATGTTTATCACACTCTTGAGATAAAGGCTTGCAGCGAATGCGGACACGATACATTTTTGCGCAAGGCGCTGACACCTTAAACAACACAACATTGTATTTCGAAGTGTGAACAATAAAGAAACCAGGAATGACTAAAACAATTAAGCCACTGTGTTCGGAGCAGCTGACACCGACTGTTTCATTGCAACATATTCGATCATGTATGCAAAACCCTTATCCCGAGTCTTTACCTTTTATAGGACAACAACGTGCTCAAAGTGCGCTCGATTTTGCCCTTGGTATGGAACTGCCTGGATACAACGTATTTGTCATGGGCGAAGCAGCTACAGGCCGCTTTACTATGGTCAAGGACAAATTAGAAGCGCATAGCAAAACACGTCCGACACCTAAAGAGTGGCTATACGTCAATAATTATGACGACCACAGAGAGCCTATCACTATGTTCATGCAGCCGGGCGAAAGCCGCAAACTTGCTGATGATATTGATGCGTTTTTGGACGAAGTTGTGGACACCTTTCCCGCTGCATTTGACAACCCTGGCTATCAGCGCAAGAAAAAGTCAATCGATAGAGATTTTGACAATAAGTACAATACGGCATTGACAGCGGTTGAGCAGCTGGCGATGAATAAAAGCGTGATTATGCTAGAGGAAAACGGGGCCGTCAGCTTTGTGCCTGTGGTCAACGGTAAACAGCTAGATGAAAATGAATTCGCAGGACTTGATGAACAAGTTCAGACGCAGTTTTACGAAGCCATTGACGAGTTAGAAGATGGCTTAATCGAAGCGCTTATCGAGCTACCTCGGTGGAAGCGAGAGTCCTCAGAAAAGCTCAGAAAATTGAAAAAGACCACGATTGAGCTTGCGACTAAGCCGCTGCTTAAAGCGCTTGAGCATAAATATGCCAGCCACATTGGAGTGATCCGTTACTTAAAAGATCTTCGTGTTGAAATAGTTGAAGCAGTTTTGGATTGGCTGGATGATGACTCGGCAGGCTCTGACGAGCAAAAAGAAGATTTCGATGCCAAAGGCATGCTGACGGATTTCTTTGCACCAAATATTTTAATTGAATACAAAGAAGGGGCGCCTGCACCGGTGGTGTATGAACCCAACCCAACATTTGGCAATATATTTGGTAAGATCGAATATGAAAGCGCACAGGGTTCGCTGATCACCAGCTATCGCTCTATTCAAGCCGGCGCTCTGCATCGGGCAAATGGCGGATATTTAATTATGGATGCGGATAAAGTATTAGCGTCTCCGCAAGTGTGGGACGGCCTCAAACTGTCATTAAAAACACATCAAATTAAAAATGATTTGCCATTTCAAGATAGCTCTGTGGGAAGTAGCTTTACCCTAAAACCTCAGTTGATCCCCATGGATGTGAAAATTATCTTACTGGGTTCTCGAGATCTGTACTACACCATTAGTGAGTATGATGAAGAGTTTGGAGAACTTTTTAGAGTGCTTGCTGACTTTGATTATTATTTGCCTTCTAGCGATAGGTTGCAGTACCAGTTTGTAACTAAAGTTCAAGAGTATTGCGAGCAAACTTTAAATTGTGGCCTGACAGCAGAAGCGCTAGTTAGACTCTTGAAGTTTAGCTATCGCCAAGCTGAGCACCGCAGCAAATTATCTGCACGCTTTGCAGATGTACTTGAGCTGGTGGCAGAAGCTAGCTATTACGCTAAACAAGATGGTGAAGAGATGATCGACGACCATCATATTACAGAGGCCTTACTGGGCAAACAATACCGCACCGGCCAACTTAGCGAAAATATGCTAAGTGATATAGAGGAAGGACACACATTAATCGCCACACAAGGTCAAGCGGTCGGTAAGGTAAATGGACTGACCGTATTGCACATAGGCGATACGGCATTTGGTACACCAGCACGGATCACGGCAACAGTTTATGCGGGCTCAGACGGTGTGATTGATGTTGAACGAGAAGCTGAACTTGGCAAATCAATTCATTCAAAGGGCGTTATGTTGCTGACAGGTTATCTGGGTAATAAGTATGCGCAGCAGTTTAGTTTAACTTTGAGTGCAAATATAGCGATTGAACAAAGCTATGGCTATATAGATGGGGACAGTGCCTCACTGGCTGAATTATGTGGCTTGATTTCTGCCATTACTCAGTTACCTATTGAGCAGTCTCTGGCGTTGACGGGCTCTATTAATCAGCATGGTGAAGTGCAGGCGGTCGGCGGTGTTAATGAAAAAGTAGAAGGCTTTTTTAAACTCTGTAAGATGCGAGGCCTGACGGGCAATCAAGGGGTGATAATTCCCCATTCTAATTTAATAAACTTAGTGTTAGAAGATGAAGTTGTTGAGGCAATTGCAAGCAACAAGTTTAATTTGTTTGCGGTTAAAAGTGTTGACGAAGCGCTAGAGATTTTAATGAATGTGCCCGCTGGAAAGGTTAATCAGGGGAAATACCCTAAAGGAACCATCAATCAACTAGCATTAGCGAGACTTGAGCAGATAGCGCAGGTAGTAAACGGCGAAGAAAAAGAATCATCTGAAGACACTGAGTAGGAGTAGTTATGTCTATAACCAGTATTTTGGTCGCCATATTAGTCTTTGGACTGGCATGGTTTATTTTTAATAATAGTCAAAAGCAAAATCAAATTGCGCAAATAAATCGCTTGGATGCTGAGAAATTTTTAGTATCGAATGCAAAAAAAGAAGGTGTGATCACAACAGAAAGCGGTTTGCAATATGAAATATTAGAGAAGGGAGATGGAAATACTTTCCCGACAATCAATGATAGTGTACGTGTTCACTATCATGGAACTTTAATCAATGGAATGGTTTTTGACAGCTCTGTAGATCGAGGGCAAGCCATCAGCTTTAGCCCTAAACAAGTAATTGCGGGCTGGACTGAGGCACTGCAGCTTATGGTAGAGGGTGATAAGTTTCGACTCTTTATTCATCCTGATCTAGCCTATGGAAATAGAGCGACAGGTAATATTGGTGCGGGTTCGCTGTTGATTTTTGAAGTTGAACTTATTGCAATTAATTAGCACATAAAGGTTTAAGATTTGTGTAACTTGTATTATTTTTAGCTTGCATTTTATCTACATTGTGATTTAAATGGGAACAGGTATCGTCATGGCAAGGAGGTGGTACTTGGCATATCTGTTTCTAATAGTATGTAGTTTTGCTGGGGCATTATTTTGTAGAAGAGTGAGTAACAATAAACTCATGAGAATAGAAAGTTACGTTTCTTCTACTTACCCTGGATTTTATAAACAACTTTCACTTGATCGGTTTGATATCGGTAGACAAGCGGCGTTTGTGAACAATTTAGCAGCATTTTCGTCGTTAGGTGAATTGACGAAGTTAGAGGATGTAACATTAAGGGAGCTTCTATGTGATCGGTTTTTAGCTGATATGGGAGTAATTTTCTTCTCTTTGGGTACCGTGATTTTTTCAACTCTAATGATATTCGTTATTTAATTTAAACCCACTTTGTTCAACAAAGTGGGTTTTTTTATAGGTGAAATTAGCTCCAGCCATCGTATCTTTTTCTACGCGACAAGAATAATGTCAGGAGTACACCCAAGATCAGTCCTGACAGCGCAATAATACCGCCATAAGACAGCAGGGTATGCTGCTCTGCTTTAATTTGGTTTTGGTTTTCTTGAGCTTGTTGTGTCAATTGTGTATTGAGATCTGCGATTGTTTTTTGTAACTCAGTATTTTGGGCTTCCAGTAAATCGTAGTCATTTTGTAATTGAGGGACCGACTCTTTTAGGGCGTTAAGCTGTTGCTCTGCTTGAGCTAAAGAGCTGCTTAAATCACCAACTTGCTGTTTGAGTCCAGCTTCAGCAGTGACAAATTTTGACTCGACCCAGCCATTTCTATTTTTACTATCTATTATACGGACAAAGTCGTTCTCTTGTTCATTGGTGATTTGCACTGCAGTACCGGCTTCTACGGAGCCTAAAATACGGTAATTTTTGCCAGGGCCTGAGTGTAAAAATAAGTAAAGGTTATCAACAATAAAGCCATTTGGCGTGTTCTGCTGTGCCGTTTGCTCCTGGGGTGCTGCATCATCGACTTCTTGTGCACAAAGCGTAAATGGTGCAAAAACAAACAAAAGCGGCAGTGCGAGGTGTCTTATCATTCGCGAGCCCTTATTTTTTTAAGGTTTATATGAATTTATCAAAATAGTATGGCTTTCAAAAGCGCTTGGCAAGAGCTTAAAGGACAATCGCGATTTTTTATTTGTTAGCATTCGTAACTACTGATTTCCCAGTCCCGAATGTTGCGTTTATCGCAGCGGTGGTTTGCCTTAATCGAATGGGGCGAAATATTGATCCAATTAACAGGTCGCTGAATAGAAAAGATTGAAGTATGTGATCAAAACATCGAAGTTTGCGCTTATTGGAGGTAAAAAGATTGCAAAATTAGGTGTCATTGTATATTTTGAACGTTCTCATTTTATAAAGGTAACCTACCCCCTAATGGACACTGAAATAGAACTGAAGTTTTTGGTTTCAGATAATGAAGTTCCGCTTATTCCAGCATTGATCACACAGTTTGCGAAGCGGGTTAATAATAAGCCGGCGAAAAATCTTGAAAATGCATACTACGATACGCCCAGCAGAGAGCTAAGAGCGCTTGATATTGGTTTGCGTACGCGATGTGTAAATGACGAATGTGAGCAAACAATCAAACTTTCGGGAGAAGTGTTGGGTGGTCTTCACCAGCGTCCAGAGTACAACCTTCCGTTAAATGGTAGAAAACCAGATATTTTTGCATTCGACACGGCTATTTGGCCGATGGGAATGCGTTTAGAGCCTATTTCAGAAAACCTCTTTCCTATTTTTACGACCAATTTTATTCGTCGAACGTGGCTAATCGAAACTGACGCTGGCAGTTTGATTGAGGTGGTATTGGACAAAGGAGAGGTCTCTGCAAGCGGTAAGTCAGAGCCTATTTCTGAACTTGAAATTGAACTGGTTGAAGGTGAGCGTACGGACCTCTTTTTATTGGCAGAGCAGCTTGTGTCACAAGTTGGTATGCGATTAGGTTTTTATTCGAAAGCGGCAAGAGGTTACAGGTTGGCAGATGATATGCCACTGCAACCAAACAGTGAAATTGGTTTTGTGCCTTTGTCTGGTGACATGAATCAAGAGCAAGCATTTATAAAAACAGTTAACTATGCCATTGAACTTGTGCAAAAACATGAGCAATGCTACGTCAACGAGCCGAGTTTAAAAACGTTGAAGCGCATTATTGATGGGGTACGTTTAGTCAGACATGCTTTTTGGCTGTTTGAGGAATTTGTAGCAAAGGAAACCACGGATAGTCTTCGCAAGGAATTAAAATGGCTGTTGGGTGAGCTTGAGTGGGTTGAGAGTGCTATTTATTTGAAAACATACACCTCTAAACGTCACGCTTATTATAAGCGCATCCATAATGCGCCTGAATTGTCGCAAATAATTGATGATTTAAAGAGCGTACAACCGACAAAAACTGATTTAGAAGATCTGTTTCACTGCCCGCGTTACAACAAATTGTTGCTGTCACTCACACGATGGTTGATAGAGAAAAGCTGGCGTCAAAACTGGGATCAAAATGCAATTAAGTCGGCCCAAAGCAGTGTTCGTGGTATGACCAAAAAAACATTTGACCAAGAGTGGAAAAAACTCAGGGGCATGTTTCCGGACAAACAAGCGATGGCAGTCGAACAATATGTACAAACAAGACCTCATATTGAGGAAATGTTGCTAAGTGGCAATTGCTTTGGTGCACTTTTTGAGGAAGGGGAGAGGCATAGCTTTAGAGCGCCTTGGATGGATATTCTTGCTGGTATCTATGAATTAGAAACGCTGCACTATTTGAAGCGTTTGTGTGAGGGCCAAGATGCTCAGTCATTTTCAGATATACTTACTTGGCTTCAGCAAAAGTCAGATTTTTTAATAAGTGCCATGGAGCAAAGTAGACAAGCATCTATCAATTGTGAACCCTATTGGTAGACTGTTAATTCCGTGATAAAGGTAGGGTGTGTTCTAGCACTCTACTTTCAAACTTACATGCTTAGTAAATTCGCAAGCGCTTTGATGTTTTTCTCGTGTGAATTTGCCCCCTTTTAAAAAAAGCGCGAATTTTCAAACCAATAGATAGTAATTTAAATTTTATCCCTGTGTATAAATACTGCATCAATAGTTGGTTAAATGGTTTGTAGCAAAGTGACTATCGGCCGTTAATCGGAGATTGTTGGAGTTTATTAAATAGTCGCGACAGGTCAAATTTCATCTACTACACTAAAATCAATGCCACCACATAGGTGACCTATGATAGATATTGATGACAAAGTCTTAGCTGACTTACGGTCTGGTTTCAATTTGCCTGCCAAACCGGAAATACTGCAAAGTTTACAAAATGAGCTGAATCAAGATGAACCTGAGTTAAGTCGTGTAGCAGAGATCATTACAGAAGATGTTGCGACTTCTGCTGCTGTATTGAAAGTCATTAATTCCCCAGCTTATGGCATGTCGAGGACGATAACAGATATAAAGCAAGCTGTGATGTTTTTAGGCATGAATTGCATTACACAAGTCGTGACAGGGCATCTACTCAAGAGTGCATTTGAGCAAGATGATTGCTGTATATCACTGCAGCGCTTTTGGGATAGTGCGTCCGACATATCACAAGTGGCCATGCTCATTGGAAAACAGACTAAAACACCTGTCCCCATCGAAGATTTACAGTTGCTTGGACTATTTCACGATGCAGGGATCCCTGCAATGGCTATGCGATTTCAGGATTACAATGACGTTTTAATGCGCGCAACACAGCGGCCTGAACACTCATTGATAGAATACGAATCAGAACAATACCCCACAAATCACACTGTTGTAGGGTATTACTTGGCGAGTTCGTGGCACCTGCCCAAAAGGGTATGTCAAATTATATTGCGTCATCATGATGCGCACTTCTTCCAAGATAGTGATTCTGATCTTGAAAAGAAAATCCTCGCTACATTAAAACTTGCAGAAAACTTCTCTTTTGAAATTAAACACTTTAGAAGTTGTGCAGACTGGCATGCTTTCAGAGATGATGTGATGTTGGCATTGGATTTGAGTGACGATGATTACACGGATATGAAAGAGGATGTTGAGGAATTTTTAATTGGTTAAGATATATAAAAGGCGCCTTAACAAGCGCCTTTTTACTAACATAGTTTAGACTATTAAAGTCCAGCAACTGCTTTAAGTGCTTCTGCTTTGTCAGTTTTTTCCCAAGGGAACTCTTCACGACCAAAGTGACCATATGCAGCAGTAGGCTGATAAATTGGACGCTCTAGATCAAGCATTGTGATTAAGCCGTATGGACGAAGGTCAAAATGCTCACGAACTAGCTCAATTAGGCGTGTTTCTTCAAGTTTACCAGTACCAAAAGTATCAATGCTGATAGAAGTTGGTTCAGCTACACCGATAGCATAAGAAACTTGGATTTCACACTTATCAGCAAGGCCTGCCGCTACAATGTTTTTAGCAACATAACGACCTGCATATGCAGCTGAGCGGTCTACTTTTGATGGATCTTTACCTGAGAAAGCACCACCACCGTGTCTTGCCATACCACCGTATGTATCTACGATGATTTTACGACCAGTTAGACCACAGTCACCCATTGGACCACCGATAACAAAGCGTCCAGTTGGGTTGATGAAGAATTTTGTCGCTTCGGTAATTAGCTCTTCAGGCAGTGTAGGCTTAATGATTGTTTCCATTACAGCTTCAATCAGATCATCTTGTGATACTGAATCACAGTGCTGAGTTGAAAGTACAACTGCGTCGATGCCAACTGGTTTACCATTTTCGTATGCAAAAGTTACTTGTGATTTTGCATCTGGGCGTAACCACGGCAGAGTGCCATCTTTACGTACAGCTGCTTGGCGCTGTACAAGACGGTGAGAATAGGTGATTGGTGCAGGCATTAAAACGTCTGTTTCATTACACGCATATCCAAACATCAGACCCTGGTCACCAGCGCCTTGCTCTTCTGGACGAGAGCGATCTACGCCTTGGTTGATGTCTGGAGACTGTTTACCAATGGTGTTTAAAATTGCGCAAGAGTCAGCATCAAAGCCCATATCAGAATGGGTATAACCAATTTCACGAACTGTTTTACGTGTTAATTCTTCAATGTCTACCCAAGCGCTTGTGGTTACTTCACCACCAACCATGACCATACCTGTTTTAACGTAGGTCTCACACGCTACGCGTGCCTTTGGGTCTTGCTCAAGAATTGCATCTAATACTGCATCTGAAATCTGATCCGCAATTTTATCCGGATGGCCTTCAGAAACTGACTCTGAAGTAAATAAGTGTTTCGCCATTATTTATACTCACAAAAAAAGCGCTTCGCGAACATGCGTAAAACAGCGCGAGAAAATTTTAGAAGAGATATTCTAACGAAAACAATTTTATATGCATAGTTTTTTTACGCCTAGACGTCTATTTTTAGATACTTGCAATTTACGCATTAAAAACAAAGTGAATTTATAACTTTTCTTGTGATTTTAATTGCAGTGGTAATTTTATTAGGTAAAAATGGGCCTTTAAAAACACTCGTGCAAACACTTAAAGGTAGGAGAATCCATGCCATCTCGCAAAGAACTTGCAAACGCAATTCGCGTTCTATCCATGGACGCTGTACAAAAGGCTAAATCAGGCCACCCAGGGGCACCAATGGGCATGGCAGACATCGCAGAGGTACTTTGGCGCGATTATTTAAAGCACAACCCAAACAATCCAGAATGGGTAGATAGAGATAGATTTGTATTATCAAATGGCCACGGCTCAATGTTAATTTATTCGTTATTACATTTGAGTGGCTATGACTTGTCTATTGACGATTTAAAGAACTTTCGTCAAATGCACTCTAAGACACCTGGCCACCCAGAGTATGGGTATGCGCCGGGCATTGAAACGACCACTGGTCCATTAGGCCAAGGCATTACTAATGCAGTAGGCATGGCAATTGCTGAGAAGGCATTAGCGGCGCAATTCAACCGCGATGAATATGACATTGTTGATCACTACACTTATGCGTTTTTAGGTGACGGCTGTCTTATGGAAGGTATTTCTCATGAGGCGTGTTCTTTAGCTGGTACATTAGGACTAGGCAAGCTAATCGCGTTTTGGGATGACAACGGTATTTCAATTGACGGCGAAGTGGAAGGCTGGTTTAGCGATGATACGCCACAGCGCTTTGAAGCATACGGCTGGCACGTAATTCCGGCGGTCGACGGTCATGACAGTGAAGCAATTAAAGCTGCGATTGAAGCTGCACGCGCAGAGACGGGTAAACCAACATTAATTTGTTGTAAAACTGTGATTGGCTACGGTTCACCAAATAAATCAGGAAGCCATGATTGTCACGGCGCACCTTTAGGTGATGACGAGATCAAAGCAGCTCGTGAATTCCTAGGCTGGGAGCATGGTGCTTTTGAGATCCCTGAAGGCGTTTATGCTAAATGGGATGGTTCGGCACACGGCCAGCAAATCCAAAGCGAATGGCTAGTTAAATTTACGGAATACCAAATGCACTACCCTGAATTGGCTGCTGAGTTCGAGCGCCGTACAAAGGGTGAATTGCCGACAAACTGGACTGAGCAAACAGAAGCTTATATTGCTGAATTGCAAGCAAACCCAGCAAACCCGGCAACGCGTAAAGCGTCACAAAATGCATTAAACGCATTTGGCCCAATTTTACCAGAGTTTATGGGCGGATCAGCAGACCTTGCAGGTTCAAACTTGACGCTGTGGGAAGGTTCAAAAGGCCTGACAGCAGATGATGCATCTGGTAACTATATCTTCTACGGCGTACGTGAATTTGGCATGTCAGCGATTATGAATGGTATTGCTTTACACAAAGGCTTTATCCCATACGGTGCGACTTTCCTGATGTTCATGGAATATGCACGTAACGCTGTACGTATGGCCGCGCTTATGAAGCAGCCTAGTATTTTCGTTTACACTCACGATTCCATTGGCCTAGGTGAAGATGGTCCAACGCACCAACCTGTAGAACAGCTTGCAAATATGCGCATGACACCAAACCTTGTTAGCTGGCGTCCATGTGATCAGGTTGAGTCTGCAGTTTCTTGGCAACAAGCAATCGAGCGTAAGGACGGTCCAACGTCGCTAGTTTTCACTCGACAGGGCCTTGCACAGCAAGCTCGTACAGAAGAGCAAGTAGCAGCAATTAAACGCGGCGGCTACGTGCTTAGCTGTGATTCAAACCCTGATGTGATTTTGATTGCAACAGGCTCAGAAGTGCAACTTGCGGTGGAAGCGGCTGAACAACTTCGTCAAGACGGTAAGAAAGTAAGAGTGGTATCTATGCCTTCTACTGATGTATTCGATGCACAATCTGCAGAGTACAAAGCGTCTGTTCTACCAGCTTCAGTAACACGCCGTGTGGCAATCGAAGCGGGCATTGAAGACTTCTGGTACAAGTATGTTGGCTTGAATGGTGCGATTGTAGGTATGAGCACATTTGGTGAGTCAGCGCCAGCAGGCGAGCTATTTAAACATTTTGGTTTCACAGTCGACAATGTGGTGGCGAAAGCTAATTCGCTATTTTAATTGACTGATAGCAGTTATAAAAAAATCGCCCATAAGGGCGATTTTTTTTGCCTGAAGATAACGTTACAACAGGCAATTACAAGATTTGGGTTGACCTTGCAGTATTAAACTCTAAATTGAGACACTGACAGTCGTAGTTCCTCAGCAAGCTTAGCAACTTCAGAACTTGAAGTTGAGGTTTGATTAGCGCCCTCAGCAGTTTGTTCTGCAATTGCGACAATCGACTCCAGTCGCTCGCTGATCTCTTGAGAAACTTGTTGTTGCTCATTGGCTGCTGTGGCAATTTCTTCACTTACATCATGAGCTCTTGATACCGCATCGGTAATGCAATTCAATGCTTCATTGGCTATATCACTTTGTGACACACAAGACTCAGCTTGCTGTTGACCTTTGGACATAGCTGTTACGGCTTCTTCTGCACCAGCTTGCAATGATTCGATCATCGATTGGATTTCTTGCGTCGACTCTTGTGTTTTACTTGCAAGAGATCTTACTTCATCAGCAACTACCGCAAAGCCTCGACCTTGTTCACCTGCTCGGGCAGCTTCTATAGCCGCGTTCAGTGCAAGCAAGTTGGTTTGTTCAGCAATACCGCGAATAACATCCAAAATACCACCAATAGCGGAGCTATCTTGGTGCAGCTTATTGATCACGGTAGATACCTCTTCTACTTCGTGAGCTAGCTGTTCAATAGTGCGTTTATTGTCATGCGAAATCCCTTTGACACGCTCAGCTTCTTGATCCGCATTTTTAATTTCTTCAAGCGCTTGATGAGCACTATTGCTCACGCCATGTGCCGTGCTGCTCATTTCTGTAGTTGCAGTTGCCGCCTGTTCAACTTGAGACTGCTGGCTTTTAATTGCTTGGCTTGATTCAGCTGTGATAGCTGATGTTTGTTCTGAAGCCGCAGCAAGTTGAGTCGAACGAGACACAATACCTGTAATAAGCTCTTTCAGGCTAGTGATAAGTGTATTACAACTTTGCGCTAACTCACCAAATTCATCTTTTGCAGACGCATCTAAAGAGTGTGTCATGTCGCCTTTTGCAACGATATCAAGTACACGGTTTACTTCAGCCAGAGGTTTGGTAATGCGGCTGACTGTAAAATAGGCAATGCCGATGGCCAATAAGGTCGCAGCAATCATACCGGTCCATGTAGCGATGTTGGCAGATGACACGTCTTCAGTCACTTCATTTTGGATTTCAAAGGCCAATTGTTTGGATTGGGCTACCAGCGCACCAAGTTGGTCGAGTGCTTTCTTTGTTGCTTGCTCGGCGTTATTTAGCTCATTTTGAGTGCTAATACGTGCTGTAATTAACTTTTGGCGGTTGTTGGCAATGCTGTCACTACCCTGAAGCTGATCTTTCAACGCGCTGTAGTAAGCGTCCAGATCATTGAGTAAGTCTTCATCTAATTGGGCAACAGTACTGCGCATTAATTCTAGGTTGCGGTCAATGTCTTCAAACACATAGCTTTGTTCTTTTTTAACAATATCTAATGTACTGGCTTCATTAATTGTCAGTATGTCCGCGCTACTTGTAGCCAGAGAGCTAAATGAGTTCTCCAGTTTATTTGCCGCTTGATATGCGCGGGCATTTAATGACTCGAAACCTTCTAAATCAAGAATATCGACAACCACAGTCGCAGCATCATCTGCGGCAATTTCAGCTTCTTCAAGTTGAGCGACAAGCTGTTTGTTGAGGCTAAGTTCTAGTGATTTATCAGCGAACAAGGCGTTAACCGATTTGGAAAATGATCCAAAGCTTGCAGATACATCTTTGCTACTATCATAGAGAGTAGGCTCATCTCTGACAACTTGATTGAGCGCAGAGTAGCTTTTTTCAAAAGTACTTTGGCGAGTATTAAAAGTTGCCTTTAAGTTGTTTAGATCACTGCTAGATTGTGTGAAGTAACTCGCCTGAGCTATTTTACTCATCTGCGTAAACTCGATTTGCAATGCGGCACTTCGGTCTAGCGCTGGCAGTGATAAGTTGTTGACCAATTGAGTGGAACTATCAATATTTGCAATCCTAAGCAGTGAGTTCACTCCAATTAACAATAAAAGCAGGGTAATTATTATAAAGCCACCCCAAATACGTTGGCTAACGGTTAAATTCATACAGACATACCATCAAGTTAAAGCAGTACAACCACTTATCGGATTTATTGCGCATTAGTTAAGTATTTTATAGCAGATGTGAATATAAAATTCAGTAAAAACGGATGGTTTTTGACTATTTGCTGTAAATTTGTTCATTTGTGGACAGATTTATCATTGTCATTGGACCACCCCATACACATCCTGTATCCAAAGCAACGACATTGCTCACAGATGTTTTTCCTTCGAGTGCAGCCCAGTGACCAAATACGAAACGCGTGCTGCTCGTTTTAAATCTTGGGTGACTAAACCAAGGCTGTAAATGATCAACATCGTTTTGGCTGCCTTTACTCTCGAAATCTAGTTGCCAATCTTTAGTCAAAAATCGCATTCTAGAAAACACATTGACGATGGTGTTGAATTTAGTTTGCGGATTGTCGTGAGTAATTTCTATCGCAGGCTCTTTGCCATACATACCTGACAAAAAGTCTGCAGCATGTGGGCTCTGGTAACAAGATTGTGCCCATTTTGATAACTCAAGTGCTTGTTCTATATGCCAAAATGGGTGAATTCCAGCATGAGAGATAAAACTATCAAATTCTGGCAAATAGGTGCATAGGGGCTGAGATTGTAAAAAAGACAAATAGGTCGGTAATGCGCTACTTGCTAAAAGAGTGTCTAGTTTATCTTTGGGATTAGGCGCTCTTTTATTTAATACTGTCGACAGCAGGTGCAAATCGTGGTTACCAAGCGTTACAGTAACGGAGTTTTGCAAAGAGGTGACGTGTTCCATGCAAGCCAGTGAGTCTGGTCCACGAGCAACTAGATCACCTACCAAATACAAATGATCTTGGCTCGGGTTAAAATCAACGGCTTCAAGTAGTTTTTTAAAAGGGGTATAACACCCCTGTAAATCACCTATAGCGTAACTTGCCATGTTATCAGTGCAGAATATCTGGTCGGTTGAGCCTGAAGACTTTTATTGGAGCCTTGAACTCCGAACCAAACTCATTACGCATTAAATAATAGCCTTCCATTGTACCTACGGGAGTATCTAATACAGCACCACTGGTGTATTGATAGCTCTCACCAGGTCGGATTGTTGGCTGTTCACCCACAACACCGTCGCCTTCAACTTCAGTCTCTTTGCCATTGGCGTCGGTGATCAACCAATAGCGACTTTCCAATTTTGCACTACACAGGCTATGGTTCTTTATCGTAATAGTATAAGCAAAAACGTATTTGTCTTTTTCTGGTTGAGATTGAGCTTCAACATAAAATGTCTCAACAGATACCTTTATCGGTGATCCTAATTCACTGTTTGTTGTCATAAATCCAGTTGGCAATTTCGATAAATTGAGAAAGAGAGATATTTTCCGCACGAAGTGACGGGTCTATCCCAAGTTGAGTTATTTCTTCTACCGTTAGTAAATTTGATAGGCTGTTGCGCAGCGTTTTACGTCGCTGATTAAAGGCCTCTAAACAGACGGTATTTAGTATTTTCGTGCTTTTAGCGCTGCGTTGACTGGCATCCTTTGGGATCAATCGAACAACGGCTGAGTCCACTTTAGGAGCAGGTTTAAAGCAAGTTGGCGGAACTTCAATAACCGGCATCGCATGGCAGTAGTATTGCGTCATCACACTTAGTCTGCCATATGCCTTCGAACCAGGCCCTGCGACCATACGGTTAACTACCTCTTTTTGCAGCATAAAGTGCATGTGCTCAACTTGATCTGCAAACTCAAATAAATGAAAAAGCAGTGGAGTAGAGACATTATATGGTAGGTTACCAAATATTTTTAGCTTAGCTGTTTCACTGACTAGGTTAGCAAAATCAAACTTCATTGCATCGCCCTGATGGACTGTTAACTTGCTTCCCATCGTGGGATGCGCAATTAAGCGCTCTGCAAGATCTCTGTCCAGCTCAACAACTGTGAGTTTGCCACTTAGCTCAACTACGGGCTCTGTAATTGCCCCTAAGCCAGGTCCAATTTCCACTAAGTTGTCGTTCGGAGTAGGGTCAATCGCTGTGACAATTTTATCAATGATGCTATCGTCATTTAAAAAGTTTTGACCAAATCTTTTGCGGGCGCGGTGGCCCAAATGTACTTTATCTGTCATGAATTCTGTATTTTCTTGCTTGCAAGCTTGATTGCTTCGTGAATTGCTAATTCAAAGCTACCTACTTCCACATCACCAGATGCAGCGAGATCAAGTGCAGTGCCATGATCTACCGAGGTTCTTATAAACGGCAATCCCAAAGTAATATTAACTGAGTTTCCAAATCCTTTATATTTTAACACAGGTAATCCTTGATCGTGATACATTGCCAGTACTGCATCCGCATTATCTAGGTATTTGGCTTGAAAAAGTGTATCAGCAGGAAGAGGGCCTATGAAGTTCTTGCCTTCATTGTTGAGCTTTTCAAGTACTGGCGAAATTGTATCAATTTCTTCATTCCCTAAATGTCCGCCTTCTCCAGCGTGAGGGTTTAGGCCGCACACTAAGATCCTTGGGTCTTCAACACCAAATTTAGTTTGCAAGTCATGGTAGAGAATGTTTGCAACCTTAGTCAGGCGCTCTTGTGTTATTGCCTTTGAAACATAGGCCAGAGGTATGTGAGTAGTGGCTAAAGCAACTCTTAACCCTGTCGTAGCGAGCATCATTACCACATCTGGTGTGTTGGATTGATGAGCAAAATATTCGGTATGACCACTAAATGAGATACCTGCTCTATTAATTATCCCTTTGTGGACAGGCCCTGTGACAACAGCATCAAAGGTGCCATCCATATTTTTCTCGGAAGCTATACGCAGCGTATCTAGCACATATTGACCGTTTTGTTCATCAAGCTGTCCTGGAACAACGTCACATCCCTTGTCTACTTGAAGGTAGTACAGTTGTTTAGGTCCTGCGGGCGTTACATCTTGTTGAGGATCAAATGGGAGTAATTCAATCTCTAAACCTAGCTCACTGGCTCTTTGTTCCAGTATGGTACGGTCTACAACTGCAACAAGCTGGGCAGGCCAGCTTTGTTGCGCTAACTTAATCACTAAATCAGGGCCAATTCCAGCAGGCTCACCAGGAGTAATAGCTATTCTCAAGCTCATATACACTCTTCTTATTTGCTCTCTAGTACTTCAACGTGAGCTTGCTCTCGCATTTCTCTCATCCATTTGAAGCTTTCTTCTTTGAATTTTCTTCTAAACAATAGTTGGTGCGCTCTATTCATTTTTGCTTGTTCAGTTTTATCTGCAACGCGCTTATCTAGAAGCTGTACAATATGCCAACCAAATTTACTGCGAAATGGTTCACTGATCTCATCTTGCTCAAGGCTTAACAGCGTGTCTCTAAATGCTGGCACATACGTAGTTGGATCTGTCCAATCGTATTCACCGCCTTTGAGTGCTGAGCCTGGATCTTGAGAATGCTCTTTTGCAAGTTCGGCAAAATCCGCTGTGCCAGCTCTTAAATCTTTGACGAACCCTGCTAACATATCACGGGCTTTTTCTTCGCTTAGAATAATAGACGGTTCTAATAGAATGTGTCTTGAGCGAACTTCAACTGTTTCGACAACCTCACGCCCTCTGACATCCTGAACTTTAACTATGTGGAAGCCAGCTCCTGAACGCAATGGACCAACTAATTCGTCTTTCTTTTTACCTTTGATGGCTTCGGCAAATAGCGTTGGCATCTCATTGATACCCATCCAGCCTAGCTGACCACCGTCAAGTGCATTGGCGCCACCTGATGAGGCGATTGCAATGCGCTTAAACTCTTTTCCGTCGTTTAAGAACTTAATGACGTTTTCTGCACGCTCTCTGGCTTCTGCAATTTCTTCAGGGTTTGCTTTGCTTTCTACTTTTATCAGAATGTGGCCGATATTGTATTCCTCGCTTTGACCTGTTTGTTGTGCGAGGATTTTATTCAAGTTATCGATTTCTTGTGGACTTATGTAAACTCTTCTATCAACTGCGCTGCGCTTAACTTGTCCGACCGTGATCTCTTTTCGTATTTCCTCTCGATAAGCTTGGAAACTGTCACCAGCTTCTTCAATTGAGTTGCGAAGGTCAACAATGGTGCCACCTTGCTCTTTTGCGATATTTGCTAAAGTCTGATCTAAATGGGCGTCAGAGATAGTTAGACCCATTCTATTTGCAAGCTGCAAAATTAAGGTTTCATCAATCAATTTATCAGTTGCTTGAATACGCAATACTTTGTCCGATGGTAACTCTGTACCTTGTTGACTTGCTTGTTCTTTGACTCGATTTACGATTTGATCTACTTCACTTTGAAGTACAACACCATCATTAACAGTGGCAACTACTTTGTCTATTTGTATGCGTTCAGCTAGCGCCGGCTGACATAGTGCGGCACTTAGTACGGGAATGAGTAACAGCTTTTTGAAATTCATAAGAGTCTTTGTTGTTAATTATTTAAAAAATAAGGTCTTCTATAACCAAATATACCTTGTTTCAGTAATTGGCTTGCATCGTATCTCGACTTGCTCCCCAACCCTTTTAACACAAAATTGAAATTTATGCTCGAGTCGAAAACCGGGTCTTGAAAATTTGTAGACTGATTCAAGTCCGTTTCTATGGTCCGGTTGCCTGTAATTTGAACAGCCCAGCAACACGATTCGTATTGCACACCGGCAAATACTTCAATACTGCGCTTACTTGTCAAATCGCGGTGGTAACTTGCAACCACTTGCCAATTGTCATCAATTGGTAAGCTGGTGAAGATACCGACTTGATCTATCTCATTACCTGAGACATCGTTAGCATAGTGATGGTTCAACTGTACCAGCTTTTTATTGTTGCCTCGATAGTCAATTGTCATATGCGAACGGATCAGGTCCTTTTCGTCGGCATCATATTGTATACCACCTGAAAAGTACCATCTTGGGTGCCAGTGTATTTTGGTCTCCGCTGCAAAAAGTGCATTGTAGTTATTGTCACCAAAACGTCCATCAAGCGTATTTTTTGTTGGTTTGACCGAGTCACTTAGATAAATGATTTGACCCATGCTAAAACTGAATCGCTCAATATTTTTATTGTCAAGCAAGCGAGTAGTTGCACCTAGAGTAAATTGATTTGCTTCAGAGATATAGTCGACGCTGGAAAAGCGACGTTCTCTAAACAAACCAAAAAAGTCATCCTGCATCTTTACAGTATCGTACTGGCCGATTTTGCTTTGATCCTTTTTAGGTGTGTATAAATATTGGATCTGAGGTTCTAATGTTTGCGTACCATCGGCGAGTAAGAAATGTGTGCTTCGCTCCAAGTTTAATTGTCCGTGCAAACGGACCTTAGGTAACGTGCGTGAAGTTGATTCTGCGTATTCACTCTCACTAAAATGACCATTTTGTTCATAATGCGTATGCAGAAGAGCAAACTTTGAGTCGAATGACCAAGCGTAATCACTGAGGTTGTAGGTTACACTTGGCTCAAGGTGAAGACGGGTTGCGTCCGTGATTTGAGCATCACTGTTCTTAAAGTGACTCATTTGTCCAGTGAAACGCCAGTCAGCGCCTAGGTACTCTTCTGGAGTACGGTTTTTAATTGTGATTTCTGGAAACGCAGAGTAGGATTCTACGTGGTTACCCAATACTTCAAAATTTTGTACCTGCAAATCGACAAGCCAATCTTCTCCAAGATAGCTTAGTTGGCCTTTTCGCGCCAAATGAGTATCCGTTTGATTTGCGTAGTTTGATCCTAAGTCTGTTAAGTAATTGTCATCACTCACATTCGTTACATCAATATTTGCACGCCAAAAATCGTTAAAATAACTTTTTTGCTGCCAATGAACTAAATAACGTTCATCTAAATTTGCTTCTGATTTGTCGTTGCTCAATATCTCAGCTGCGATAGTTCCGGTATGTTGTTCTGTTAAATAGCGGAATTCGCCCTGCAATTGCAGCCCTTTGTTTGACATATACCTAGGAGTCAGTAATGCGTCATAATTTTCTGCAAGGTTGAAATAATAAGGCGTGACGATTTCTAGACCATATCTATTTGAACTAGATAGCGTCGGGGTGAGTAATCCAGACTTTCTTTTATCGTCAATTGGAAATGTGAAATAAGGGATATAAACAACAGGCGTATCGAGTATCTTTAAAACGGAGTTATATGTTTCTCCCCAGCCTTTTTCTTTGTCCAGAGAAATTGTACTTGCTTCGAGTTCCCAAAAAGGGTTGTCGCTTGGGCAGGTTGTGAAGCTTGAGTTGAACAGGTCGACTTGGGTTGATGTTGCACGAAGTTTTTCAGCTTTCCCTTTACCTTGTTGTTGAGTCAATTGATACTGTGCGCCGAGCAAGCTAAATTCACTTTGACTGAGATCGGCATACATACCTGAACTATTGACCATGGTGTAGTCATCTTGAAAGAGCAAGGGGCCCGAAGCATGCAGAAGCCCTTTCTGCTTATCTATCAGTGCGCTCTCGGCTGTGACGGTCATGGTGTTGGTACTAACAGCAACATCCCCTGAAAACTCAGCACTTTCTTTACCCTGAAGTTCGACTTTATTGGCTTGAATATCGATGGTGTCGGGTAGCAAACCGGTCATAGGTTGCCAGTTTTTTGGCTGAAGATAGTCTTTACAGAGCCCGCTAACAGTGTTCGAATTAGCTATAGCCTGTGTACTAATAAGGGGTAGGACTAAAATGCCCCAGTTTTTGTTCATTTATCGACCTTGTCTACCTAGCACCACGATTCAGCCAGACATAATAAATGAAAACAGTGTTAAATACAGTAATTAAGATCAGTAATTGGTGAAAATATGGCGAGCCCAACTCTAACACTTGCATTGCAACGAAAAGAACAAAGAATACGCTTTGTCGAGACACATATTAAACAACTTAAACAAGATGATGATGAATTGAACATCTCTGCTATTACAGGAGATGCAAGCTTTAGATTATATTTTCGCGTTCGCACAACACAGTCTGAGCATATCTTAATGGATGTACCACCAGAAAAAGGCTCGATTGAAGCATTTGTTCACCTCAATCATGTTTTTTCTCAAGGTGGATTGGCTGTACCAGAGATATTGGCTTTCGATATCGAGCTTGGGTTTGTGCTGTTGGAAGATTTGGGGTCGGTCCATCTTGCAGATATTATTGCTCAGCAAGGGGATTACAGTTGTTACAGTGAGTTACTTGCTTGGTTGCCGCAAATTGCAACGCTTGAAGTATCTAAATGGATGAACACTTATGACGCAGCGTTTATCGAGCAGGAGATAAACATTTTTAAATCTTGGTTACTGGAATCTTGGCTGAATTATAGGTGCACCGCTGAGGTAACGCACAATTGGCAACTATTAGTTACCCGCCTTAGCGAGTCTATGGTAGCGCAGCCTCAAGTTGTAATGCATCGAGACTTCCACAGCCGCAATATTATGTATAGCCAAGCCCGTGGGCGTCTTATTGACTATCAAGACGCAGTAGTGGGCCCTGTTTGTTATGATGCTGTTTCGCTGCTAAAGGATTGCTATCTTAAGTTGCCGTCACAACAGTTTGAGCAATTGAAGAGAGAAAGTTATCAGCACCTTTCAGACGCCGGATTACTCCCTGATATGTCTTTTGCACAATATGAAGAGTATTTTAATTTAACAGGACTACAAAGGCATTTAAAAGCGGCAGGTATTTTCGCTCGGTTACATTTGCGAGATGACAAACCTGGCTACTTACCAAGCATATTACCAACTATAAATTACATCGTGGAAACTGCGGAGATGTTTACTGAGTTTCAATGGCTTGCAACTTGGTTACAATCCGAGATAATACCTATGATAGAAAAGAAATTAACAGAATCATTATGAAAGCAATGATCTTAGCCGCTGGTCGCGGGCAGCGTATGATGCCCTTGACCGCAGATATGCCAAAACCTTTATTAGAAGTTGGCAATAAGCCACTAATACAATACCACCTCGAAAGATTAAAGTTGGCAGGTATTACGCAAGTGGTGATCAATTTAGCGTGGCAAGGCGACAAAATAGAACGCTATTTTGGTGATGGCAAGCGTTTAGGTATGCAAATTGACTACAGTTACGAGCCCGATGGGGGGCTGGAAACTGCCGGTGGAATTGTTAAAGCAATGCCAATGTTGTGCAAAGATCATGATACTTTTATTGTGATTAATGGTGATATCTTTACCGATTATGATGTACATGCGTTAAGTCAGTTACAACTTATGCCCGCAGAAGCACACCTAGTTTTGGTGGAAAACCCACCTCACAACCCCGCTGGAGATTTTCGTTTAAGTCACCAACCAGCCAATGAGCAAACTTATACATTTTCTGGTATCGGGCTGTATCATAGGGCATTTTTTGACAACCTTTCAGTAGAAAAAATTCCACTTGGACCAATGTTAAGATCTGGAATAGAGGAAGGGGTGGTTTCTTGTGAATTGTACGTCGGGGTATGGCATGATATAGGTACACCAGAGCGACTGTCTGAGATCAACGCAGCCTTGGAGGCTAGTAATGTGGGGTAAAATTCTAGGTACTGGGTTTGGTTTTTTGTTTGGGAAATGGCTTGGAGCTGCCCTTGGATTTTATTTGGGCCATTTGTTTGATAAAAGCTTAAAGCAAGACTTTGACAAGGCTGGTGGGTTTCAAGGTTTTTTTAGTGGCGATGACCTAAATGAACGTCAAGCACTGTTCTTTTCTAGCTGCTTTGCGGTTATGGGCCATATCGCGAAATCTAACGGTAGAGTGAGCGAGGTGCATATCCGTGCCGCTTCAGCTTTTATGGATGAGATGGCTCTACATGGTGACGACCGCAAAGAAGCACAAAGTGCCTTCAACTCTGGTAAGCAAAGTGACTTTTCTATTAAAGAAGCTGTAGAGGACTTTAAAGAGGCATTTGCACGACGCTATGATTTATTGCAGCTGTTTTTAGAGATTCAAATTCAAATGGCGTTTTCAGACGGCCACCTTTCCAGCAAGGAGTTGGAACTGCTGAAATTGGTCAGTAAATTTTTAGGTATTGGTAACAAGCACTTTAATTTCGTATTAAAACGCTATCAAGCAGAATTTAAGTTCAGACAGCAGCGGGCTCAATGGCAATCGCAGCAGCAAAGCCGTCATTCACAAAGTAGTTTTAGGCAAGAGCGTGAACAGTCGGGTAACTACCGCCAAAACACAGCCGCTAGCACTGATGTATCCAAGGAGCATGCATTAGCCGTGTTAGGACTTGAGCAAGGTGCAAGTGATAAAGAGATTAAACGTGCATACCGTAAATTGATGGCACAGCATCATCCAGACAAATTGGTATCTCAAGGGTTACCTGAACATATGATGGAAGTTGCAAAAGCCAAATCGCAAAGTATTCAAGCGGCCTACGAAGTGCTTAAAAAATAGCACGTCTAGAGCTGTCTTAAAAAACCAGAAAGTTCTTTTCGCAATCTATAATGTTGGTTTTGTTGGGAGTTTTGGCCGAAAAGCTCCCTTTGACGATAATCGTATTTACTATTTCTTTTTGCCCATCGACGTCTATCTTTGATTGTGTGAAGCACAGCAGGGTTATCGTATGAATAAAAAACGTCTAGCAGTGCTGGGCTTACCAGCGATAAACTTGCTGCGAGGTGCTTGTTTCTATTTGGGTTTGCAAGTTGAGCGCTGACAGTGACCAAAGCATCCACACGTATTTTGGGCAGCGTAGCTAGATACTCGGCAAATAACCCCGCACTGTTGCCAAACGCAACAATGGCAATGTGCTCATGTTCACGTAGCGCCAAAGTTTTATATAGCGCATCAAAGCGTGCCACAAGTTCAGTTTTGTAATCATTTAGGGCGGATTCGCTTATCGCAGAGATAACAGTTTGTCGCGGTGCGTTTGATTCGCTTTTGGCTGTATTTGCAATGGCGTCTTGCATTAAGTCGGCGTTGGCATTGAAACCGGGCGAGGGGATCACATAGGTGTCGTAGCCATCATCATTGAGTGCCTCACGCAAGTAACTCAGACCGTTTCCTTGTAAAGGCGACTGCTCTATGCCTGGCAGCATGACAATAATACCTCGCTTGCTACCACTCATATATTCGGAGAAAAGCACAGGGATCTCTCTGTCATCGTCTTTGATAGTAATGAAAGAGTCGCTGGGCAACCAGTAACTCAAATCGGCTTCTATTACTTCGACTTTGGCTACAGGTGCAATGTGCTCTATTGCTAAACTCTGGTTTTTGAATGC
This sequence comes from Pseudoalteromonas sp. Of7M-16, assembly GCF_022347805.1. Taxonomy (NCBI): domain Bacteria; kingdom Pseudomonadati; phylum Pseudomonadota; class Gammaproteobacteria; order Alteromonadales; family Pseudoalteromonadaceae; genus Pseudoalteromonas; species Pseudoalteromonas sp. Of7M-16. The sequence goes on along the minus strand of NZ_JAKRFY010000011.1, from coordinate 83,727 downwards.
GGCGATAGTGCATAAAAAAATAATTAAATGTGAAATTATCGTATGTTTCATCGAGTATTCGTCAAATCCGCTGCGGCTAACTTAAGTATCGACTAAAAACCAGCGAGCTTTAGTATTTTAATTCGGGAATTTGATACACTGTGCGGGTATCAAATTATGGAGGTTCAAAAGTGTCTAAAGTGGCAGATAGCAAACGTGATTATATTTGGCTGTTTTTTAAAGGTGCAGGTATGGGCGCTGCGGACGTTGTTCCAGGTGTTTCCGGGGGGACAATTGCTTTTATTACCGGTATCTATGCACGCCTTTTAGCCGCAATTAAAAATGTCAACGTAGCCGCTTTACAGATGGTTTTGAAGGGGAAAATAAAAGATGCGTGGGCACATGTTGACGGAAACTTTTTGCTAGCTGTATTTGGAGGGCTATTTACCAGTGCTTTATCACTGGCAAAAATTATTACCTATCTGCTAGACAATCATCAGCAGCTGGTTTGGTCATTCTTTTTTGGGTTGATCATCGCCTCATTTGTGTACATTGCAAAACAGGTGGAGCGCTGGCAGCTTAAGCACATTGCAAGTTGTGTTGTTGGAGCGCTGATAGCACTGGTGATTACATCATTGAGTCCAGCGGAAGCTCAGGCACAACCTTGGTTTTATTTCGTTGCTGGAAGCATTGCAATTTGCGCGATGATTTTGCCCGGTATTTCCGGGAGCTTTATTTTGCTTTTGTTGGGAATGTATGGACATGTCTTAAATGCGGTGAATGATCGTGACTTTGCTCTGGTTGGCTTGTTCTTGATTGGATGTGTGTGTGGGCTGATGATGTTTTCAAGATTTTTATCGTGGCTCTTGGCACGATTTGAACAAGTTACATTTGCTTTGTTGTCTGGTTTTCTCATCGGCTCATTAAACATGTTGTGGCCATGGAAAAAGGTCGTGACAACCTATGTCAATTCGAGCGGCGTTGAAAAGCCTCTAATGCAAAAAAATATTTCACCGATGGAGTTTACGCAAGTCACGGGTCAAGATGCCCAGTTACTACTTTGCTCAGTACTGGCTGTTGTAGGACTGATGTTAATACTAGCGCTAGATAAGCTTAGCCATCAGGACTAACCTAATTGCTAAATCGAGCCACTTTCTATGTGGCTCATTTTTTGTCGTTTGAGCTTCCCATTGCTCTTTTTACCTGAGCCAACAAAATCAAGTTAACGAAATAATCATAATTCCGCGATATCATAAGGTTCGCCATGTTAGCTCATGCTTTCACCTGTTTTTTCGTAAACCAGCTGTAAAAATTAGACTAGAGTACAATGCCACAAGTGTAAAAAGTGTGTTACTTTCTGGCGAAGATGTACTCACTAAACAAGGAAACACCTTGAAATGAAACTTGTAGGGATAAGTTGCCTGCTATTGTTCTGTTTGCTGGGGATCAATTTTTCAGCGTTTGCTTCTACTACTCAACTCGATTTGACCGCTAACACTTTGGGTTTTATATGCATAGCCATTTTTGTGGTTGCCTATACCCTTGTAATGCTGGAAGAAAAATTACATATGCGAAAGTCAAAACCGGTTTTGGTTGCCGCTGGGTTAATTTGGATTTTAATTGGCGCTTATTATATTGAGCAAGGCATGCCAGATGCAACTGAGCATGCTTTTCGCCATAACCTACTCGAGTTTGCAGAACTCATGCTGTTTTTGTTAGTGGCAATGACGTATATCAATGCACTGGAAGAGCGCAGGTTATTCGACTCGCTTCGCGCATGGATGGTAAGAAAAGAATTCAACTACAAAACCCTGTTTTGGCTAACGGGCTTTTTGTCATTTTTTATTTCACCTATTGCCGATAATTTAACTACAGCTTTGTTAATGTGCGCCGTGATCATGAAAGTAGCGGAAGGAGACAAAAAGTTTATCAATCTAAGTTGTATCAATATCGTTGTCGCTGCAAACGCAGGTGGAGCCTTTAGCCCATTTGGTGATATCACTACGCTGATGGTGTGGCAGGCCGGGATGGTTAAGTTTAATGAGTTTTTTGTATTGCTCGTGCCGTCAATTGCAAACTATGTGGTACCGGCGGCGATAATGAGTCTGTTTGTTCCAAATAAGAAACCCTCCGCGAGCTGTGAAAGCGTTGAGCTTAAACGCGGTGCGCTGCGAATTTTGACTTTGTTTTTATTAACCGTTGCTACAGCCGTAATGTGCCACAGTTTACTACATTTACCACCGGTGCTTGGCATGATGATGGGGTTGGGTTATTTACAGTTTTTTGGTTATTTCTTACGAGTCACACTGCCTGGATCTTTAGCGCGCAAAATGGCGATGGCAGAGCGCGAAGGAGACAAAGAGCGACTCAAGAAGTTGGGCAGTGTGGTGCCATTTGATGTGTTTAGTAAAGTGTCCCGTGCGGAATGGGATACGTTGTTGTTCTTTTATGGCATTGTTATGTGCGTTGGTGGACTTGGCTTTTTGGGATATCTCAATTTAATGTCTCATATTTTATATGGTGGCTGGTCTGCAACTGGGGCAAACGTATTCTTAGGGGTGATATCTGCGGTGATCGATAATATTCCGGTGATGTTCGCCGTTTTGTCAATGCAGCCTGAAATGTCCCATGGACAATGGCTACTGATCACGTTAACAGCTGGTGTCGGGGGCAGTTTACTGTCAATCGGTTCCGCAGCGGGTGTTGCCTTGATGGGACAAGCCAGAGGAAACTATACGTTTTTTGGTCACTTGAAGTGGACACCTGTGATTGCATTGGGATATGCCGCAAGTATTTTGGTTCACCTTTGGTTGAATGCTGATCTTTTTGATATTTATGGCTAAATCATCGTCTTTAAAGAGCGAGTTAGGGCGTTAAGTTAGTTGGCAGATCTGATGGTAGGCCAAGCGTAATGCTTGGTCTACCGGTTTACTTTGCTCTGTTGCTCGGATAATGCAGTTTGTCGAGATTTGTCCATGTACTTTGCCGACCATAATACCCGATCTATTTTTAGCAGCCCTTACCGCTTCAATGCCTAGCTCCGTCGCTAGAATGCGATCTTCTGGACATGGGTTGCCGCCTCGTTGAATGTAGCCTAAAACGCATACTGCGCTCTCAATATTTGCGGTTTCTCGCAGCGCAGCTTGTAGGCCATGGGGTCCCCCAGGCCATAAATTCTCTGCCAGAACAATAACAAAGCCACTGTGGTTGTGTTGCCGCTGAGATTGGATCTGGTTTATTAAGTCAGCTTTTACTTGCTCTAAATTTTTACTGTCGCAATTTTCGAACGATAATATGGCTTCAGCACCTGTAGCTAGCCCGACATTGAACGCAATATGGCCACTGTGGCGTCCCATGACCTCAACAATAAATACGCGTTCAAAGGCATTTGCAGTGTCACGAATTTTGTCGATTGCATGTGTTGCCGTGCTCACAGCAGTCGCAAAGCCAATGGTTTTGTCAGTACACGCCAAGTCGTTATCTATTGTTGCTGGTATGCCAATTAGGTGTCCATGCCAATATGGTTGTAATGCCATCATTCCCCGAAATGAACCGTCCCCACCAACCACAATCAGCGCATCAATATTGTGTCGCGTAAGTGTACCGGCCACTTGTTCAACACCTTCATTGTTATGCATTTCTTTACAGCGTGCGCTTTTTAAAATGGTGCCACCCAATTGAATAATAGGCGCCACCAAATCAACGGTTAGTTCTTTGAATTCATCGAGCATTAGGCCATTGTATCCATGAAAAAAGCCCAAGCATTGAATGTTTTGTTCGTGACAGGCGAGTACAATCGAACGAATGGCAGCATTCATGCCTGGCGCATCGCCGCCGCTGGTGATAAGTGCTATGCGTTTCATAAAACCCCCTCAGTATTTAAGGTGCGATGCTAGCTTTATCCTAGACAGCGATGCTCAAATGTCAAAAATGTTACTGACTCGACAATGACCAAATAGAAATGCTGCCAGAGATCTCGTTACCTACAACTAACAAAGCTTCACCTGTCGGGCTTTGCGCTTGGTCAATAAAAACCATTCCTTCGGGAGCAAGATCGCCACTTATCTCAGCATCGGCTTCCAAGCCTCGGTTGATCATGTAAGTATTCATGGTGACATTGAAAGGGTTGGTCACGTCATAAATGAGAATTCCACCCATGCGTTCTAGGCCAATAAAGGCGTAAGTACGGTCATTTATCTGTCCGATGGCAAGTGCTTCGGGTTCAGCTCCTTTGGCATCTGAGCGTGTATCTCCCTTGTTTTCATCTTCATCATTATTGAATGCTGAGCCGTGAATTGCGGCTGTAATCTTGCCAATCTCATCCCCAGAATCATAGACTCTATAGCCGTTGTGGTCCCAAATCGAGAAAGATCGCGCGCCGTAAGTATAGAGTGCTTCGTATTGGTTATCTTTGTCAGCATCTCCTAATACTGTACTGACCTTTAATCTGCCAATATCTTGGTCGTCATTATTCACATAGTCAAAGTTGTTACCCAGCGTTAAATCTTCCGCCCTGATCTCATCGGTATACGCTAAGCAGCCATCGTCTTTGTCGTATTCAAGGCCGCCATCCGCTAAACAAGTGTTTTCATCAGGAGAGTCAAAGAAGTACTCTCTGCCATCTCCTTCGTTGGCAGAAATGATAAAGTTTGCGCCTTGCCATTGATAAGCCGATATTGAATCCGGCTGATACATACCGTAGAGCCCTGGGTATGATGAAAAGTTAATTGCGTTGTCTTTATCAGAGGCGTCTAACGTCCACTTCCCCCAGTCTTTAAAACCGAGACCATGAATAGATAGACTGTTGTCTTTGAGGTCAACTTTTGCGATGGCATTATTTTCTTGTAATGAAATATAGGCATAGCGGCTATCTTTGCTGATTGTGACGTATTCTGGCTCAAGATCCATAGAAACAGTGGTCTTTATCTCTTTGCCTTTAATGGTTCTACCAGTCGGATTGGCAAATACAACCCCTTGTTTGGATAGTGTTGCCATTTGATCATCAAACTGGTTGAAGTTTAGGATCGTAGCATTATCTTCAACTTGGCCGTTATTGATCGCGATTATGGCTATGCTACCTTCGGGGTCAATACTGTAGTCACCTTTGGGCTCGCCTTCATTGGCGACAATGACTTTGGCGCCATCTGGTGTAAATGTTACCATATCTGGTAAATAACCAACGCTAACAGATTTGATAAATACAGGCTTAGAAGCCGAAATGTCAAAAAATGCGATTTTGCCAGCTTGACCAGTTTCTTTGGCTATCGCAACAGCAAGCAAGTTCCCGTGAATTGCTAAACTATTCGCATCTCCGCTTTCATGCTCGTTTAAGTTTACTGTCTCTTTGCTTTGCAGGTTTGTGCCTGTGATAACTCCGCGTGCGTTTTTGGTGAGCGAATCTGTATCCATTTGCCCAATCTCGATAATTTCAACTGTCGCAGGGGTTGCAGAGCTATTAAGTGCAAAGATACGTTGGCTAGGGGCATGGTAACCGACAATTTCAGCAGCCCCTTCAGGGCTTTGTGCGTTAAGAACTGCACGGCCAACCAGTACTGGCGTTAATTGCGCATGAGCATTAACTCCAGGCTGTCCTGCTGCACCTGGCGTGCCTTGATCGCCTTTTTCCCCCGCTGGCCCGGTCTCGCCAATTTTCCCCTCAGCGCCATCAATTCCATTTGTGCCATTATTACCATCGTCGCCATCAAGTGAACAACCGGTAAAGAGGGCTGAAAGGACAAAGGGAAGTAAGATTTTTTTCATAGTCGTCTGTTCCTAAAACATCTGTATTTTGATGCGCATAATTAACCACAACAAATTTACAGCAGGGTGACAGAACCATCAGAAAGGAGAAAAGTAGTGCTAAAGGGTAAGGAGTTTAAGCAGGGGAGGGTTAAATGGCCCTCGCACACAGTGCGAGGGAGGCCAATTAATTACCACCAGAAGTGATACGGTTTAACTCTTCACGTTGTGCTGTAGGCAGGTTATCCACAACAATGTTGTAAGAGTCATCAATTAACTTTTGCAATTCGTCTTCAGGAATGCTGCCATCAAGCACAATGGTATTCCAAAGACGCTTGTTCATATGGTATCCAGGTACAATCGATGAATATTTGTCACGAAGTAACAAGGCTTCATCAGGGTCGCATTTTAAATTTAGCCACCACACTGGTTCACCATTTTCATTTGTTTGGCCTTCTTTACCTTCATAAAGCGTTGCAAACATTTTATGTTGCACTTTATACACATCTACTTCTTGTGCAAACGGCTTGGTAATAAAGGTCCCAGGCTTTGCCTGTAAATAATTATGTACACTCTTCTGATCCATAGCCCGTGTCCTTGAAAAAACTATATTAATTAAAACAACATGGGGCTAATTTTAGCAGCTATTGAGAGAATTCTGTAATGAGTAAGGCCTGTTATGCAAAATGTCATGAAATAACAAACATACTTGACATATTCAAGCTGAACAGTATTCGTCTAATTACATAAATTAAATTTACAATCCATTGAAATTTATTAAATTAGATTAGATAAGTTCAAAAAATATGCCTATTCGGTCTTTCTCATTCTAAAACCATCTCAAGTAGTGCTTAATAAGCACTACTGTGGAGTAGCTGCAAACTACACCATGACCAAATGATCTATCAAGTACCGCCTAAACTACTTAATACTAACTTTAGCCTAGTATTCGTAAATTCACTATTACGTTTTACCAAACTCGATATTACGCTAAGCAAGAATCCAAAATTAGCATCACTTTTCTCACCTTAAATGAGCCGATAATGTGGCAAAATTCACATTTTCAGCATTCAAACGGAGAGAATTTATCAGCTAAACCCAATAATATTTTGTTTATTAAGGAATTTTTCCTCTTACGTTAGCGAATTACCGATTTTTAGTACTAAAGAATTGGCAATCACTTGTATCTTCAAGGCTGGTATTAAATTAAATAATGCAATATTTTGCAACAATTTTGTGTTTTTGATTGGTTTTTATCCGTAAAAAGTGGGTATAGGGGGCTTAAGTGGTGGTTGTAGGCTTGTCTACTAAAAGGGATTTATGAACTCATGACACTAAAAAAGAGTTAGTTTACAAGTTGCAGATTTGGCTTTTCACCTGTCTCCGCTTGTAAAAAGCGTTCAAACTCTTCGCTAGAAAGGGGCTTTGAGTAGTAATACCCCTGGATTGTTTGGCATTCAAGCTGTTTCAAAAGCGTTAATTGCTCTTCTTCTTCGACACCTTCGGCCACTACGTGCAGGTCGAGGTTATGGGCAATGGTGACGATAGAGTCGACCATGTTTCGACCTCGCTCACTTTCCATATCGTCGATAAATGCTTTGTCTACTTTCAGCGTATTAAGTGGAAATTGCTTTAAGTAAGCTAAAGACGAATAACCTGTACCAAAATCATCCATCGCAAGGTGTATCCCGCGAGAGCTCAGCGAGCGCATAATTGAAATCGCTTCTTGTGGATCGTCCATAACCGTACCTTCGGTGATTTCAAGCTCCAAGAAATACGAAGGAAGTTGATTTTTTTGCAAGATAATATCTATACGGGCTGTTAAATCAGGGAGGCTAAATTGTTTTGCTGATAAATTGACTGCAACTCGGCCATTAAACAAGCCTTTGTCAACCCAGCGTTTAACATCTTTACAGGCTTTATCTAGCACCACTTCACCGATTTCAATAATTTGCCCTGTTTCTTCGGCGATAGGAATAAATACGCCTGGGCTAATAATGCCTTTCTTCGGTGTGATAAATCGTACTAATGCCTCCATTCCAACCAATTTACCGGTGCGGATATCCATTTTAGGTTGGTAATAAACAACAAAATGGTCTTCTTTCAAACCGAAGCGCATTAAGTTTTCTATTTGCAACCTTTTGACTGCTTGCTCATTCATTGAGTCATTGAAAAACAGGTAATGGTTACCTTTTTGCTTTGCATGATACATCGCGGTATCGGCATTTTTTAACAGGATCTCAGGAGTATTACCGTCTTCTGGAAACAATACAATACCTACAGAAGACGTAATAACCAGTTCGTGATTCGCCATCTTAAATGGGGTGGCAATGGCTGCTAAGAATTGTTTTGCGACTTTTGTGATGGTGTGTATGTCGTTGGTACCAGACATCACCAGTGCAAATTCGTCACCGCCTAAACGATAGAAGGTATCCTGCTGGCGACACAGTTTGTTAAGCCTCATAGCCAATTTCGAAAGTAAGCTATCACCTAGCTGGTGGCCAAGTGAATCATTGATCTTTTTAAAGTTATCAAGGTCAAACACCAAAAGGGCATGATGTGTGCCCTGTTGTGAGAGCTTTTTTAAATTAGTAAAGAATAAGTTTCTGTTTGGCAGGCCTGTTATGCGATCTCGGTTTGAAAGGTTATGCAATTGTGATTCTGCTTTCTTTCTTTCTGTTAAATCTGAAAAAACAACCACATAGTTAGTGACATGACCATGGCTATTTTTGATTTCGTCGATGGTCACCTCGATTGGTAACATATTGCCTTTTTGGTCGTATATCTTCAGTTCTTCCTGCCAGTGCTCAGCCTCTTTCAGTGCCGACTTTATTTGCCTGATAAAACGACTGTCATACCCTGGTAGTTGAAAGTCTGATTCTATGTATTGTGCACGCTTGCCACCAAACACCCGAATGTAGCTGGGGTTTAAATCTACTAGCTTAAAATTATGATCATAGATAGCGATGGCGTCGGTAAGGGACTCAACACACTTAGCGAATAAGTTGAGGCGCTCCTCAGTACTTTTTAAATGGTTGATATCACGTACGGTCCCTGTCATTCTCAGCGGATTAAGGTTATCGTCTTTACTGATAACCTTGCCCTTGTCTAAGACCCAGTGATACTGATTTAAATTATCTCTCAACCGGTATGAAGCTTCAAAAAAGGCGGTCTTTTCGGCAAAGTGCAGTTTAAGCTGTTTTTCAACAAGTGGAATGTCTTGTGGATGTATTCGCTTAGCGTTAGGTATAAAGTGATTACTTTTTTCTTCGTTTAACGCATATTTATCATTGATACGTATGATATCACCAGATTGGATATTCCAATCCCACAGGGTATCACCACTTCCTTCTACGGTACTTTTTAACCATTTTTCCGACATGCGTAAGTTGTCGAGATTTTTTGCTGCTTTGCGGTTAATAATGAGCATCACAAAAAATGGCGTCAAGCACAACATGACAACAGCCAAAAAAAGCAAAGGGTTGTTCGACAGCGGCTCTAAAATGACATGTGCGTGTACAGGGGTACTCAGAGCTAAAAGATAAATAAGAGCCAATAAGTTTCTTATATTGTTTTTATATACCATAGTGTACAAGATTAATACATTCATCGTTAATCTAATCGAAACAGCTATCCTGAGTCAAAGCATAATTGATGAAATGTGGAAAGAGTCGGTTAGAATTTAGGATTTTTGTACCTTTTTAACCAAAATGTCAAATATGAAGCTCGCTGGCAAGGTATATAGCTACCTTGATAAGCGAGCATTCACTAGTTTATACGGAGTGTGATGCTGGGGAAGGATGTATCGGTAACGGTCGAAATAAAAGCCTTTATTTCTGCAAATGACAATTGATTCAGTGCATCTAATAACTTCGACTGCATAGAAAATGTATGATCCTCGTTGCCGATGGCAATCCAAAAGCGCTGCGAGCGCAAGCGCAAATTTTTGTCTTTTTCAGCAATTTGTGATTTTAAACTGGTCTTGACGTCTGACCATTTCAAATGCTCTAAACTGTCAATGTTGTCTACAAACTCTTGCAAAAACAGTTGGTGATAGTTGAGAAGTTCTGAGCTTTCGTAATTTGGCGACTGAATGTAAAAGGCAATGCCAGCTCTAGTATTGAATGGTGCGTAGCCTGCGCCAACAAGGTAACCTAGCTGTTGTTCGGTACGAAGCTTTTCAAAATAATGTTGGCTAATTAACTGGTTGAACGCCATGATTTTTATTTTATCTTGTACGCTATTACTGGGCGCTTGAATATAGTGAACAAAAGCGTGTTCACTGTGTTCATTGGCAATTGTCTCACTAAGATGTTTGTCAATTGTATTAAGTGGCTTTTTTAAGTCATCTAAAATTTCACTCTTGGCAAAATTGCACAAAAGCTGCTGCTGTATTGCAATTGCGTGTTTAGTTTGCCAATTGCCATGCAAGAATGCCTTAGCGTGAATAGACGTAAAGAAAGAGTCGCGAAAGGCATTGAACTCATTGAAACACACATTTTTGAGTGCAGCAGCTAGTTCATTCGGTGTTGGGTTCCAGGGCATTAACTTGGCACCTAGGATACTAAAAAGCTCACTTACTGGTTTATTTTTATTGTGATTTTGCCAATGCCTGATGAGTTGCTTTTTGTACTCTGCGAATCGGGTTGCGCTAATCGGCTGCTTTTGAAGTGCCTCAACAAGCTGCGAAGCTAATTTCAACTGACAAGATGAAAGCCCCGCAGTATGCAGTGTCAAACCTCCTTGGTGTGAAGTGAGGTGGTAGCTAAGCCCCGCCAGTTCAGCTGAATAAAACTGTTCGGCGACACTGTCCATAAATAAATCAGCAAACAGCCGTGTTAGCGCCATTGCTTTGTGATTTGAGATTGAGGCTTCGGAATCTAATTCAAGGTAAAAATGCCCTTTAGTGACTCTAAATGTGGCATCTTGTTTAAACCAAAACGCAAACCCCGGTCTGTCTTTAAGTTGGACAGGCGTATGTGTTGTCGACTCAATATCATAGAGAATGTTTTCTTGGCTGAGGTATGGGTTGACGTTCGGTAGTCGCATTTCAGGCAAAGGTTGATCGATTCGAGCAAGCGCATTGAGCCATTCTTTATTGAGCTGGGCAATTTGATAGGGCGTGTTATACCACTGGGCAATTTTATTGATTGCTCCGGGTTCATCGGTGGTCTCTGGGTGGATCAATACCAATCGCATATTGTGAGGCGATAAGTAATTTAACAGTTCGGTATGCAGTGTTTGGTTAAAGCGTTCCATGCAGTAATCGCCATACAATGTGTTTTCTTCACTGTAATGATGCATGTTGACGCTGACATTGCTCACCCAGTCTATCAACTTGTTGACTTCCTGGTTGTCAAATGCAAGCTCCATTAAGCGTTTTTTGTCAGCGTATAACGCGGGTAGAATATGGTGTTGTTCTGTGATCAAACTAATGTATTCGAACAACATCTCCACGATGTCTTCGTAAAATTCAATACCAATATCTGTCAGTGCGAAGCTTACATTAAAATCCTTGAAGTTACTGCCATTGACGCCTCCGCCTGCTGAAAGTGCATTTATCCAACCGTTCTTCTTCAATATTGCGTACAGTGAACCTTCACCTTCGTAGCCCAATAGGTGGGCAATAAAGCTCAAGCTTTTGTATCGATATAGCTCATTTATATTAGGCATGGCAAAGCTGACAATCAGTTTTTGTAAATGTTTGCGAGGTTTTATGTGAAGTTTTAAGCCGAGATCTTCATCACGATAAAAAGGAACGTCAACCTTTGGTTTTTGATACGTTTTGTCGCCTTTAATCCTTTGAAAGTGACTTGTGGCCATTTGCTTTAGTTCATCAAGATGTTGCGGACCAGCTAGAACTAAGGTCATCCATTGGGCTTGGTAATTGTTGTTAAAAAAGTCGATGATTTCTTGGCGAATATCACCATGGCTATCACCCAAAGTATCGTGATTGCCGACAGAGAACTTAGTAAAGGGGTGAGCTGGGTTTGCAGTTTCTTTGTGCGCTTGAATGATCCGTCTATTGTCATCTTTCACTTTTAGGTTAAATTCGGCATCGATGGCATTGCGCTCATCATTTAAAGCACTTTGCTCAAAAAGCGGCGCAATGAAAAAATCCGCGAAACGAGACAGTAAAGAATCGAATTTATTCGCTAGGCAATCGAAGAAATAGCATGTATGTTCAGTACCAGTCCAAGCGTTGCTGTTTCCACCACTTTGACTTACGACCTGAGAGAACTCTCCTTTAATTGGGTATTGCTCTGTACCCAAAAACAGCATATGCTCAATAAAGTGAGCCATACCTTGGCGACCTACGGGATCGTCAAAGTGACCAATGTTAATAGCTAAAGAGGCTGCAGACTTCTCACTGCTCGAGTCGGTAATTAGTAAAACTCTTAGACCATTGTCCAGTGTTATGTGCTTATATTGTTTATTATCATTGTTGCTTAATTTCAAGTTTACGCCGCCGATATAATAAGTGAGACAGTCTTAAAAGTAGTAAACCACTTACCAGTTCTAAGTATTTTGTTTTAATATAGCGGACATACAACTAGGTTTACTACTGAATCGAGATAAAAATACAATACTTTTCGGAGTGCTATGAAAACCATATTGATCATGCGCCATGGTGAAGCTGGTCCAATGCAGGCAAATGATGCTGCTCGTTTATTGACAAACAGAGGCCAATTGCAGGCTTTGGAAATGGGGCAGTGGGTGTCTCAATCCTACCAACCTAGAGCATTACTTGTGAGCCCGTATGCCCGAGCGCAACAAACAGCGGATGCCGTAAGGCAGAGTAACCAGTTTTCTTTTGAAGAAACCTGCTCAGATATAATCCCCAGTGGTAGCGCTTCCTTTGCGGTGGATTACTTAGAAACTTTGATTAGTATGAACGAAGACATAAGTACTTGGCTTATCGTAGCGCATATGCCAATAGTCAGTTATATGGTCGATCAGTTAGTTCCGGGAGAAATGCCTATTTTCCCAACAGCTGGCATCGCAGTGATAGAATACTGCCCAAAAACCCATAAAGCACAATACAAGGGGTTACAGGCTCCAAAAATATAATTGAACCCAACGAAACATTGCTGTTTTGTCTCAATTGCCATCATATTGTATGGCACATGACTTAGCTCATACCTCTCTCATAATTTTAGATCTCAAAAAAGTACAATAATTTTTAGTGCGCTGCGGAACTATTGTTAGATCATATGTTCTTATAAATGTCTTTCGCAATGTGACTTATGAGGTCTAATGTCCTCTTATCTTGTTTTACATTCCGATAGGATACGCACGCTTTCATGACACCGGTTACCATTTTGGGCGATGGTATCCAGTGGAACTTAATTTTGTTTCGGTTTATTGACCAAAGTATTAATCATTCTGATTTTGCTTTATCAATGAAAGATTGATGTTTTGTATATCAAATGGGTAAAAAATTATTTCTTGAGCATAGTATTGATCAGTTTATAAGGACAAATGTCCGCTTTTTGTAGCTAAAAGTTGTTAAATTTGACCTAACGTCGTCGAACGTTGTAAAAATGTGTGTAATTTATGTGTTTATTAGAAGCATTTTAAAAATATGCTGCTATAATTACGCCCGTTGCGTTCAGCCTCGTTTTGTCGTTATGCACTCTCGAATTCGAGGTCCGCGTTGTTTGTCATTGACGCGCAAAATTGAACGCCATAGCCATTGTGATACGGCGCCCAATTAAACCGTTGAACTTAAAGAGTGCATTAAAAAGGTCAAAAACCAACATGAAAGCAATGAAAAGATCTACGTTAGCAACTCTAATTAATGCAACGTTGTTCTCTGCTGTGGCAGGTACTTCATTCACTACGCTTGCGGAAGAAGAGCAAGCAAAAAGCAATCAACTGGAAGTGATTCAAATCACCGCACGTAAACGTGTTGAAAACGCACAAGAAGTGCCAGTTTCAGTTTCTGCCTTACAAGGTGACAATTTAGACGCCTATAGTTCTGCTGGTATGGATATCCGCTTTATGAACGCTAAGATCCCGAGCTTGTCGGTTGAATCTTCGTTTGGACGTACATTCCCGCGCTTTTATGTCCGCGGTCTTGGTAACACCGATTTCGATTTGAACGCATCTCAGCCAGTTTCATTGGTCGTTGATGAAGTTGTTCAAGAAAACCCTATTTTGAAAGGCTTTCCGGTATTCGATATTGAGCGTATCGAAGTACTGCGTGGCCCACAAGGCACATTATTTGGCCGTAACACTCCGGCAGGTCTAGTTAAATTTGACTCTGTAAAACCAAGCCAAGAGTTTGATGGTTATGCTTCTGTAGCATACGGCAGCCGTGAATCTGTGGATTTTGAAGGTGCCGTAGGTACTGGTTTAACTGACAAAATTTCTACTCGTGTGTCAGTATTATGGCAAGAGCAGCCAGATTATATTGATGTTCGCTCACCTGAAGGCGTTACCAATCAGTTTGCTAAAGATGACTCATTAGGTGGTTACAGTGAAAAAGCGGCTCGTATCCAGTTTTTATACGAAGGTGATGACTTCACAGGTCTTTTAAACTATCACGTTCGTGACCTAGACGGTCGTCCAATTCCTTTCCGCGCAAACTTAATTGAGAAAGGCTCGAACAACATTAACCCTATTTACGATAATGATGTTGTTTTTCATGATGCGTCATCACGCGCAACACAGCAGGTTGAAACGCAAGGCCTTAGCTTAAAATTAGAGTGGGATCTCGCTGAGCATACTGTGACCTCTATTTCTGCATGGGAAAGTGCTGAAATCTACTCGCGTGCAGACGTAGATGGTGGTTATGGTGCTGCATTCTTGCCTGTACAAGGTCCTGGTGTGATCTTCTTCCCTTCTGAAACAGCAGATGCATTACCTGATCACGATCAGTACACGCAAGAACTGCGTTTATCAAGCAACTATTCTGGTGACTTTAACTACCAGGTTGGTGTGTTCTTGTTTGATGAAGAAATGACTATTGAAAGCTACAGCTTCGACACGTTAGCATTTGACGCTGCTGCAGGTAATTATGGCTTGCAAAATGGTTATGCAGTTCAAAACCAAGAGACATCTGCATGGGCTGTGTTTGGCTCTTTTGACTACACAGTATCAGATAAACTTGATGTTACTTTAGGTCTTCGTTACTCAGACGATGAGAAAGAATTCCGCGCTGAACGTACTAAGAGCCCTGTGGGTGCTGCTGACTCAATTGTAGGTACTGCTAACCCGAGTGATAGCCACGTAAGTTGGGATTTAAGTGCAACTTACAAGTTGACTGACGATGTTAATCTATTTGGCCGTCTAGCAAATGGTTTCCGTGCTCCAAGTGTTCAAGGGCGTATCTTATTTGGTGATGAAGTAACAGTAGCTGAGTCAGAAACAACGAATTCAATTGAGTTTGGTGTTAAGTCAGATGTGCTTGATGGTCAAGGTCGTGTAAATGGTACTGTGTTCTACTACCAAATGAATGATCAGCAGCTTACAGCTGTTGGTGGTGGTGCAAACTTCAACCGTCTAGTTAACGCTGACAAAACTACAGGTTATGGTTTTGAGCTAGATACGGAGTGGGTGCTAACTGATGAGCTAAATGCAACCTTTAACTTGAGTTATAACAAGACAGAAATCGATGATCCAAGTCTTGCTATCCAAGGTTGTGCACAGTGTACTATCACAAATACAAAGAACGCGGCTGGTTTGTATCAGTTAGATGGCAACAGCCTACCGCACGCTCCTGAATGGATTGCAAATGCAACGCTTCGTTATACGAAAGAGCTTGAAGGCGGTGATTTCTTTGTATACGCAGATACATCATACCGTAGCAAAATCAACTTCTTCTTGTATGAGTCGGTTGAATTTGAAGGTGAAGCCTTATTCGAAACAGGTGTAAGAGCTGGTTATGCTTGGGCATCTGGTGACTATGAGTATGAAACGTCAGTATTTGTACGTAACTTATTCGATGAGCAGGTTGTGATTGGTGGCGTAGACTTCAACAACAATACTGGTATGTTGAATGAAGAGCGTTTCATCGGTGCTGAGTTCAAGGTTCGCTTCTTTTAATCATTAATTGATGTGAATCATTCGCTTTTTAAACCCGTGTTATTGCAAAAGTAACACGGGTTTTTTATTTCTTTAATGCAACTGTATGAATTAGCTGATACAGTCGCATCGTAGTTTAAGTTAGAGGAGTCAAACATGTCTGGATTTTGGAACTATCGCGTGATTTTTTGCGAAGGTAAAGATAGTGAATCACCGCTATACCAAATTCACGAAGTTGAATACAACATTAATGGTAAGGTGACAAACTGGTCAGAGACAGGGGCCGCTCCTTTTGGTCATACGGTTGAAGACTTACAGGCAGATGCTGAAAGGCTACAGTCTGCTTTTGAAAAGCCGGTGTTAAAAGTTGTGCGCAAGCAGCGTGGCTATGAATTAGTTGAAGTTGAGACTGGTGAAGAAGCTTACGCGGAGCCGCCAGCTGCACTTAAAGGCTAATTATCTAAATGGGGAGCGTTTATGAGTTTAAAGGCAATATTATTCGATTTTGATGGTACCTTAGTAGACTCCGAGGCTCTCCATTATATGAGCTGGTGTGAAGTATTAGCGCCTTTGGGTGTATCTATTAGCGAGGCTGTGTTTTGCGATGAGTTTTCGGGAGTTCCGACCGTAAAAACTGGCCATATTTTGCAGCAGCGTTATAACTTACCTCATACTGGCGATGAGCTAGCCCTCCAGAAAAACACACAATTTGTCGAAACCGCTTCATGGCAAAAGCCTAAACTAATGCCGCACGCAATTGACGTTCTCTCTCTATGTGCAAAACATTACAAGTTGGCTTTGGTGACAGGTAGTACACGTGAAGAGGCATTGCCTGTTTTAGCACATTATCAATTGCTCGAATTCTTTGATTGTATCGTCTGCAAAAACGATGTAGCCAATCCAAAGCCACACCCTGAACCATACTGTATGGCGATGGCAAAATTAGATGTAAATGCGCAACAGGTTATTGCTGTGGAAGACTCCCAAACGGGTTTGACATCGGCCGTAGCAGCAGGAATAAATACAGTTGTGATCCCGCATCAGCACTCCGCAGATCAAGACTTTTCAAAGGCGACGTGGCAGTGCGAGAGTTTGGACGTCATGTGGCAGAAAATCGTCAAGCCGAGATAGACTGTACAAGTTTAGTAGAAGTGCTACTTTAAATAAGTGTCATTAAAGTTGTAAACATGAAGTTTGCGCTCTGAAGATACTTATTAAGCGTTTTAATCTGCAAAGGAAAGTAGCATGAAACAAGTTGTCTTATGGCTTTTAACAGCCACTATTATTATTTTTAGCCCCATTACTTTTTCAAAGTATAGTCCTGAGGTACAACTGGCGAAGGTGTACACAGAGCAAAAGCCTGTTGATCATTATCTGGTGAGTGAAAAGTATGATGGTGTTCGTGCCGTTTGGGATGGAGAATCGCTTAAAACGCGATCGGGAAATATTATACATGCGCCTAAGTGGTTTACTGCGGTACTACCAAATCGTTGGTTGGATGGTGAATTGTGGGCGGGCTACAATAACTTTTCTTTTGTCAGCAGCTTAGTACGTAGAAAAGTACCAAACCACGAAAATTGGCAACAAGTACACTACCTCATTTTTGATGCACCTGATCCGCAACTGAGTTTTGAACAGCGTTTTGGGAAATATCAACGAATAGTCAATGGACTCCACAGTGTTCATATTAAGCCAATTCCTCAATATCAGTTTTCGACCAAGGCAGAGTTAGACGCCTTTTTTAATCAAGTATTAGCACGCGGTGGAGAAGGGGTTATCTTGCATGAAAAAAATGCAAGCCATCGTGCTGGCCGCACTGCTCAAGTATTAAAATATAAACCTATATTTGATGCAGAAGCCATTGTGATTGCCCATGTTCCAGGCAAGGGAAAATATCAAGGTATGATGGGCTCGATCACCGTCAAAACCATGGAAGGCGTTACATTTAATATTGGCACTGGGTTTAGTGATGAACAAAGACAGTCACCTCCTCCAATAGGAAGCACCATTACTTTTCAATATCAGGGTTTTACTAAATATGGCAAGCCGAGGTTTGCAAGCTTTTTGAGAATTAGATCGCAAATCTAGCAAGCAAACGCACTTTCAAATCAATTTGAGCTATGGTAAATTTCGTCCTTTTTTCTATTGGATGTGAGGTAAAAATGGTCGTCGGGTTTGATTACGGTAGCTCAAATTGTGCGATGGGTATAATGCAAGATGGCTCGGTAAACTTAGTGCCTTTAGAAAACGGAAAACATTATTTACCTTCAACGTTATATGCATTGCACAACTCTCTGATCTCAGATTATGTAGCGAAGGGACTTCATCAAGATGGATTACTTGATTATAAGGCCCAAAGAAATGGTATTTTGAAGAGTGCGCAGTTTGCTCGCAATGACTTAGACCTTTTACCACAAGAAAGCGGTGTGTTTGTTGGTCAATCCGCGATAGAAGAGTACATTTCTATGCCCGAGGAAGGTTATTTCGTAAAATCTCCTAAATCATTCTTCGGTGCTATCGGCTTGAAAGTTGAGCAAATTGCTTTTTTTGAAGACATCGCGACAGCGATGATAATGGAATTGAAAAAGCGAGCAGAGCAACATCTGGGTACTTCATTGACCCACACAGTTATTGGTCGTCCAGTGAACTTTCAAGCTGTAGGTGGGACTGAAAGCAATCGTCAAGCTTTGTCAATTTTAACTACGGCTGCGAAAAGGGCTGGGTTTACAGACGTAGAGTTTTTATTTGAGCCCCTAGCGGCGGGGATTGACTTTGAATCTGGCCTGCAAAACGACCAAAAAGTACTGGTTGTTGATATTGGTGGTGGTACCAGCGACTGTTCATTTGTACAAATGGGGCCAAGCTACAGAGACTGTGCTGATCGTAGTTCTCACTTTTTATCCCATACCGGGAAACGAATTGGTGGGAATGACTTAGATATTGCACTGGCGTTTCACAAGTTGATGCCCGTATGTGGATTAGGTGGAGAGTTCAAATCAGGGCTACCACTGCCAAAACAAATATTTTGGCAAGCCTGCAAAATCAATGATATTCAATTACAAAGTGACTTTTATAGCAGTGCATTTGGTAGAGAGCTAAGTACCATGCTGCGTGATGTTTGTGAACCAGCTAAGCTAAAGCGCCTGCAAGTACTGCAAGAAAATAAGATGACGCACCAATTTGTGAGGCAGGCAGAGCTTGCGAAAATAGCATTGAGCGAGTGCGAGGCACATCAGTCGGATCTGTCCTTTATTGAGCCAGAGCTTGTGCAAAGTATCAACCTCGCTCAGCTAACGGAATCAGTGCACAACAGTTTGCAACAAGTGGTGACGCTTGCAGAGCAAGCTATTGCAGATGCCGGGGCGAAACCTGATACGATTTATCTGACAGGTGGCAGCGCTCAATCCCCATTACTTAAAAAAGCATTACAAACTGCACTTGGGGATATTCCAATGCTCAATGGTGACAACTTCGGTAGTGTTACTGCCGGATTGACTAAGTGGGCTCATCGCATCTATCGTTAAGGCAACCGAGTTGCAAGGTAATCTGGATAATCGGGCTGCATTCTAGGTAGCTCAATATCCATATACTTAGAAGTCAGTAGCATATCTGCGCTGGCTTCATTACAGGCTACAGGTATATTCCAAACCGCGGCGAGGCGCAACAGCGCTTTGACATCGGGATCATGAGGCTGTGAAGACAAGGGATCCCAAAAAAATACCAGCATATCAATTTTTTGTTCAGCAATTTGAGCACCAATTTGCTGATCTCCACCCATGGGGCCGCTGAGTAGCTTTTGCACTTCTAACCCTGTATCTCGCTCAATCAGGTTTCCCGTTGTACCTGTCGCACTAAGTGAGTGCTTACATAGCTTGGTCTTGTGCGTCTTACACCATGTTACTAATTCAGATTTTTTCCCATCGTGTGCGACTAGTGCAATGTGTTTCTTAGCTGGAATATTGGCGCGAGTATATTTCATAACAATCCTTACAGGAGTAGGTTAATCGCGAGGGCGACAAAAATGGCCGCGGAAATCCTATCTATCCAAATAGGGGCTTGTGGATGAGCACGAAAATAGCCCGCTATTTTGTCCCCTCCATATACGTAAACGCAATCGACCGGAAACGCTAATATTGGGTAGAGTAACCCAAATAAAGCCAATTGAACTGTGGTGGAGGTATCTAGACTGGTGTCAACAAATTGTGGAATAAAAGCGATGAAAAACAATGCCACTTTTGGGTTAAGTACTTCGGTCATCATGGCTTGAATCGTAACATTTTTATTTGGTTGGCTCAGGTCTCCAGTATCTTGCTGTGCACCTTGGTCTGTTTTACTTAAAGTGGCTTTGAACGTCATTACGCCCAAATAAGCTAAGTAACCTGCACCGAGGTACTGAACTGTGGTATAGGCCGCTTCTGAGGCTTTTAAAATGGCCGATAAACCAATAACGGCAAAGATGGTGTGGACGATACCACCTAATGCAAAACCAAATGCGCTTTGCATACCCGCAGTTTTACCATGGGTGAAAGTCTGTGCCATTAAAAATGCATTTGAGGGGCCTGGGGCGATTGCAATAATAAAGCTTGCAAACAAAAATGAGAGCAAAAATTCTGGATTAAGCATAATCAAGTAGATGTAATTAAGTTAGCGGTTAGTTTAAACATTCGGAAAATGATTGGAAATGGTTTATTGCAATTTTTGAAAACTATGCGGGTATTGTAAAACCCGCATAAAAAGGTTGGGGGATATTGATTAAATATAAATGCTAAAAAGAAGTCGTGAGTCTTCTTAAACAACAGCCTGTGTAGCTATTAGGTATAATTATGCCTTGCTCATATGACAGTTTTACGACTTCTACGCAAATTCCTGCATATTAGCTGGCGCTGTGTAAAGCTTCTCTATGCTTTGTAAACAATAAAACTAAAAATGGTGTTGCCAAGCACAAATGCAGTGCCAATTGCCATGGCGCGATAAGTGCCAGAGGCTGTGTCATGGCCATTAATAGCCCAGCACCGCTCATTTGCATTAGGCCAATTAATGCTGAAGCCGTTCCCGCTTGTCTTGGGAATTCAGCCAGTGCATTCCCAGCGGCAGCACCGAGTGTAAAAGCAAAGCCAATCGATGCCATGTACATTGGAAGCATGTAATTGGAAGGGCTGATCTGAGGCAATAATAAGGTGATGAAACCAGCGCCACAAAATAGGCTCAGGCCAAATTGCAGTGCACGACGGCTATGACGTTTAATAAATTGTGGAGCAATGAAACTAGATACGATACTAATGGCGGCATTGATGGCAAACCACAAGGTAAAATCTGCCATTGGCAAGCTTAGATGGGACATTATCCATCCAGGCGCACCGACTACAAACACCAACATGGCTGACATACAGACCATAGTGATAGCCGCATTGAACATAAATTTTGTACTGCTCAACATAGGCGAAAAACGGCGTAGATCTAAAATATGGCCTTGATATATCGAGTCTTCAGGCTTGGTTTCTTTAAAAATGACGCATAGTAAAGCAAGGCCTACAACGGCAAACACAAATAGAAAAGCAAAGTTGCTTCGCCAGCCAAATTCAACGGTAAGCCATGCGCCCAGAATAGGTGCTAGTGCGGGAATAAAGCATACAATACCATTTAGGTAAGTGATCATTTGGCCACTGCCTTTGTGCCCAAAGCTGTCCCGTACGATGGCAAATGCGGCAACAAAGGTAGCACATGCGCCAAGGCCTTGCAGGACTCTCGCTAACATCACCGATCCCCAGGTATCAGACAAAGTGGCCAGTGCTGCGCCGATCATAAATAATGCTACACCGGACAATGCAATCGGTTTTCGCCCATACTTGTCTGCAAGTGGTCCCGCAATTAACTGCCCAAGCCCAACAGCAAGCATATAAATGCTGACGGTTTGTTGGATTTTCGCTTCGCTTACGGCGAGCGCATTTTGCATGTCTACAAAAGCGGGTAAATATAAATCGATGCCAAGAGGGCAAAAAACAACCAAAAGGGCAAGGATAAAAATAAGTGATTTGCTGGTTCGGTGTTGCATGGTGTCTCCTTTTCGTCGCTATTGTATTGCGCGGTGAGAAAAAAGACAGGACAAATCGCCGCCATGGTGAAATATTTTATTAATTTAAAGGAATAAATAAGAAATATGTATATCAATTAAGCGGCAAGACAATTTAATTAGATAATTTTATAGCGCACTACGATTACTCAGGCCATAGCAAGCTGTGGCGCGGTTGTTCGATTAGATAAAAATGGAGCCTGTTTAACACTAGAGTTAACTGGTCTGATGTGTTAGTTTGAGTCAAAACAATCTGCGGGATAGAATATGGCCAGTTCACTACTAAAAATATATAAACGAATAAAATGGCTGCCGTTTGGCAATTGGCTTTTCAGTAAGGCTGTTTGTAGAAGGGCGCCATACTTTGCAACAATCAAACCCAAGATCACGCATTTAAGTAGCGGTAGAATATGCGCCCAAATGCCAAATCGACGTGCGGTTCACAATCACATAGGCACTGTCCATGCCATTGCCCAGTGCAACCTCGCCGAGTTGTGCGCCGGTGTGGTCACAGACGCGACTGTGCCTGTGCACACTCATAGGTGGATCCCAAAAGGAATGACAGTGCAATATTTGAAAAAAGCGGATACTGACCTAAAAGCAGAAGCGGTTATTCCATTGCCTCATGAGTGGCAAGACAAAGAAGATATTATTGTGCCTGTTGAAGTATTTAATTCCGAAGGCGTGAAAGTCTTTCACGCCGATGTCACTATGTATATTACAGCGAAAAGTTAAGCCTGATCTTGCTTTTCGATTGGAGTGACATTAGATAGGTCTGTTTTATGCGTGAGCTTGCCTTCAATGTGTGCTCCAGCTTCGATGCTCAGCGTATCATGAATGATATCTCCATGGACTTTTGCTGTAGGTTCTAAACGAACTTGCTGTGCTGAAATACAGCCATTGACTGTACCTTTGACATGAACTTGAGTCGCCTTGATATTGCCCTCTATTGTGCCTTGTTCTCCGATAACCAAATGTTCGACCTCAAGGTTACCAGATACAACACCATCGACTTGAATTTCACCATCGCACTGGATATCTCCAATGACTTTGGTATTCGGCGATATCATGGCCACGTAGAGCGTATGGGGTTTATTATTCTTTAGTTTATTGAACACGTTCGAGTACTCTTGCAAGTTTAACAGGATTAATATGCTTTTTATCCTGTAATACTTCGTAGTGCAAGTGCGTACTGGTACTTCTTCCTGTGCTGCCCATCAAAGCAATGACATCAGATTGACGAACTTGCTGCCCTTTTTTCACTTTAATTGTATGTAAATGACCATATCGCGTCGTAACACCATTCGCGTGCTGGATTTCGACAAATTTACCGTAGCCACCATATTTACCCGCTCGAACAACTTGTCCATCTGCAGGTGCTAAAATTTCTGTTTTGTGCCACCCTGCTAGGTCTACTCCTTTGTGGTATGCACGTCGACCTGTGATCGGATCCTTGCGGTATCCAAATGCACTGGAAATATAATATTTATCTTCTCTAACGGGCATGCTCGCAGGTAGGTTTTGTACTAAGCTTTCGAGCTGGTTGAGTCTCACCGAGCTGTCAATTGCTTGTAAGTATGCCGCTGGCAATTTATCACTTTGCACCTGATGGTATGGACCACCTTGTGCTTGGCTTGAGGTATTAGCTTCAATTCCCGCTTCTTGCATACTAGCTAAAAGCACTTCATTCCGGTTAGCAATTAAATGGTGGAGCTGCTTGAGCAACTGAGTTTGTGCATCGTTAAGCTCAGTGGCATGGTGATGGAAAGCGTCACTGTGTTCCTGATGTAGCTCAATATCCTTTAAGTGTTCGTCTGTTTTTGAATCTATCTCTGAGGCATCGACTTCATTTGAGTTAGCCTCGCCTTCGGTGATGGTATGCGGTAATGAAGCCATCAACTCATTGAGTACGGCATGCTGTGCGTCAAGTTGTGCAATACGTGTTTGTTGTTGAGCCAGCTTTGCTTGTAGCGCTGCGTGTTTATCAAGCCATGCTTCTTCTTTATGGGAAACTTCACTAGTCAGTTGCGATAAGTGTGTTTTTTGCGAGAAATATTGCGATGTTGAAAACCCAAGCCAAGCTAAAATCGTCATTACACTTACTACAAGTGCTATTTGTAACCAAGAAGGTACAGTCAACAGACTTACTTCGCCATTTTGACGCAACATCAATTGCTTTGGTTGAAATAGCTTAAAAACTAGGCTTTTGATAACGCTTAACATAACACTCAAAAATTTAGATAACGCCTAACTCTAACAATTTTTATACAAAAAGCCAGTATAAAAATACAAAAAAAAGGCGTGCTTATGCACGCCTTTGATTTGAATGAAATTATTTTATTCAATTACTTTGCTGGAAGTACAGTGCCTTCTACTGAGCCAAAGCCAATGCGGTTGAAGCCATCAGCTTCACACCAACCACGCATGATTACCTTGTCACCATCTTCAAGGAATTTGCGCTCTTCGCCGTTGCTCAGAGTAATAGACTCTTTACCACCACGAGAAAGCTCAAGTAGTGAACCCGCTTCTTCGTGCTCAGGGCCAGACTGAGTACCAGAACCTAGCATGTCGCCAGGTAGGAAATTACAGCCATTTACTGTGTGGTGTGTAACCATTTGCGCAACTGTCCAATAGCTGTGCTTAAAGCTTGACTCTGAAACCTTGCTTGGCGCTTCATTCGCACTGCGCATCTTGTCTGTTTCGATTAATACATCCATTTGAATATCAAACGCACCCGCTTCACGGTTTTGTGCAGACTCAAGGTAGCTCATTGGTTGCGGGTCGTTCTCATCGCGATGCCATGCAGTACGGTATGGTGCTAATGCTTCAGTTGTTACAACCCAAGGTGAAACAGTTGATGCGAAGTTTTTCGCAAGGAATGGACCCAGTGGCTGGTATTCCCACGCTTGTAAATCACGTGCAGACCAGTCATTGAATAGGCAGAAACCAAATACGTGGTCTTCCGCATCAGCAATGCTAATTGCATCGCCAAGCTCATTGCCTTTGCCTAGGTAGATACCAAGCTCTAGCTCATAGTCAAGACGTTTACATGGACCGAATGAAGGCGCATCTGCATCAGGTGCTTTCGTTTGGCCTTTAGGACGTGGGAAAGTTTGACCTGACACGTCGATTGATGAAGCACGGCCATGATAACCGATTGGTACCCATTTGTAGTTAGGCAGAAGTGGGTTATCAGGGCGGAACAAGCTACCTACTGCAGTTGCGTGATAGATTGATGTGTAGAAATCAGTGTAGTCACCGATGTGACACGGAAGAGCATATTCAACGTCATCTTGAGCAACTAGTGCGCCTTCAAGTGTACTTTGGTGCTCAGACCCTTCGCGTAAAGCACGTGAAAGTGCAAGGCGCAAGCCTGACCAATGTGCTTTACCAAGACCCATAAATTCATTTAGCGCTTGTGCGTTTGCCGCTTCAACAGCTTCTTGTGCTACACCGTCAAAAATGTTTGCAGCAGCAACCGCTGCTAGGTCCAATACCTGGTTACCAATTGCTACACCACCGCGAAACTCTTCGCTGCTGCCTTTACGACGAAATGAGGCAAATGGTAGGTTTTGAATTGGGAAATCAGTACCTGCTTGGTTTGCACTTGCAACCCAGCTCTTTAAATTAATATCGTGTGTTTCATTGATAAAAGACATGGTCTTTCCTTTTTTATACAAGCTGCATATGACTATGCATTTTAATTTGTGCTTTCGCCAGAATATGGCCAAGTTTAAATAGCAAAAGCAGCTTAGAAAAGCTGCTTTTTAATTTGTCTTTGCTGGTGGATGATTAAATCACACCACGACGCTCTTGGTCACGTTCAATTGACTCGAATAGAGCCTGGAAGTTACCTTCACCGAAACCACCGTCATCAACACGTTGGATCATCTCGATAAAGATAGGACCGAATAGGTTTTTAGTGAAAATCTGTAGTAGGTAGCAGTTTTCGCTCTGGCTATCTACTAGGATCTGGTGTTCTTTGATCTTTTGCTTATCTTCAGCAACCCAAGGAACACGGTCGAAAATTGTATCGTAGTAGTGATCAACAATATCTAAAGTTGCGATATTTGTTTTGTCTAGCTTATCTAGAGAGCCGACAAGGTCGTTTGTCAAAAATGCAAGGTGCTGTACGCCCGGACCATTGTACTCGTCTAGGTACTCATCGATCTGGTTGTTGTTGTCATCTTTACCTTCATTGATTGGAATCGAGAAAGTACCACAAGGTGACTTAAGTGCGTAAGAAAGTAGTGCAGTCTTCTGACCTTTGATGTCGAAGTAACGAACTTCTTCAAAACCAAATACGCCTTTATAGAAGTTTGCCCATGTTTCCATTGTACCTTTGTAAACATTGTTAGTTAGGTGGTCGATACGAATGAAACCTTTATCTTCAACAATGTTTTGCTCAGCTAGGTCTTCAAAATCATTTTCGAAGATAGAACCTTTATCACCGAATACATCGATGAAGTAAATTAGGCTGTCACCAATACCGTAAATAGCAGGGTATGGTAGGTCTTTGTTTGCAGAATCAGTTGCAGGTTTTGCACCACGCTCTACGGCAATTTCAAACGCTTTTTGTGCGTCTTCTACACGCCAGCCCATTGAGCAAATAGCCGGACCGTGTGACTTAGCAAACTCAGCAGAGAAGCCGCCACGCTCGTTATTTAGTAAGAAGTGGATCTCGTTCTGGTTGTAATGAACGATGTCTTTACCTTTAAACTTTTTAAGTTTAGAGAAACCAAAATCAGCAAAGATTTTGTCCATGTAATCTGCGTCTGGGGTTGCGTATTCAGTAAATTCGATACCTACAAGGCCAAGAGGATTATTTACTTCACTCATTGTCATTCTCCTGCATTAAGCACTGGATTGCTTGTTGTAATTTATGCAGTGGATAATTAATCAAAATGACCTAAAGTGAAAGGTTTTCACCGCAATTCACTGTTAGCCGTTTTGTAAATTTGACTGCACATTTGGTGCTGTTTTAAGACAAAATGGAAATCGACAATTTTTTTAGATTGAAATGCAGTAATTGAACAGAAAATCGGGTTAGTGTTTTGTCTAGTTTATGAGTTTTATTTTTTATAACTTTATGGTTTATATTGAATTTAACTTTTTTGACACATTTTTCAATACACGGATCTGTTGCTGCAGGTCTTGGTCGTGTGTGCTGCATATCACAAAATGATGTAAATTTATCTTTACGTTTTGAAGCTGTGAAATGAAAAAGCCGCACTATAAAGTGCGGCTTTTAGTAAATTTTATTTGCGGTTTATTGTCTTTCACCGCTCACTTCAAGCTCTTTTTCGAGGTAGTGTGCTTGTGTGTGTGGTTCGTTGTCGCCTTCTGCACCGTGCATCCAATCAACCAACTTATTGCTTAAAAGGTACATTGCCAAAGCTGAGATCAGTGCTGTTGCACCTAGGCCGATGAAAATACCCATTGCGTTATTCATAGCCTCTTGGCCTTCGCCAATGAACGAACCGACAAATCCAGCGATTTTGTTAGCCACGGCGGTACACAGGAACCAAATACCCATAAGTAAAGATGCGAGGCGAAGTGGCGCTAGTTTACTCACCATTGATAGACCGATAGGAGACAAGCACAATTCACCGAGCGTATGGAATAAATAGAAAAGTACTAACCACATCATGCTGATCTGCAGAGTTCCACCTGGTGCCGCGCTTTCTGTCATCAAAGCAAACATCATGGTTAGGAAGCCCAGAGCCAAAAACACCAAGCCTATGGCAAACTTAACTGGCGAATTGGGCTCGCGTTTATCTAGCTTTAACCAGATCATCGCGACAATAGGTGCAAAGATGATGATGAATATTGAGTTCAAAGATTGGAACCAAGATGCTGGGATTTCAAAGCCCATTAATACTCGGTTAGTGTAATCATTGGCGAACAGGTTCATTAGACCACCTGCTTGTTCAAAGCCCATCCAAAAGATGATACTAAATACAGACATAGTAAAGATCACGCGGATACGGTCTTTCTCAATTTTTGTTAGAGGCTCTTTAGTACCAGACTCTGACTGTTGCTGAGATAATTTAGCGGATGGTACAACACCAATGTCGCCTAAGTATTTTTTGCTCAGTAGCATTTGCATAACCACAGAAATGACCATGCCGACACCAGCTGCAACAAAGCCTGCTTGCCAGTTGATCTCTGACGCAACATAACCCGCAACGATAGGGCCTAATGCACCCCCTAAGTTGATACCCATATAGAAGATAGTGAAAGCACCATCACGACGTTTGTCGCCTTCCTCGTATAAATCACCTACCATGGTGGAAATGTTAGGCTTGAATAAGCCATTACCGATACACAGTAGTGTTAGGCCAATATAAAAGACGTTTTCTTCTTGACCGGCCACAACACTGTGCGGAATACCCATAATAAAGTGGCCTGCGGCCATTAAGATGCCACCAATAATGATGGCTTTGCGTTGTCCAAGTACGTTATCTGCTAGCCAGCCACCAAACAGGGGCGTTAAGTATACGGCCATTGTAAAAGTACCGTATAAACTCAATGCATCGGCATTGGTCCAACCAAAGCCACCGTTTTGTACCTGAGCTACTAGATAAAGTACTAAAATTGCACGCATGCCGTAGTAGCCAAATCGCTCCCACATTTCCGTGCCGAACAGTAAGAATAGGCCTTTAGGATGGCCTAAAAACTCACCTCGATTAGGTAATGAATTCATGTTTTGTTCCCAAACTTAGTCATAATGTGTTATTTGGCCTTTAATTATTAGCGGTCATTTATCGTTATTTCCAACAAAAAATCACACTTGCTTTGAAAGGGAGGCCAGTCCCCAAAAGCTCTACGCATGTAGTCAGTAATGACTAACTATGCAATAAAAACGCGTCAGTATACCCAGCGTAATGGCATTGGGGAAGCCTTACCAGATGGCATTAGTTGACTTAAGGCATAAAAAAACCAGCCAACAGGCTGGTTTTGAGAACCGATAAATATTAGCGGCAGTAATTATCAACGAAGGTCAAGTCATTAATATGGGCAGGACCTTCCATAAGCTCGGTGGCAACCGCTGTGTTTGGATTGAGCGAGTAAATTTTCGCATTTTGTCCATTTTGTCGGCCTGCAACATACAAGGTACCGTCGTCAGAAATTGCCAAACCAGATGCCCAGTTTACGCCATGCTCGCCGATCTTACTTAAGCTCATATCTGCGGTATCAAGGGTATATAGTGCTTTACCTGTCAATACATACAAAATGTTGTTGTCAGCAGAATAGGCAATATCACCGTGGCTGAAGTCATCACCTGCATATTTCAATTTTCCAAGTACTGTTTTTGCACCCGTTTCTAGATTGTAATCATACATGTAGGTTTTGCTGGTCGCGCGCAGATGCATGCCGTCATCGCTGATCGCCGAGCGGTATATTGGCCATGAAGTGGCATTTGCAACGGCAGTTTCTACATTGCCATCTAGATCGAGTGACCATAAAGTAGAAGCTTTGGTTTGTTTGTCATTTTGTTCCATGAAATACAGCACGCCATCTTTACTGGCGATATTAGACGCTGTGTGTGAAACGCCAGCCACTTTGCTATAAGTCATGGTATCTAAATTGAAGTTGAAAATGTAACCGTCGCCTGCGTTACCATAGTTGTTTATACCAAATAAACCTGTGACACAATCAGCGGTCACTGACACATTATCAATTAATGCGCCATAAGAGTCAGACTTACCACTACCAGAAAATGCCAGCACACTTTGAGCACTGTTAGCAGTTACAGTGACAGTCACATGCTGCCAGCCGCGACTAGTGCCATTTAAACTTGCAACAACTTGTCCATCCCAAGAAACAGTAGCTTGGTTTGTTTGGCTATTGTTGCTCACCCGGGGTGAATAGTAAAAGCTTACAACGTAGCGTTTTCCAGCTTCTGTTGCGATGGACTGGTACGCTGTATAGTTGCTCGTTGAGTCGAGCTCGAGATATTGTGAGCCATTTTGTGGTGCAATTAATCCGAGGCGGTCAGTTTGGATCTCAAAGCGAGCACCAGCACGTTGCCAGCCAGGTAGATTATTGAAGAGTTTCCAAGTCCCTGAAATATTTCCTGATTGTTCGAATGAACCATTGGTAATTAAATTCGTGTCAGCCAGCGCACTCTGGCTTGATGTCAATGCAGCAATAAATAATACAGATGACGAGGATAGCTTCATACTTTACTCCCAACTTACTTACCAAACATCCGTTGTTAGTAAAATGTTAAATTCAATTCATTTCTTCTAATCTTATTTTCTTAGTTTTATACCCTCAGGTCAATTAAAATACAAAAAATGACTGGAATTTATTATTCCTTAAATTTAATTTTAGTCTAATTTAATGTAAAAGTATTAGTTTTTACTTCCGGTGAACTTTTTACGTTTCTGTTGCAGGGCCAACCAACCCGGTTTTTGGCTGCGGTTAAGTGCAGCTAAAACTGCAATAGCTTTTTCCAAAGTAATTCGCTGTGAAGCTATGTCTTTATATACCTGTTGCGCAGTTTTTTTGCGTTTAACCGCTGCGCCAGCATCTAAAAAGGATTCGACGACTTGCAAGACAAAACGGGTCACTCTATTTTGCTTAATATCTTCGACCTCTTTGTTTGACTGAGTGTCTTTTGTTTGTAATCGCTCTTTAAGGTGGGCTATTTCTGCCTGACTAAATTCATTTTGTGCATGAGGCAATTTACTTAGCTTGGCCAGAAATGCATTGAAATAGTCGTGTTCTATAACGCCGATGCGTGATGTCTGGGATAATTTGAGCAGTCCTTGGCGAAATTGAGCTTGGCTAATATGATGGCTGAGTAATTGGTCGCAAGTTTGGTGAAGATGATGCCACTTTTGCCAGGCGTATACATAATTTAGTCCGGCACCTTTGATATTTTGCATGCCTACTATGAGTTGGTGTTGGCCATCTATTCCAAGCTGTGCAATTTTTTGCGTCAGTTCATCAGCACTGATGTAGGGGTTTTCAATTAAATGTGTACGTTCTAACAGGAGTTGAATTAGCTTGTCGCTAAACGCTTTTTCGTTTTGACTCAGATCTTCTATGGCAATTAATTCTTGAGCCATGTACCAGCTATCTAAGAGGGCTTTAAAGTGCTGACGCTGACGCTCGCAGCTTACATGTTGTTCTAGAAAAGCGATAACTTGCGCTTTATCTTGCAATGTTTGGATTGTGGATTGGCTGTTGGGCAGCAGGGCTGCGAATTTTTCACACAGTGTGTGTTCTGATACTAAACACTTAAACTGCTCTAAAAGTTTAGTTAAATCTTCTTTATCATTGTTTGTGATAATGCGAGTGATGCGCGAGTGCACAGCTTGTTTGAAGTATGCGAGAAAACCATCAACATTAGTGCCAATCACCACGATATGGTCAAAGGTTAAATCTTCAACCAGTATCTGAGCGAAGACTTTGGTTCGAGCGATGCGATCATTTCGATTATTGATCAACGCGACGGTTTGTACCGTTGGCTGTTGACTTAGGGTAAACAAATTTAGGCGTCGCCAGTTCTCTATGGTCGCGAGCCGCTCATTGGCAGACATACTGTTGACGAAGGACTGCGTGATGTTGCCTATTGGTGCCTGTTCAAAATGCTGTAAAACGCCAATGTCAGGGACAATCCTCTCCGCTGTTTCTTTAAACACATAATCCTTGTTGATGCCAATATATTGGGCCATTTTACAGACCAATGCGATGTTATCGGGGTGCTCTTCATAGGGGTACAAAGCGCGAATATCATCGGTAATTTGAAAGCCATCCCCCCAATGCACTTGAATTAGAGTGGAGTTTTTTTGTTCCGCCGATTTGTTGAGAATTGGGAACATGCATTGTTCGGCAGTAAATACTTGTGTATTTGAGCCGATAAATGCAGACATTTCATTGGCTACGTCGATACCTGTGGGGCCTAAAATATCTTCGTGGTCTGGATAGGCATTGGTGATAGTGGCAAAGTTGTCATTCATCCAGCGCCTTAAAATTCTGACGTATCTTGGCGTAAGCCCCATGCATTCCCATAAAAACACATCAGCTTTGACTGATTTGGCAAATGCCAATACATCGCTTTGCTCCCAAATACTGGCCTTATCGAATGGTCTAAACAATGGCAGCTCGTGTTGCTCCCCATTGCTGGTTGTATAAATCATCATGGCTTCACAGCCCGTGGTTTTGGTGATCACCTTTAGCGCTATGCTGCTAAAAAGCGCAGATTTTAGGCGCTCAGTCCCTGATTTTCCTCTGGTTCCCCAGCCACCAATTGAGATTGGAATGTGTTTTCGGTTGCGCTGAATATCCTGGCTTACTTTTATATGGCGAGACCAAAAATAAGCCATAAAGGCACAGACAAAAAATACCAGCTGGCCAATGCTGTTTTGGTAAATTGAATATAAGTACTCTTTGAAGCCCAAGCTAATATTAATCAGCGCAGTGGTGATTGAGGAGCGTGCAAATAGTTGGCGAATACCGCTTTCAACTGGAAACTCAGCATTGAGCGTAGAGCCATATTCATTAAACTCAATTTTAAAACCAAGCTGCCGAATCGTTTCAATGTAATTTTGCTGTTCAATTTCTCCGCCTTTTCTCAGTTGATCGAATGACGCAAATTTGAGTGAAATATGCCAGTATGCGCGCAGCCTTTTGAGCAAAGAATCTGGACGAGTGATCGTCAAAATACCATCTGGTGTGTAACTTTTTGCTTGCGTTGGTAAGTGGTCTTGACTCAGTATCGAGAGCAAGTAATCAGGCAGTGGTAAGTAAGGACGCGCGGAATGCTCGTTTAAATGGTAGAGCGCTTCCCCTGGCACATTGGTTTCACTGATCTCAGCTGTGGTGCAACTAGGAACATGTAACTCAGCAGAGGGCTTTTTAGCTTTAGTATGACTATAGCTTTGCCTTTTGTCCGTGCTAGGTGTAAAAAACTCATGCCATATTCGCCAAAACCTGCGGCCCTTCATGGTACCTTCATGGATCTGCCACGATTGGCCTTGTTTGTAACCATTAAAACCGAGCTCTGACTGCGCTATAAAACTCAATGCGCGGCCAATCTCATCCAATCCGGCGTCGCTATGTAGCGAGATCGTTTGTTTAGCGGCTAATTGGTCCTCAATATCTACGATAAGTTCCTGAATATAAAAACTATTGAGTTGCTCGCGCGTCCGCGAAATAAAACGCCTTACCGCGAGATTTGGCTCCCGCTCTAATTGCGTGTTGAGGACATCGATAAAGCGCTCAAATATCGCATCTGGTTGCTCAGTCTCAAGTTGCATATTGAGCATGAGTCGAGCACTTTGCTCCAATATAATACGTTTGATCTCAAAGCTTTCTTCACTTTGCAAGCAGTGCTGCCAATGGCTAAATGCAAAGTTGTTTTCGCTAAATCGCGCCGCGGTTAATTGTTTGATAAGCGTAAATCGAATGGCGTCAGCAGTTTCATCGGCAAATCTTTGTTCTAACAGTTGAATTGCAAAACTGTCTTCATAATAGGGGATGAATTCGATTGTTGCTTGTCTTACTCTAGGGTAGGGGTGGGTGGCGAGTTGCTGCAAAAGTTTTAAGTCTGAATTTGTCAAAGTGCGTTGCTGAACCAATACTTTTGGCAGGGCTATCAGAATGAATAGCTGATCATTACTTTTGGGCTTTTCAGGAAAGTCATTAACAGACTCAGCCACTTTAGACCACATAAAGCTGCGAATAAATGTAGGGCGCTGGTGTATAAGAATTTCTAAAATATCTATGACAGCAAGGTAAGGCGTGTTTTCAGCCTCTAACAATTCTATAAGCTGCGCGACTAAATCCGCATCCAGCTCAGGATCGGCGCTAAATTCGTGGATCAGGGAAACTTGATTCACTAGCGCACGGATCATGCCGTGACGAATATGAAAGCTGTTGCTATGCGCGAGCAAATGAATGAAAAATGGCTGCAAATCTAATTTCTGCCAAGCTGTGTTTAAATCATCTTTACTCGAACGAAGGTAACGATTCGTCAATGCCCCTAACTTGGCTATCAAAAACTTTAAATCCTGTTCTATTTCAGAAACCTTGGATTGATAGCGGGAAATGACCGCTCCCTCATCGAACCAGCGAGCAAAGGCTAACTTATCTTTTTGTAACTGTAAGCGTGTTGCCCCTAGCTGCTCCGCATATTTTAAAATATGCAGTTCTTTCTCCGCTTTTAATTCCGCTTTATTAAGCCTTTCAATGAAGCTCTTGTAATCGGCATCAATCGCCTGAAGTTTGCTGTGGTAATTTTCAATTTTATGACGTAAAAAAGCGATGGTTTGTAAAAGCTGCCAATAAGATGTTTGTTCTTGCTCAGGCTTGTTTTTAACCAGCTCCCATTCAGCTAGTTCATCGACAAGAGTTTGGTATTTGTGCTGATACAGGTTGAGCCAAAATCGCTCTGTATCGGCAAATAAGAGGTCTTGTAATTGTCGTTTTAAGGTTTTATCTGCCATTAATGTCTTGCTCTAGGAAATGGGTTAGTTGCAGAGATTCAAATATAATTTCGTCGTGAGCAAACGGCGCGAAGCCGGTATTTTGTAAATTGCCTAAGGTGACTTCAAAGCGCACGTTGTGGTTGTTTCTAAACCAGTCCTGCGTCCAGTTTAAACTTATCCACCCAGCCGTTTCTTCGCTAAAATCGAAAAGCGTCTGCCAACTGATTGAAGTTAAGTACTGCCACGTTGCATTGGGACGATGTTGATCGGCAAAGACATAACTGCTGCTTAATCCAACGCTGAAAATATGACCTTCATAATATTGTTGCCAGTTGCCACTGAGTGTTGCGGTATCTAAGCTAGTCCAGTCTTCGTTAGAAACGGTGCTAATTTGGGCACTGAATTGGCTATCAACCCAAGGTTGATATCGGATCCGGTAGCCCCCCTGCCAGCCGTGCATGTGCTGAGCACGGTAAAAGTTATACATATCTTGGCTGATAAGTGGGTCATCCAAGTATTCTTGTTTTTCGATACTGGTGTAATAAAAATAGGGTTGCCACCACCACTGATGCCGAACAGAAACATCATCTCGCCAAATCTGACCGATTGTTGCATCAATATGTGAAGTTAAGTGACTTTCATTGTTGAGTTCAGCCTCTTGCCAGCGGTTGTACATGCCTGCTTCTACGAACCAAGGGGTGTCGTCATCCAGCCAGTTATAAATGCCGTTTAGAGCGAAAGATTCGTAGCGTAAATTGTTTAGGCGGTATGCGCCTTCTAGCCTGTACCAATTTTGCCGATAACGATTGCGCAATCTGATCCCGAAATCGAGACGGTGTGCAGTGTCTATTGGCTCGCTTGTTTGAAAAATGCCATCTCTGTCATAACTCATAAAGCCTTCAATATGGGTCTTATTGCCATTAGCATTGATCAGGGGTGTATTAAAATGTTTTGCTAACTGTTCAAAGTGCAAAGTTGGGCGCGTTAATTTAAGCGGCGTAACCGGCGGGGCCACTGCAAGCTTTTGGCGATTTGCATTGAGTTGCCATGCAAACAGGCGGGCTAGATTTGCGTAGTGGTGGGGGATTTTAATGGTGCCCGCAGGATAAAACCCGATTTCTTCTTGTCGCTGTTTGTCTTTGAACTGTTCTATCTTAACCAAAGCGTCATGGTCAAGTTTAGCGATGATTGGCTGCTCGCTGGTGGCATAGTAAAACAGCTGTCTTTGATCCAGTTCAACACTCTGCCACTGTGTTCCTTTGAGCACCTGAACTTCAACCTGCAACACTTGTGATAAGTAAGGGTTAAGCCAACGGATTTTGACTATCCCATCGCGCAGCTCAGCTTGCTCTAGGCCAAATGGACTTTGCGTGTTTGAAACAGGCCATACAGTATTGTCATTGGCTGTTTCTATCGCGACTAATGTGGCGGCATTGGAAATTAACTCAGCATCAGAAAAATAGAACATTAATCGTATTTGCATGGCTGATAATGCGCTGAAATCTAGAGAAAGCGTGTGATAAGGGCGAATGGTGATCCCCTTTGTTTCTGCATTTGTGGCAGTGTGACGACTCAGTTGCTCAGCAATACTACGTGTTTCAATGGGCGTTAGGTCAACAAGTTGTGTTCCGGCATAATTGAGATATTTTTGCACCGGCACCCAGTGACCATAACTGTGCACCCGATCGTGAAGTTGAGAGAGTGAGGGTGGCACATTGAGCTTGTTTAGTTTGGAAAATAGCGCTGTAAATTCGTGATCCTTTAACGAATTTTGCTCTAGTCGATACAGACTATTATTAAGTAGCTTGGTAAACGCTGCCGAATTGTAAGTGTTGGTAGTGTGCAACAGTTCCAAAAAAGGTGTGCCAAATGCAAACTCGCTAAGTTGCTGCGATGAATATGGATTAAAGTAAGTCGAGTCAAATATTTGCAATTGGACAAAGGTTGTTTCTTTGCTGCTCAATGTGAGGGTTTCGCCTGCGCGCAAAGAAATTACACTATTGGATGCCACTGACAAAGGCGCTTCTATAGGTGTATGGACGGATGTTGTGGATAACACGTCACTATATATTGGCATAAAGTGCAGCTTGGCACCTTTGTCTGCGTGTAGCCAGCTAATGGCGTGTTCACCTGACTTTAATCCATAAGTGCGTGCACTAACGTTTACATTAATATCAGAGTGAGCCGTGATGGTTAGAGGTTGCTGCTCCAAACGGTACGCTTTGTATTCCGCTGTTTCGGCAGTCAATTGCACATGTTGAGCGTGTGTAATGTCATACCTAGGCTGTATATCCAACAATTGTCCCCCATATGAAGCATAACCGAGTCGATCATAGAGAGTGCTATCGTTTGAGTTAGTTTGGCGTTTGTCGTGATCCAACCATAGTGTTTCTAACAGTTTTCCCTGTGCCAACAATGTGCTTGTTACCAGCTTTGCACAGCCTTTGAGCTGTTGCTTCAATGCACATAAGCCTTGAATATTAAATATTTGGTTGGTT
The DNA here is from genome assembly GCF_022347805.1 of Pseudoalteromonas sp. Of7M-16. NCBI lineage: Bacteria > Pseudomonadati > Pseudomonadota > Gammaproteobacteria > Alteromonadales > Pseudoalteromonadaceae > Pseudoalteromonas > Pseudoalteromonas sp. Of7M-16. Next base: position 46,969 of record NZ_JAKRFY010000011.1, on the reverse strand, counting down.
TGTTGGTATCTACTTAGCAGTCTTTGCGCGGCGAAATCACTTAATGCTTTATTGTCTTGTTGCAGTAGTGCTGCTAAATAACGCAACACGGCGTTTTGACGGTTGAGGCTGGTGAGAATGTCCAATCTCAATTGCCATGCACGTAGTTGCACATTAGGGAAAGGGCTATCCAATAAAGCTCTTAACTTTGGCAGTGCCTTTGTTGGGGATTGTTTCGCCAGATATTCAACTTCCCCTAATTGATACATCCAGTGGCTTTGACTGTGTGCAAGTGCGAGCAAAGGAGGGGGTTGTGCTGTTGTTTGCAATTTAAAGTTAGATAGACTGTTTAAAAAGCTCTTTGCTTTATCTGCTTGAATATGTTGCATGAGTGTCGCAATAGTGGGGCTTTTAAGTGACAAAGGGTCAGGCTGAGCGTAAAGGAGCTCGTTATTGGGTAAAGGCAGCAGTGTGCGCACTTGCATGGCGATATCGACCTTGGCGTCACTGGCAGAAAATACAGTGACTTCTGTTGCGCTCATATCAATATGTAGATTAAGCGGTACAAAGCCTTGTTTGGGGAGCACTTTAATTTTATGACGTACTTTTTTAATATCAATAACAAGTTCAGTCGGTCTGTTTGACCTGACGTAAAAAATGGTATTTTCGCTGACTCGCGGTTCATCGCTAATGTTATACGTCAAAGATTTTACGAGGCGGTTATATTGCAGCATTCCTGTTGTATGGCTTTGCATTAGCCGCTGCTTTGCTTCGCGCGGCGCTTGATAAATCGCCACGAGCCTACGGTGAGTGGTCAATGGTTTATTGGTATTGCTTTGAGGTGTTAAAAACGTGCCAGTAGAGATAGTACTAATGAAGTCTTGGTGGCGTCTGAGTGCCAAAGCGCTTGCATGTTCAGGGTTAAATTGCGTGATACTCGAAATGTCATGGTCAAAATAAATTTGGTGAAGCGCGCTATCTAAGTTATTGACCCAATATGGATTGAGCAGTTTCTCTTGCTGTTTTATACCCGCACCTTGATCATATATTCCACGGTGCATTTGTTCGAGCTTGACCCAAGTGCTAGAGCTACTATGTAAAGTTAAATAGCTGTTTGCGGGGACTGCGATATAATCCACATTCGCTACCCCTAATTTATGGTGGATAAACTCCTGAGCCTGTGCTTCAGAAACGTTTATGATGCTTGCTGGAATTCCATTGATCAAGGCCTGCACTTTACCTCCTTGACTTAAGTCATGGAGGTTTCGATGCACTGTCAGTTTTAGCTTTTTTGCTTGCTCAAAATACACCTTAATACTTTGCGATTTATTCAACGGGTAAATAGTCGTATATTCTTGTGCTAATGCGATGGTTTTTCCTGGTAAAGGCAGAGCCACAGCACGACGAAAGGGGTCTCTGTGAGCATGTTGAAAGCCACGCCATAATTCAAACTGACCATCTTGTTGTTGGTTGATGACTTTTATCACTCGCGGTCGCAAAGAGGCATTTAGCTGACACATGTTTTGTTGGCAGATCCACTGTTGCTTGTTTATTTGCATGAGCGCACTGAAGGTTTGACCCTGCCAAAAAGACAGAGAATCCAACGACTCTAGTGTGGTCGAAAGCCATTGCCCAGCAGGCAAAAATAGATATTTGGCCTGCTCATGATTAAGGCTGATGTCTGCTGCGCTTCGCGTGAGTTGATAGGTGCCAGCGTCATACCATCGTACATCGGCTTGCAAGTTTGCATTTTTTCCGAATGCCTGAGTGATAAATAACCCGCAAACTAATATCAGCGTGAGTAAGAGAGGCATAAATTAAATTGCTCCATACTGGCTGATTGAGAGATAAGTTTTGAGCGCATGGGTTTGCTGATTTCAATATGGATAAACCGGTGCGGAGCGAGCCCTATTTTGTGTAATACATTTTTGGTTCCACCGAGTTCAAAGACGTCTTTTTGATAAACAAAGGTCTGTTCACTTAGTCCCAATAAACATGTTTGTAACTTAGCGAGTTTTGCGTTGTAGCTTCTGCCTTGACTCAATATAAAGTCGGCTTTTTTTCCTTGTGCGGATTTACGCTTTTTTTGATTAAATCCATGCAATTGAAATATAGAAGCATTAGGGTGCATAGAGTGAAAAGCTTGAACGGCCGCGACATGAAGCCCGCGTTGTCGTTTTGAGTAGTCCATGGGTTGACTGTCCATGCTTTCGCTATATCTGTGGTAGGTATTGTAAACCATCATATTACATGTGGACTCAAACAGTGTCTGACCAATTTGAAGCGTGTGTTTGTCGTGAAACTGATGGGGAATCGAAACAAAACAGGGTTTGCCCGCTGGCTGGTACACCAATGCCCCCCCTCCATTGACAGCAGTTGGCGATATTAGTGCATGTACGGGGCGTTGTTGCGACCCCTGTTGATGATATTCCCAAGGCGCGATTGTATGGGGCTGAGAGAGCCAATTGCTTATTTGTTGCCACTGTATCTCTGCCGTGGCAAAACAATGCAAGCTGGCGCTGCCAAGCAGTACTGTGACGATTTTATGTATTTTCATTCTGCCACCATTGGGGGGTAAGTGGTTGTGCGCTATGTTCTTCTAAAATACTTATCCACATCTCATCTTCAGCCGATATCGCAAATTTTTCAAGTGTTTGCATGTCTGTTCCGATTTTGATTGTAATGGGCGGGTAACTGACAATATCGGTCGATTGCGGGTGAAGCATAAATGCCTGTTTGTTTGTGGGGATAAGTGCATACCTTTTTGTCGCAACAGTGTACTCATTGGTGATACCTGCATGGTATTGCCCACTGAGTTGTGTATTGATAACTAACGGAGACCGCTCAACTCGATCAGCTGGATATGTGAATGGTTTAATAACGATCGAAAGAGGCTTATCTTTGCCCTGATAGTCCATAGAAAAGGTATCACCACGATTAATTTTATATAGACGTGATTTAATAAAGTGGCGGTTGCTGCCCTGATTTGTAAACAGCATAGTTGTTTTATTCGTGTTGGAAACTAACTCATTGCTCAACGTACTCGCAGTGGCATCAAATTCAACATATTTGGGTTTTTTATCGGTTAGGGCAATCACCTTTGGTGTTTTTAACTGCGTATCGTTGTTGAGAGTTATGGCATCGATGCCGTCAATTTGACTAAAATGCACTGGAGTTGGCTCGCTGCTAGGTTCAAAGTAGTTAGGCGGGCTGAAAATGAGCGCAGTGTTTGAAATAGGGTGTTGGTCAAACAGTGCTTCTGAAGCGTAATCAGTATCTTTAACAACAGGCAGAGGCGGTGCTTCAAATAAACGCACTTTTAAGATCTGCTGCAATTCAGTGAAGACAAATTCATTGCTGGCTTTTTGCGCGAACCAGGCACCAATTTCGGTAAAGTTGCTCAATGGGTTCTCACACAGTTGCTCGCATACAACATTTTGATAATGAAATTCTCGGCGTCGGCTTTGCAGTTTAACCGCTAAACTACCTTGGCTTGAGATACTGATTTTTGCGGTGTTGTCAGGCAGTCGCAGATAGTACTTTTCACTTTCGTTGACAATGAGTCGCAAGGTTTCAGGAGTGATCAAGCGATCGAATTGGGAAACTCGGGACTCCAAGTCAATTTTATGGCGAGCGAATACTTGGCCCTTTTCGTCATACAATGAGAGCAAGGCTTGTGTATCTTGTGCGTTTAGCGCACGTATATCCATCACCACATCGCTGCCCCCTGCGACGGTGTAATTAGCAGGGGTATCTGGTGTCAATATGTAATAATAGCTATGCAAAGCTGCAACGGATTGCTCTGACTGATACCAATGTGTGAGTGCTGGTAGACTGGACTGAATGGTTATCAAACCGGGACGAATGTCGTCAATTTGAAAGGTGTTATCGAAGATTAACCTTGCTTGCAATTCGTAAGGGGCGACTTGCTGACTTAAGTCATGCCAAGTTAGGCGCAGAGTGCTCAGCGGCACGGTACTATTAAATTGCAGCGGTTCGTTGTTTTTCACTCGAAATGTTGCGGTTAAATTGGGGGCAGAATAAAAGCTATCTAGATCCCATTGCTGTGCGGAAAAGTCATAGGTAATCACATTATAGGGTAGCGTTTCGTACAAGATGTCGCTGACAAAATCAATATTGGGGATCCCTTGCGGTGCAAGTTTCGTCCAGTCATAACTAACTGCGTTGGTAAGCTCATGTGTGGTGAGAGCATTGCCACCTAGGGTGTGGTAATTCAACATTCGCTCACGCCAATCTACCGGCAGCTTCAACCATATTTGTTGGCTGTCATCTATATCTGTGGGAGTTTGCGCATGTAACCTAACAACGACACCTCGCAATGTATCCTCTTCAGGGATCAGTTTTAATTTGATTTGGCTAGCGTCAGGATAATTTGATACATCGATATAAAAAGACTGCCCCGACGCGACAGACAAAGCTTTTCGGTCTTCAATGATTTGCTTGACTTGCTGTTCTTGCGCTGCCAGCACCAATTTTGATGCGTGATGGTATGTGTGTTCATCTAATAGTCCCCCTTGGCTATTAAATAGTTGATATTGGACAGCGTAATTGACAGGTTCGTCAAAAGCTTGTTGACCATCAAAAATAGCATTAGAAAGTAATCGTATGGATCGAGTTCTAGATGAAGAAAAGTTGAATGAAATATATTTGTCGTTTGGTAACCAATGAACCACAGAGCGTGTTTCGTCTTCGCTGCGCTCCTCCAGCTGCTCAGCAGAGGTTAACCACAAAACCCCATTAAAGCTAACCCACGACATGATAATCAGAAGTACTAAAGTAATGACCAAGTGCAGTATTTTTTTAATCCAATACATGCTGTAGCCTCCCTGACGCATAGTTAAAGTCGTTGATGGTCAGCACTTTATTGCTTGTGGGGGTGTATATTGCCAATATCTTATTACGCAACCTAATGGTGAGTGCGAGTTGCTGTGTTTGCTCTATTCGAACGGCCTGCAAGTGACAATCTGAGTGCCTTTTGCAAAACTCAAAGAGCAGAGGCAGGTGCTGATCCTGCGAGTATTGCTCGGCGAGCGTACGAATATCATGGGTGATAGAAGTTGCAGTCTCTAACAGCCAATCATTTGGGCTCAGTACGACTGTGTTGAGCGGCTTAATATAAGGCTGCGCGGATACTGCGAGCAAACGTTGTAGTAGCGCTTGTTCAGAAATAGCGAAGTGCTGTTTAAAGTCTGACGCTAACCACAGTGTGGCAAGCTCACTAACTGGGCTAAATAGCCGATAACCGGATTGCGGTGAAGTACCAATTTCAAGCCCGCGTGTTTCTACTTGTCCAGCAACAATTTGGGTGTTGACTCCCAAATTTTTCAACGTGTGCTGTAACTCCTTGAGGGTGTTGTTTTGTTGCTCATCGGGATGAGTAAATTGGAATGCAATTGCGCTGGGCCTGATATATGAGGGGGCGCTATGGCTACGCACTTGAAGACTAAGAATTGGCTGGGCGGAAAAATAACGAAGCGTACCCTGATGAATTACGTTGAATAAGCTTCTGACATTCGCTGGAGCCATAACATTTGCTTGTTCGTTGGCATAAGGGTGAGCACCTGCGATGAGCAGGGACTTAGCATTGGTGCTGGCAAATAGCTTACCAGAAAACTTGAGGGTGTTACTTTCAAACAAGGGCCTAGGTACTTGGATATTTAACATTGCATCTGGGTGCATGTTAATGACATAAAGTCCTTGCCCTTGTTGGTAGCTTTGCGGTGTATTCAAAGGAGCAAGTACAATGTATTGCGCTTGCTCATTGTCAAGAATTTGGATTTGATAGCCCATCATATTGGCAATATGGTTGATGCGAGCTAAGCGGTTCAACTCATTTTGATCAAATTCTCTATCTGATTGCTGCTCAACAAGATCATATAAGGGGCCGAGGATTTCAAATTCCCAAAGGGCCGCCTCATTGTTGGTCAATTCTTGATATTGGTTACTGCCTTTGGCACTGATGTGCGGAGCAAAAGCGTCGATGATTTCATCAAGTTCTGAGTCAATAAATGTGACGGCGACATCTGTGCCAGTACTGGCACTTAGCACCACTTCAGACAAGAGGTTTGAGTAACTCGGCCCGTCAATATAGGCTTCGACCATTTTGCCATTAAAATCGGGAGTTGGCAGGCTGCTACTATGCAGCATCCCAAATTGGCCGCGCTCGAAGCCCATCAAATTAGTTAGCTGACGCTGAGACAGTGATGTTGGTAGTTGATTAAAAATCCAAAACTGGCTTTGCACTCCAAATGGACTCAATTGCAGTTGAGTTCGGGTATATTGATTAACCGACCGTATTTGCAGTACTTCAGGCTCGTCAATCACCGTAAAGAATGCATTGTAAAAGGGACTTTGCTGAGACACTTGTTGTGTTGCAATAGAAGGGGTGAATTGTGTACCCAATACTAGAGCGTTACTTTCTAACAATTGAAACAACAGTCCTGCGGCATCGCTGGCTACGCGCTCACTTGAGGGATATGGCACACTGATAACATGAGATTTGCTCGGTGTTTTTGAGAGCACATAAAAGCCTCTAACCATATTTGTATTGGTATCTCTGATATATAAATATTGTTGGTCTTCAAATAGAGAGAACTGGGCCTGTGAGAGCAGGCGCCTCGCTAGGCGAATATTCTCCTGATCTTGCCTATCGCGATTGAGTACTCTGATAGCGCTAATGAAGCTTTGAATAGACTGCGCTTGTTGGTATTGACTGATCGAAACATGTTCGCTTTGCTGTGTGTATAAATAGCTTTTATATGCGCTAATTTGTTGACTCAAAGCAACTTCAGTATCGCCATTGGCATTTAATTGTTCTGCTGGTGTTGTAAAAATAGCAGGGATAAACATTATTAAAAAGCCGGTCGTAATGGCAACTAACCCTCCGACAATTGATGTTTGAAAAGTGGCACGTATAACTAAACCTAGAGCATTTTTTTGATATATTTTTAAAGCGAGCAAGGTTGAAAGCATGTAACCAAATGCAAATGTGTCGGTGACTTTTAACGTTGGGTAATAATTTACCACAACATAATTTAAGACGATTTTGTATAAGAATCCGATATTAAAAAAGAACAGTAGTAACCTTGCACCTTCAAAATTTGCATGGCGCAATTTTGTGAAGGTCAATATTGACCCGCCCAATATCAAGATCACAGCTGTTTCGGCGAAAGACGTAAGTAATTTAGTTGGTTGCATCAATTGCAGAGCAAGCAGCGCGGGCAGCATGATACCATTAAATTCCCAGCCATATTTGATATTGGCCCGGGACGCAATAAAGGCGGTTATCACCAAAATAATATAGGCTTTAGGTGCTGCCACGATGGATGCTGCTACTGCTTCGTACATAATAGCAAGGTTGGCAATACTAAAGTTTGTAAATGGCATCAAAATAAAACGTACTAGCAAGTAGGTCACGAAGAGCTGGATCAAGGTAACTCGCATGCCATATTTGAACCCACCATTCCACATGACATTGGCGGTCAAAGCAATGATGACCAACCCGAGACTGTATAGCTGGCTTGAGTAATCAAACGTGATATCCCACTGAGCCAGATACATTGCTACCAGTGGCCACAGTAAGGTGTCCATAACCACCCTAACTAAAATGCTAATAAGAATGATGGCGAAAAAACGATCTCGACCAAACATTTCGCCAAAACCAAATCTTTCCATCAAGGTTTTGGCACTAAAAAGCATCACGGTGTAAACCACTATGGCCTCAATAATGATGACCACGGCAGAAACAGGTGTAACTATGAATAGGGGGACGAGATAACCTGGTACGACAAGCCCTGTCAGAGGAAAACCAAAACGTAAATTAAGCATACAAACTACAGCAATACCAACCCACACAGTGGTAATGACGGACTGCCCTAAACCACTACCATTGGGAAATAGCTGTAGTACCCAATCCATTAAGGTTGCGCCTTAATATCGTGGCTTTCTAGCTCACTGATAGGTTGGATCATTTCGAGCTGTTTTATCAGCTGAGCAGGGTCTTCCAGTTGCTTAATTAAAAAAGAAATATCAATAAATTCAAACAATATACCACCAACTTCGAAAGGCTCGCCAATACTGCTGGTGGTACGTGCCGCGCGCAAAGAACGTATGCTTAAGATGAAAGTTGCCTGACCGAGTTGTGCGGGCATGTATAGTTCACCTTGTTGTAAAGTGATGTAGCGTAGTTTTCCTTTGGCTTTTTCACTGTCGAGATGAGTTACGCGCTCTAGTAAATCTAGCGCCGTCATTTCAAATAGCGACATCTCATTGTGTTTTGCGATTTCCTCAATTCTTTGATTCGTTTGTACGACTTGGCCAAAAAGATTAAACATGATGGCTGCTGTATGGATCTGATTGAAAACGTGTTCAAGTGTCGAGAGCTTTTGCTCCATGTCACCGATAGATGACTTAACTTGCTGGCTTAACGGCTTTTGAAGCGCTAACGTTAGCGCTTTTGTAAGCGCACTGGTATTGGCTTTTTGTTGATTTTCAAAGATGCGAAAGTGGAAAAGTAGCTCTCCGATTTGATTGGCAAAGCGGTTCACGTTTTGAATAAATCGTTCTTCGTCAAAATACTCGTTGGGTTCTACCGTCATGGCCCAAAAACCACGTATATCTCCTGCATACATTAACGGCACCACATACTGAGCTTCAGACTCAGTTAACTCATTGAAAAAGGGGCGTGTAATATGTAATGCGCCAAAAGCTTTAATGGCATCAGAGTAAGGAGGGCGCTCATAATCTCGACGCATTTCGTGAATATCAGATAAACTACAATTGATAGCGCGGATCTCGTGAAGCCTGTGATCCCCCTCGGTACGCGCTAGAAAAATTGAGCGTTTCAATGCCAATTGTTGGTTTACCAAGGTGATAATGGCATCCCAAGGGCTGCTTTGTGCACTAAATGCCTGCGGTAGATACCTGCCCATCATTCGCTGCTGAACATTGCCAATGATGTCGTTCAATTCAATCTCTTCGGCCCACTTTCGAGAGAAAAAGACCCAGAGCAAAGTCACCAAATTGGTAAATATAATTTGCCCGCTCGGTAAAAAATAATTGAAGAATCTGACACATACATAGGCTGATAGAATACAGCACACGATCACCACGCAGGCAATCATCAGTCCTGTACTAAAGCTACACCTCTGGTAGGTGATGAGCAAGATGGCCAAAATGAGCAATTGCATCGCAGCTGCATATGTGGTCGGTGTCAACGTGACTAAGGTTTGCTCTAAAAAATTATCTGCGATATAAGCGTGAAGATAAACCGGATCTCTGAATGTATCAATTTTTGGCGCCCTTACAGGCAGCGCAAAGTTCAATTGGTTTTGGGAAACCAAAACGACTTTACCTTGTAGTTGGGTTAAGAAAACATCATCAGATAGCAGCCTGTCTGAGCTGAATTTGGTTAAAGCTTGTGGTGCAAGTGAAAAATCAAGCAACTGGCCTCGCGCCCGATATTGCTCGCCAAGTATAGCTTGCCAAACACTTTTACAATGGCTGGGAGCTTGTTGAATGATAATTTCATACCCCAGCCAAGATTCCAGTGTTGGCAGGCAGTATCTTGGATCTGCGTAGGGGAAGTAGACATTGTCAAAAGACAATTGTTGGTTTCCGCCAACGTGGCTAAATATGACAATTGCTTTTGCTTGTTGCTCCCTGAGCTTAGAAATGAGTGCTGTTTGCTCCGCCAGCAAGTTATTGGACTCGATCACCACAACTTGTGTATTTTGCCTGTTCAGGTTTTGGCTAAATTCAAGGTAAATAAGCGCATTTAATTTGTCTAACGTACCGGTAAACGTGATCAGTAACGTCAGTGCGCACAGCAGCATAGTAGACCAAAAAGTCTTTTGTCGTTTGATTATAAAAAACTGCTGCTTTATCGACATATTGAGCAACCTAGTCAAGTGTCGAAAATTCGAGAGATAACGTGACTTCTTGTTGCGTTGATACTCGTAAAAAGTCTAGGCCATGTATCTCATTGGCCTGCCAGATATTATTATCTAAAAGGAGATCTTTTTGCCATGAGATAAGAGCTAGGTCGTCTAAAATGAGGGTGGCTTCTCCGTTTTGGGGTGGTGTGTGCAAAAACGCAAGTTTTACGGCGCGTGCTGGGAGCTGTTCGGGCCCTAAAGTATTGTTGTCACTCGGTAAGGAAAAGCTGTGTTCAAACATTTGCCAGTTGTATTCTCCCGGCTCCGATATGCGAATTGTTTGCTCAGAGAATAATAAATTGTCTTCTGAGGTGGTAATAGACAACTCAGCATCAAGCGCGCCTGCATTGAGCCCTTTGTTGTAACCTATCAAAGTCATGTCATGATAGGCTTCAATGGTTGTCTCACTTGGGGTAATAGGCATAGTTCTAATGGTGTGCTTAAACGGCATACGTAAAGGGCGGTTGTCAAATTGCGTTCGTACCATACACATGCCTTGTTTACCATTACGTGCTCCAGTTAGACACGGGGTAATATTCTCACTGTCATTTTCCCAGCGTGATACTTCACCAAATGTGTCATCATTATCCCAGTCCTCAAAGTCTCCAAATAACATCAAATCTCTACCTAGTTTTAGTGTTACGGACCCTGAAGAGGATACCTTAGTTAAAAAGGCCTTACTCGGTACAAATTCTCTTAAATCAACGGTATGCAGTCCAGGTTCAAGGGTGATTTGAGCTGTTTCAGATGGCTTTGGTGCAACACTGTTGTAGAAGTCGATATCAGCGTAGCCTTGTCGGGGGACGACAGATACACCACCTTGTGAGAATTCACCCAACCTCCTCATTAAATAATCACTTAAAAAACCCGTGACTAACTTGGGCTGGTAGTCTTCGAGATAGATAGCGTAAGCCCGAGCTCTGGTGGTCTTTGGCTGAGCCTGAGGGGATACCTCTAACGTGACGGCGACACCAAGTAAGGTTTCAATACGGTTTTGTTCAAAAACAAAATTACCAAGACCAAGTAATACAGGCGTGTTATTAAGTAAACTAAAACCCTGTGCTACGTGGGGGTGATGAGCAATCAAGAGGTCTGGCTGAACTTCGCTAAGTAAATTGAATCGGTTAGTGATGTATCGTGTGGGTGCATAGGAGTACTCGTCGCCACCATGTAGTTGTGCAATAGCAAAATCACTTTTTTCAATGGCTTGCTCGACAGCTGCAACGGCTTGACTGCTGTCAGTGAGATCTGCGGCCCCCCCTTTTTGTACTTCAGCAACATAATTAATTGGATTGTCATCGCCTGTGATTGAAGTGGCAGAAACGAGCCCCAAAGACATGCCTTTAACGGATGTGATGAGTGGTGCAAATGCCTCGGTGCTGTTATTTCCTACACCGCTAAATAGCAAACCAGCTTGTGAAACGTATTCTACGGTATCTTCAAGACCTGGTTGCAAATAATCATAGACGTGGTTATTACCCAGTGCGACATAATCTACACCGATTTCAGTTAACCCCTGAAGTGTTTCCGGTAAGGAGAAAAATGCGAATTCTTTGGTTGGGTGCACGCTTATAGGGGTGCTCAATATTGGGGTTTCTAAATTAACAGATGAAAAGTCAGCTTGCTCAACTAATGGCTTAATATACTTTGTAATTGCTACTGCGTCTTGGGCGGCTGTTTGCGCCCTAATTAGTGCCCCTTCGACGTCTGGAAGGGAGTTTCCCATGGTGACTAAGGATGGATCCATATATCGTCTACCAAACATGGTATCACCCGCAAAAAACAATGTGATGGCATCTGTAGGTTTAGTTTTTAGTTGTAATGTGAGCTGTTGATCTGACGATAAAAGCTGCTGAGTGATTAGTAACGGTTCGAAACCTGCCTTAGTAACTGAGATACTGTAGTTACCCGGTTTAAATGAAGGCAGAGAAACCCGGCCATTATTGTCACTCAGATAGGACACACCTGCAACGACAATTGATGCGCTATTCACAGCATTGCCGTTGGTGTCTGCAATCGTGATTTGCCATTGCGCAGTTTGGCTTTCTTGTTTGTCTTGTTCTTCTTGCTCAGCCTGCTGTGATTCGGTTGGCCCAGTTTCGTATGGGTCTTCAACAGAACATGCACTAATGAAAATGGTTGTTAGAACTAAGGCTATTATTTTTGCTTTCATCGCTTCTCCCACCATTTAATTTAACATTGTTTAGTTATTTAGTATTATAAAATGTAAGGTAAACGGCATGCAATCATTTATCATCAATTAAATGCTATGTTTATCATGTAGTTATTATAGGTCATTATTATTAATTCTGATCAGGAAAATATCTGTCCAAAAATGTTTACAATTTGCTAGGCTGATGACTATTCTTAGAGTATGATCCGCTCAGAGGTAAAAAACCGTTTTGAGGAACAGATGCGTTTAGAGATTCATTGCGCCGACCGTATTGGTATTGCACAAGAAATACTCAATATATTGGTGAACTATCGAGTAGATTTAAAGGGGATTGAAGTCGACTCGGTAAATTGCCGTATGTATGTTAGCTTTCCACCCATTGAATTTGAGCAATTTCAGAAAATCATGCCTGAAATTAGATTGATCGATGGCGTTGAAGATGTGCGAACAACGGCCTTTTTGCCGTCTGAGCGTGAGCATAATGAGCTAAATACGCTACTGAGTGCATTGCCTGATGGTGTTATTTCAATCGACGCTAAAGGTGGAGTTAGGCATTGTAATGACGCAGCTTGTAGAGATTTAAACTTATCACTCGATGAAGTGATTGGCAGCAGTATTAATGTGCTATTGAAAGGGTTTAATTTTACAAGGTGGTTGGAAGGCAATGAAGTGCTTGGTCAAACGACCCGTGTTGAAGTTGCCGGTGAAGATTACATCGCCGATATCTTACCTATTTCTGTTCCCCAAGGCACGGAGAGCGATGTACTCGCTGGTGCCGTGATCAATATAAAATCTCAAAGTCGTTTAGGTCAACAAGTCAGTGCTTTTAGACGATATGGGCAAGAAAGCTTCGCGACTATTCACAACCAAAGCACAGCGATGAGACGAGTGGTGCGAGAAGCGAGAAAGATGGCCCAGTTGGAAGCGCCTATTTTGATTACTGGCGAAACGGGTACAGGTAAAGAGCTGCTTGCAAGGGCTTGCCACTATGCCTCAAACCGTTCGTTAAAGCCGTTTATTGCGTTATCTTGTGCGTCATTGCCAGATGATGTTGCAGAGTCTGAACTATTTGGTTTTGCCAGTTTTGACGATCAAGTTCCCTCAAAACGTGGTGTGTTAGAGCAGGCTGATGGCGGCACTGTATTTCTCGACGAAGTTGGAGAGATGTCTGAGCAATTACAAACTAAATTGCTTCGCTTTTTACAAGACGGCACGTTTAGAAAGGTTGGTGATGAAAATGAAGTTAAAGTGAATGTTCGGATCATTGCTGCAACTCAGAAAGATTTACCGGCTATGGTGCAAGAAGGCGGCTTTAGAGAAGATCTCTATTATCGAATCAACGTATTGACGCTAGAGATTGCGCCATTAAGAGACCGTAAAGCGGACGTTAAGCCTTTGGCTGAGCACTTTATTCAAAAATATGCGCAGCAAAATGGTCAAGCAGTGCCTTCTTTACACCCAGAGTGCTTAGAATTTTTAGAGCAGTACCCTTGGCCGGGTAATGTTCGTCAACTCGAAAATGCCATTTATCGTGCCGTATCTTTATTGGATGACAAAGAGTTACGCATTGAAAATATGCAACTGCCGACATTTACACACGACTTAGGTTATTTGGAGTCAGATTTTGAAGGGACGTTAGAGCAGGCGGTGAAACGTTTCGAAGCAACTTTACTGAGAAAGTTGTATCCTGCTTACCCAAGTTCTAGGCAGTTAGCCAAAAGGTTAGGACTTAGCCACACAGCAGTTGCTAACAAACTGCGAGAGTATGGCATTAATCGAAAAACTGTGAAGGTATAAACTGTATGTGGGTACTTACTTTTTAGTACCCATATTTCTAGTCACGCCGTCCAACCTGACATATTTAACACCGGATTCCTCAAAATACACATCGATGCTCACATTGTTTCTACTTAAAAAGTAATCCACTTTATTGAGTGTCAAAATGTAGTTCCCCTTTACTGGGGAGTTGAAAGATCTCTTAGCCAACTTGAGTGTATTATCCCCGATTTTCCATTCAAATGACTCGATGTAACCCGCATTGAATTCTTGTATCCACACTCTTGTTTCATCTTTACTGAGAGTGAGTGCAATCGAATAGGACTCAGGTAGTTGAGACATTGAATAGGCTTTTTTCCCGATGCGAAACTTTTTATTCGTTGCTTGCCACCCGAAACCAAAATCAAAGTTTTTTGATATGCCAGTTGGGTATGTGACTACGCCTTTTCCAGTCAAATCAAAGTTAGCCAAAACACTGCTGCTAAAGCTAAACGTAGTTAAAAAAAGACCAAGTTTGAATATATTATTCATAAATAAATACTTATCTTAAAGATAATTAAAACTTAATTCAGTTTGTTAAATATAGCAAATTGCTATGAATTTAACATATTGTCGAAAATATCACTGAACATGCTTGTTGCTAATAAGTGCTATGATACACTGGCGCTACAAATTACTGGTTAGACCAATTGAAGCATGAATTTATATTTTCGGTTACTCCTATTGTTTTGGAAAATTAGACAAAACAAAAGCCACGAAGGCATGTTAGAACCTACAACAATTGATTTTAGGGCTTTACCAAGTGACTGTGACATCAATTTACACCTTACTAATTCGCGATATTTAGCGATGATGGATCTTGCTCGAACATGGATGACAGAGCGATTAGGTTTGCTGGGAAAACTGCTAAAAAGGAAGTGGTTTCCAATTGTGAATGCCACTGCAATAACCTATATCCGAGATATAAAGCCGTTGCAAAAATTTTCAGTAACGACACAAGTTGTTGGCTGGGATCACAAATACTTTTATATAGAACAAAAGTTTCACTCAGAAAGAGGGCTGCATGCTATCGCATACGTACGGGGTGTATTTAAGAGTAAAAAAGGCATCGTTTCTGTTGAGGATTTACTTGAAGTCGCTGAATTCAATGGAGAGCAGCCTGAGCTTCCCAACGAAATAGTGCATTGGAAAGAGATGTTAGAGCAAAAAAAAGTGAACAATAAAAAGGCCACTTAAGTGGCCCAAGATTGAGAATTTATACCTGTTCACAATTAAAATTTGTACTTTGCGCCAATCATTGCGACAAATGGGTCGATTTCGACATCTGATGTTAACGCTTGTTTGCCGTCAGCATAGACAGTAGCATCTGTGTCTATGTCCATTTTCGATACCATGACATGTAAGCCCCATTTTTCATTGATTTCGTAGTTTAAACCAAGCTGTAATGCCAATCCGAAAGAGCTGTCTAAGTCTACTTTTACATTGTCAGTACCAAGTGTCTGTTTTAATGCTGCTGTTGGTTCTTCATCAAAAAAGACAGTGTAGTTTAAACCTGCGCCAATGAACGGGCGCAGTTTCGCGCTGCTGTCAAAAAAGTGATACTGGGCTA
Source organism: Pseudoalteromonas sp. Of7M-16 (assembly GCF_022347805.1). NCBI lineage: Bacteria > Pseudomonadati > Pseudomonadota > Gammaproteobacteria > Alteromonadales > Pseudoalteromonadaceae > Pseudoalteromonas > Pseudoalteromonas sp. Of7M-16. The sequence continues at coordinate 31,476 of NZ_JAKRFY010000011.1, read as the reverse complement.
GCAGGGTGGGTGGCAATTGTTTAATTTTTGCGATGTCATTCCCAGCTAAGCCGCCAGCACCTTCAACAGTGTGAGAAAATGGCGTAGCAGCAACTAACTCAAATACAATATTGTCGTTATAGTGATAGTCGAAAGTAATACCTAACTGAGTATCTGAATCCGCTGCAAGTCCAAGCGCTCTGTTTTCATTGATAGCCGATGCTGAGTCAATAGGGTTAACATGAATAGCACCAACGTTGACGCTAAACTGAGCGTGAGCTAAAGGTGCTGTTACTAATAAAGTTGAAATCAAAGCAGCTGTTAGTTTATTCATTTTCATCTCCTGAACCTATACAAGGTGGCTCTTGTTTAATGGCTTCATAGTAAGGGCTTTGGAGGAAAAAAAGCTGTTCTAGATCAAGTTTGACTTTTCATATTTCAGAAGGTTTTGAAAGTTTGATTTGGATTAAGTTTTCTAGCTGAATTACCTTGAAAATTAGCAATAAAGTATCGCCCAATAGGCTATGAGTCCCTATTTTTCTCTGTTTTTAGTAATAAATATGCAATTAACTCGACATAATCTGGACACTTTGAGCACGTTTAATGGAGCAAACAGTCGATTGGTTATTCAATATGCCTCAAGTTCTTCAAGACAGTCAGCAAGCTCATTTTCCCGTTGTAGATATATTGCAACAATTGATCCGAGCTCGATCAGTAACCCCAAATGATGCAGGAACCTTGGCTTACCTTTCACAACAATTGTCAAAGCTAGAGTTTGAGGTCGTTGTTATTGAATCCAACGGCGTTAAAAACTTGATTGCGCATCGACGTTTTGGAGAGGGCCCTACATTAGCGTATTCGGGCCATGTTGATGTTGTCCCAGCGACTACTGATGGTTGGATTGTCGACCCGTTTTCCGGGGAAATTGTCGACGGTATCGTATATGGTCGCGGTGCGGCCGATATGAAAGGCTCGATTGCCGCGATGCTCAATGCGACGAGGTCTTTATGTGAGTCTGAACTAAATTTCAGTGGCACATTGTATTGGCTGATCACATCTGACGAAGAAGGTGAAGCGACGGATGGCTCTGTGTTAATCGCGGAGTATTTAAGACGCCAAGGTGTTGCACTGGATGCCTGCTTGGTTGGTGAACCTACATCTCATAAGCTGGTGGGGGATACCATTAAAAATGGCCGGCGCGGCGCTATTTCTGGCAGATTTATCGTGAAAGGGAAGGCTGGACATGTGGCTTACCCCGAATTAGCCAAAAATGCAGCGCATATTGCGGGAGAGTTGGTGACGAAATTAGCCCAATTGAATTGGCCAAAGGATGTGGCTGGGTCAAAAACGACACTGCAAGTAACTGGACTTACCGTACCAAATATTGTTGATAATCTCGTTCCTGCAAGTTGTGAAATTACATTCAATGTTCGTTATAGTCATAGTTATAAAAGCGATGAAATATGCCAAAGGTTGGCAGCAGTAAGCGACACTGTAAACGCGGAAGTAAGTGTTGCTTGGGAACGTCCATGTGAGTCATATTATACGGGTAAACAAGCGCACAATTGTTTTTTGTCTTTGATTGAAACTGTTATCTCTGAAGAGCTGGGTAACTATCCGACATTGAGTACTGCTGGTGGTACATCTGATGGCCGTTTTTTTGCCAATGAAAATACTCAGGTAGTTGAGTGTGGCGTCAAGAATGAATCAATCCATCAAGTGAATGAGCACGTGCCTATCACAGATCTTGTGACGATTGAACGGATCTATGAGCGAATATTGACAGCATACCTATCACAAAAGCAAAGTGATGGCGAGTTAGTTGTCGACTCTAACTGAATCTAACTCCTTGATTAGTTGAGCCTTCATTGTTTTAAGAGCGGCTATTTTATCTCTGGCTTCTTGTAGCTGCTCGCTAGGTAGATTTGCTTGGACCCCTCGCTCAAGCAAGTTATTAATTCTTGCAACTTTTTTATCTACAGCTGCGATAAACTCATGTTTTAGCGCATGCTCCTTTGCCAATAAATACGCGTTGTAACTTTGATGATCGTCTAAGTCACCACTGTAGGAGGTATTGCTCTGTGGTGGTGATTGAACAATGGGGGGGATATATACGTCACCTTCGGTAATGTCAGATATGGCAGGCCCTCTGGGTGAGCTACTCAAAGGTGAGTCTTTACTACTTAGGTGAATTAGGGAGAGGTCTGTTTCGTTAACCATTGGTGTTTTAGTTTGGGCTGAGTGAGCAGCCGGTAAGGCCTTCGTTGAAGGGGGGCTTGCAATGATGGTAACTTGAAGCGCTGATATCAGCGCCCAAGTTCCGATAAGGATTACGAACAGTAAAAGGCCGCATAAGATCAATTGTATCTGTTTCATGTTTTAGTCTTTTCTGAGTGTAACCACTGATTAAAAAGGTGTGTATATGCGGTTTTGGCTTTGTGCTGAGTGATATGTTGCAATGCGCGGTAGCGGACCGTTTCACTGTCTTTTACATGATACGCGAAGCTTGGTTTCGTGGTATATATCAATGCCCATTTACCCTGAGGTGTGCGGATAGGTCTGGACAATTCATCTACCTGATTATTAAATGCCACTTGTGCCAACCACTTTTTCGGGTGGTGGCGACTGATCTGCACAAGATGCTGAACGTTTTTGGATGTACTAAAGTGGTTGCGTAGGCCACTATTTAACAATATCTGCCGAGTGTTGTTTCGACTTGCATTGCTGTATGTCGCCATTGCGTCTTGTTGATTCTCAAAAATTGCTGCGAATGCAGAAATATGCTGTAAGTATTTAAACTCTTTTTTATGAGTGATATAAAATTGAGCTATTTCGTGATCAGAAACATCTGATCTGATATTGTCAACGTAATCGCTTCGCTCGCCGTGCAGTTGAGATTTAACGCCTAAATAAGCTTGGATCGACGGCCTCAGCAACTCACCAAGTGCGAGCAGGTTAAGTCGAGTGAGAGACAATTTTTGCTCAGCGAGCAGAGGTGCAGCCTTATTCTTCAATTGATGAAAGCTGATAAGATCTTCAACGTCTTTGCTTAGCAGCCCAATATCCCCTTCATGCAATGAAAATCTACCTTGCATAGATTGACTCGCCAATATGTCATCAAGGGTGATTTTTGGTTGTTTACTCATTGATATCTGACGCCACTTTTGTCTTTGCTGTTCAGTATATTGTCCATTATTAGGGTATGGGCCCAATAGTGATTTTAGTTCTTCAGCTGACAATGATATTTGAAGTGCTTTTCGTTTCGTATGTGTAAGCTGTGGAAATTTATGAAATAACATAGAGCTTATATATCTACGTACATGATATGCATTGTCAAAACCTACGGATGCATGCCTATCTAACAAAGATAAGTTTAGTTTACGTGCGTGTGATAGGAGAAACTGGTTTTCTAATAGCCTAGTCTTAAGGCTTGTTTTAGATATTTGCCTGTCTTGTGCTTGGTACAAGCTGTGCATTAATGCAAGCTCTGCTTCAGTAATGTGGTCGAGTGCTGAGAAGCAGGGTAAGCTAACAAAGCTTACCCATAAAAAGATAGCAAAACGCATTAACGTGCCACCATCGCATGATTAAGTAGGTGGACTACCATCGCGATTGAATGGGGGATCACCATTTTGGCAGTATTTAACCTGTCATAATGATCTTTGGAATTGAGCACTATGCCACCTTGCGCGTATGAAAAAGCGCCGCCTTCGGTCAGTAGTGGACGAATATCGGTATCTTTTGCATTTAATGCTGTGAAACTTTGCATTGCTTGCTTAACTAATGCCATATCGTTCAGGTTTTCTTGGTCGTAATAATCTTTTACCCATGACTCCCAATCTGAATGGTTGAGATCTGAGGTAGTCCATGTATGGTGAGGCTGTAGTAGATCCGTTGTGTGGAAAACAAAACCTAAAATTTGCGGGTTGCCAGTTTTTAGATAGCTCTGATACCAATATTGCCCAAGATTATCGATTGGCTGAAAAGGCATTTCTTCAAAGTCGTCATACATGTTGTAATGTGAGTGTCCGTCGATACGGTAATTTTTTTCAGTGATCCCGTAGCTGTTGTATTCGCTGTCGTCGGCACTGAACCACCCAGTTTCTCCACCTGGGCCGTCATCGAGGTAATCTCCCTTCAGCCAGGTTGCTGCCATATTATCGATGGCTCCCCAAACAGTGAGTTTATCGTAGTTGTAACCGCCAAAGTCATTACCATGTTGGTCAGCGCCTTGGGTGTGGTTTTGAAAGTGCCAGTAACTGGTGTATTTGACGATACTTTCTGCTACCCCCCAGATCGGAGCTTGGACACAGTCTCCTGTGATCGCGCCGCATAAAAACGTGTCTTCAAAGTCGTCGACGTCATAAGCAGCCTGTCCCATCAATTCGCCAAGTTGAGTAATACTCATCCCTTTTGATTGGGCGAATGATAGCAGCTTGCGATATTCTGTCGTTTGTGGATTTTGTGCCATATAATTAACAGCATCAATAACAATCCGTTTATGTGTTTCTTGGCTAAACCCATAAGCATTTCCGGCACTAGCCATAAGTAAAGAAACTAAAAGGAGTTTTTTCATTTTATTTCCGTATTGAATAATTACTCGATTGTGAGAGTGCGCATTTAAAAATGTGAAGATGACAATATGATTAAAAAAATGTTAATTGCTGGGTTTTAAATTGTTTTCTTGTTGTATGAGAAGTGCTCAGGTATGATCTGGTACTGAATTTAGGCACAAATGCTAAATAAAGATAATAAGTAATGAATAATATAATTTCTGTGTTCCTTGCACTTTGCATGGTGATTATGGGGAAAGCACATGCTGAGCCTTGGTATGATGAAGATGACTTTGAATGGCAATTGAGTTTAGGCGCATTCTATGTCAATACCAAGCTACCAAAGCTTATTGGCTCCAAGCATGAATTCTCTTCTCTTGCACCGTTAATCGATGCCAAGCTTCAATATAAAAAGTTTTACTTGAATACACATTCAGGCGATTTTTTTGGGGGTTCTGACCTTGGGTATCAATTGGTTCAGGAGGAAGAATGGGGGCTGGATGCCATATTTGGTAACTATCAGATCCCGTTTTCTGAAACTGGTTATTACTCTAATGAAGACGATGTTGTTGAAGAGTTAAGGGGCGTAAAATCACGTAAAGTCGATCAGTCTATTGGCCTTGCCTATTATCGAAATATTGGCAACTTTTTAGCTGTTGCGGAGTTGGTGTACGATGTACTTGGTGAATCCAATGGCTGGGTTTTTCATGTCGAGGCGACGCGTAACTTTGAGTTAAGAAACTGGGACTTGTGGCTGAATTTTGGTGCCAATTATTACTCTCAGAATTTCAACAACTATTTTTACGGTGTATCTCCTTCTGAAGTAAATGATTACCTGCATGGGTTTACGGCTGGAGACGGCGCAACAGTATTTGTCCAGACGCAAATTAACTACCCAATTGCACAAGATTGGGTATACAGCGCGGGCGCTTCAGTGTTAATAGGATCTGGCGGGGTAAAAAGTAGCCCCCTAGTTGACTCAAACTATGCACGGGTTTTCTTTACTGGAGTGAAGTATGTATTCTAGATTCACTTGGGTAATTTGGGCATCGCTGGCTACATTGACGACTGAGTCAATAGCCAACGACAAACGTAAAGGGATATTGCATGCTTCACCAACAAAATGTGTTGCGCTAAACCAAGGACGTACCTGTTATGCTGATGTTGTATTTGATATATCAGCGCCTGAAGCAGGGGATTATTGCCTTAGAGAGAGTGAATCTAAACGCATTTTACAGTGTTGGGCCAATACAGATAGTTTCAGTTATACGCTAAATTTTGGATCTGTTGAAAGTGTCAGTTATGAACTTATTGCTAAAGCTCAAAGAGACGTGCTGGCAGTAACCACCATTGAGGTCAATTGGGTTCATAAAGTGCGGACTAAAAAGCGTCGATGGCGTTTATTCTAGTTGGATGCAACAAGGTCATGCTTTAGATAAAGCATGACCTTAGTAAATTAATTACATTGCTCAATCAAGCCACGCAAATGTGTGCCAATGTCTTCGCTTTTGGTCTGACCTTGCTCTAGTAAAGTACTAAACTGAGTTTGTAGTTCAGCCAAATCGTATGTACTTAACAGTGTTTTCAAGTAGGTCACAGTTTCCGCGCCTGCTTTTAGCAATTCAGGGATACTTTCTAAGCTGATTTCTTGCTCAGTTAAACTCGCGATAGAATTTGCAAGCTCCGCCACGCTTGCACCATCTTGCAAGGCGCCTTCAACTTCCACAAGTGCGCCCATTGGATCGCCATCAAGTTTGCTGGCAACACAGCTGGCCATTGTTCCTGCTTGAGCGCTGTGCGCCATTGCTTCCAATCCATGTTCACGGATCTGCTCAATAACGGCTTGCAACTCTTGGTTTTCTGCTAAGTATTGCGCTTCAATTTGGGCTTTAGAGTCTTCAAATACATCACAGCCTGTGGTTAACAATGCACTCAAACCCAATAAAATAGCGATACGTTTCATAAACTCACCTAAATTAACCTAAATTAGGGTCAGTCTACTGATTCCAAGTTTGATTGTCACCTTCACATCAAGAATGACTAATTTGTCTTTTTTGCCGAACTTGATCTAAGTAAACAATATTTGACATGCCAAATAGTTCCGATTTGAGTACGTTGGCGATAATATGCAGTGCTCGCTTCCAAGCATTTCTCACTGCAAGTGTAAATTGTTTGCCTAAATGGACCTTTAACGTGTCTAAAAAGCAATTGCACAAAATTCTAATGTCACAGGCCGATGGGTGAAGGGACTTAATGGTGGCAATATTGCCGACAATGTAACTACAGAGCTCCTTTTGATTCGCCATACGGATAAGACTTTGCTGAATAAATGCCCTAAGCTGATATTCAATGGCTAAAATTTGTGACTCAGCACTAGGAATGACCATTGACATTGGATGCATTTTTAAGCGGTGGTTAAAGCTCACGCAAAAACAGTGAAAATTTGGTTTGATAGTCGCAAATGACTGACTTAAAAGCTGATATTGATAAGGTGAAATACTCATAATCGCTCCAATTACGATTAGAGCGGATCCGTGCTCAAGTTTTTAATCAACTCTGTTTCGCTATCACTCAAACTGATACAGCAAACAAAACAAAATAAACTTGGGTGACTACCTATGATGCGTGTTTTGTGTTGTACGAAAAAACCGCATTTGATTTGAGTATAGCCAGTAGACTTTTATGATTGCAAACTTATTTATCAATAATGCAGAAATACAAATATTGTAGTTCTGCATATCATCTAATGCTTATTTGATAGTTGATAGTAACTTAGGATCGGTTACCAGCTGTCTGACACCGTGTGCATGATCTTCTTCAAAGACGTTGTCTTCACACCACTCGGCGAGACTATTGATGTCGATTTTGGCACAAGCTGGACGAACACTCCAAGTAACTTGTAAAGGAGAGCATTGTTTATCGTTGTAACTTGGTCCCGTTGTAGACCCTAAAAACTCAACAGGTTTACCGGTCGTATTTGGGATATGTTTAGGCTGATGATAACCATCAACAATATTACCGTCGTAGCTCAAGTCATTGAAGTCTAGTGCATCTTCATCATTTACAACTAGGAAAACTTGTGTTTCTACGCGTAAGTCAGGGTTTGCACATTGATCATTAAGGCAAGAGCCCAGTCCTTTACCTGGTTTGACATCACATGAACTGTGTACCCAATGTACTTCGATGGTATCTCCAGGTTTTACGTTTTTACAAACTTTTCCTTTTGGCGCTTTTAACTCTGCGGCTGTTAGGCTTGATGTAGCATTACACTGGTAACCACCATATTTACCGTCACCTGCAAATACAGAGAAGTCTTTTGCTTTGTGCTCTGCATTTTTGTGGAAATGAATATTACACAGGTTCATTTGTGAAGAAGGAGGCGCGAGGCTAAAGATGCGTTTGTTTTCCCCGTAAAGGTTGTCGATGTCCCGTGGTGTTTGTGGACCGGCGCTAGCGCATGTGTTTGCAGTTGCAATACCACTGAAAAACAAAGTTGATAACGCTGTCAAAGTTATCTGGAATGACCTTTTATTCATTTAATTGTCTCCGGATTGTAAGAAAAGTGAAGTATAGAGCAAACTAAAACGGGTACAAGTGATGTATGTTAATGATTGTTAAAGAAGTACTTAATCAATTCTGAAGATGTTTAGGTGTGTCTAATTTATCTAGTTAGTGGTTGCGTATTAATGGAACAATCTCTATAATACACGCCAATTGAGCAGCATATCGCTGCATGTGGACGCGGGATGGAGCAGCTTGGTAGCTCGTCGGGCTCATAACCCGAAGGTCGTCGGTTCAAATCCGGCTCCCGCAACCAATATTAAGAAATTTGATTATTTCTTATTAGGTCGCGCATTCATGGTAATGCGCGTTTTGCGTTTAAGCGCAAGCTTAATTTAGGCTGGTACAGCCCGCAACCAAGCACGGCCTTTGGCCACACAGTTTGTTTTTGGTGTGACGCCCCGCTTGGTTCGGGGCGTTGTTGTGTCTAGTGCTAGATAATAGCAATTTAGGCCCAAGAGCATGCAGCTGAATTGATGGGGCCATGAGCCCTTTTTTTGTTTGTATGGAGGTAATTTGTGTCAAAACTCGAGCAAGATTTAACCGTTATGCTAGAGCCTGCTGTTGAAGCGTGTGGTTTTGAGCTGCTCGGTTTAGAGTTTGTGCAAGCTGGTCGTCATTCTACACTGAGAGTGTACATCGAACATGAGAATGGTATTAATGTTGACGATTGTGCAGAAGTAAGTCGCCAAATTAGTGCGATTATGGATGTAGAAGATCCCATTACAAATGAATACAACTTAGAAGTGTCTTCACCGGGTGTGGATAGACCATTATTCAAACAAGCTCATTATGAGGACGCGCAAGGTGAAGAAGTGCGTTTGCGCACTAAACTTCCACAAGATGGTCGCCGCAACTTTAAAGGCGATCTAATAGCAGTTAAAGGCGACATGATCACGCTGACTGTCGACGGGCAAGAGCATCACATTATGCTAAGCAATGTCGAAAGAGCTAATATCATCGCCAAATTTTAAGATTAAGTGCGAAGGACCAGGGCAAGCGAGGCAAAACCTATGGCAAAAGAGATCTTGTTGGTTGCAGAAGCTGTATCCAATGAAAAAGCAGTCCCAAGAGAGAAAATTTTTGAGGCGTTAGAGTTCGCACTGGCGACTGCTACAAAGAAAAAACATGACGGTGAAATTGAAGTACGTGTTTCTATTGATAGAAAAACGGGTGAATATGATACATTCCGTCGTTGGCAAGTAGCTGAGCCATTAGAAGATGGCTCACTAGAGCATCCATACTCTGAAATCACCCTTGAAGCTGCTCAGGTCGAAGAGCCAGAGTTGCAACTAGGTGACTACGTTGAAGAGCAAATTGAATCAATTCAATTTGACCGAATTACTACCCAAATGGCTAAGCAAGTTATCGTGCAAAAAGTACGTGAAGCTGAGCGTGCATTAGTTGTTGATGCATACAAAGACCAAAAGGGTGAACTGGTAACCGGTGTTGTTAAAAAGGCATCGCGCGATACCGTTGTAATTGATTTAGGCAACAACGCTGAAGCGGTAATTTACCGTGAAGATATGCTACCTCGCGAAAGCTTCCGTCCTGGTGACCGCGTTCGTGGATTGCTATATGAAGTGAAGCCTGAAGCACGCGGCGCACAGTTGTTTGTAACTCGTTCTAAACCAGAGATGCTGATGGAGCTATTCCGCATTGAGGTGCCGGAAATCGGTGAAGAGATGATCGAGCTCAAAGGTGCAGCTCGTGATCCTGGTTCACGTGCCAAAATTGCGGTTAAATCAAATGACAAGCGTATTGACCCGGTAGGTGCATGTGTTGGTATGCGTGGTGCACGTGTACAAGCTGTTTCGACAGAATTAGGCGGCGAGCGTGTTGATATAGTATTATATGATGACAATCCAGCTCAGTTCGTTATTAATGCAATGGCACCTGCAGAAGTTGCGTCAATTGTGATGGATGAAGATTCACGCACGATGGAAATCGCGGTTGAAGCAGATAACCTAGCACAAGCGATTGGCCGTAATGGGCAGAACGTACGTTTAGCTAGCCAACTAACTGGTTGGGAACTAAACGTAATGACAGTTGAAGATATGGAGCGTAAAAACGCCGAAGAATCTGATAAACTTATTAGCCTATTTACAGACAACCTAGATATCGATGATGACTTTGCAGAGTTTTTGATTAACGAAGGTTTCTCAACTCTTGAAGAAGTCGCATACGTACCAGTTGCTGAATTCCTAGAAATTCAGGGACTAGACGAAGAAACTGTCGAAGAGTTACGTAAACGTGCAAAAGATGCATTGACGACTAAAGCACTTCGTGATGAAGAGTCTTTAGAAGGTGCTGAACCTGCTCAAGACTTACTAGACCTTGAAGGTCTTGATCGCCACTTAGCGTTTGTGATGGCGAGCAAAGGCGTAATCACCCTTGAAGATTTAGCAGAGCAAGGTATCGACGAATTAGTTGAGATCACTGAATTATCTGAACAGCAAGCGGGCGACTTTATTATGGCTGCACGCAACATTTGCTGGTTTAGTGAAGAGTAGTTTATTAACGGGAGGTAACGCATAACATGGCAGAAGTGAGCATAGAGAAACTAGCCGAGAACATTGGTACAACTGTTGATAAATTACTGCAGCAGTTAACAGATGCAGGGATCACCAAAGCCAAAGGCGATCAGGTAAGTGAATCTGAAAAAGCCAAGTTGCTAGACCATTTGAGTAAGCAGCATGGCGGTACAGGTTCAGATGGCCCTGAGCGTATGACTCTTCAGCGTAAAAGCAAGAGTACCTTAAGTGTTACTGGTTCTACTGGTAAAGCTAAATCGGTTCAGGTAGAAGTACGTAAAAAGCGCACTTACGTTAAAAAGAGCGCAATCGAGCAGCAAAAAGAGCAAGAACGCTTAGCTGCAGAGGAAGCTGCGCGCAAAGAAGCAGAATTGAAAGCTCAACAAGAAGCTGAGCAACAAGCGAAAGAAGAAGCTGAACGCAACGCCCAACAGGAGGCAGAGCGAAAAGCCAAAGAGGAAGCTGAGCGCAAAGCTAAAGAAGAAGCCAAACGTAAAGCAGAAGCAGAACGTCAAGCGAAAGAACAGCAGAGTAAAGAAGTGGATAGCGCCCAACAAGAGCAAGAGAAAATCGAAGCAGAACGTCTTCGTACCGAAGCAGAAGCAGCAGCTGTAAAAAAAGCTGAAGAAGAAGCAAATCGTCAAGCTGAAGAAGCTCGTCGTCTAGCAGAAGAGAATGAAGCACGTTGGAAAGCTGAAGAAGAAGAGCGCAAACGTCGCGAAGCTTCTGCAGATCACCATATGACTACTTCTACCTATGCACGTGAAGCAGAAGATGAGTCTGATGCACGTGAAGAGAAAAGTGCACGTCGTAAGAAAAAGAAAAAGCCACAAGCGAAAGGCGAAACTAACGCACAACAGTCACGTGGTAAAAAAGGCAAGCTTAAAGCGCCTACATCTCTTCAACATGGCTTCCAAAAGCCTGCGGCGGAAGTTAAGCAAGAAGTGCGCATTAGTGAAACAATTACAGTATCTGAGCTTGCATCACGCATGGCTGTGAAAGGTGCTGAAGTTGTTAAAACACTAATGAAGCTTGGTGAAATGGTAACAATCAACCAAGTTATTGACCAAGAAACTGCTCAGTATGTTGCAGAAGAAATGGGTCATAAAGTTGTTCTTGTTAAAGAGAACGAACTTGAAGAGAAAGTATTGAGTGACCGTAGCGACAACGAGAGCGTTGGTCCACGTGCACCAGTTGTTACTGTAATGGGTCACGTTGACCACGGTAAAACGTCAACGCTTGACTACATTCGTAAAGCGAAAGTAGCAGATGGTGAAGCCGGTGGTATTACGCAGCACATTGGTGCATACCACGTTGAAACTGATGGCAACATGATCACGTTCCTAGATACTCCAGGACACGCGGCGTTTACATCAATGCGTGCACGTGGTGCAAAAGCAACAGATATCGTTGTACTAGTTGTTGCTGCTGACGATGGCGTAATGCCACAGACGAAAGAAGCTGTACAGCACGCAAAAGCTGCTGAAGTACCGCTTATCATCGCTGTAAACAAAATGGATAAAGAGGGCATCGACCCTGATCGCGTTAAAAACGAGCTTGCTCAATTGGATGTTATTCCAGAAGAGTGGGGTGGTGACACGCAGTTTGTTCATATCTCAGCGAAAACTGGTCTAGGTATCGATGACCTTCTTGAAGCTATCTTGATGCAAGCTGAGCTATTAGAGCTGACAGCTCCTCAAGAAGGTATGGCACAAGGTGTTGTTATTGAATCTCGTCTTGATAAAGGCCGTGGTCCAGTTGCAACTGTACTTGTACAGGGCGGTACGCTTGAGCAAGGTAACATCGTTCTATGTGGTCTTGAGTACGGTCGTGTCCGTGCAATGAGAGACGAAAACGGTAAAGAAATTTCACAAGCTGGCCCATCAATTCCTGTAGAGATCCTAGGTCTTTCTGGTGTACCTGCGGCAGGTGATGAAGCAACAGTTGTTAAAGATGAGCGTAAAGCGCGTGAAGTTGCACTATACCGTCAAGGTAAGTTCCGTGAAGTGAAGCTTGCTCGTCAGCAGAAAGCGAAACTTGAGAACATGTTTACAAACATGACTGAAGGCGATATCTCTGAAGTTAATGTTGTTCTTAAAGCTGATGTACAAGGTTCAATTGAAGCAATCTCAGATTCACTTACTAAACTGTCGACTGACGAAGTTAAAGTGAAGATTGTAGGTAGTGGTGTAGGTGGTATCACTGAAACAGATGCAACACTTGCAGCAGCTTCAAATGCAATCATCGTTGGTTTCAACGTTCGTGCGGATGCGTCTGCGCGTAAAGTGATTGAAGCAGAAAACCTAGATCTACGTTACTACAGTGTTATCTATGACCTAATTGAAGAAGTGAAACAAGCAATGGCTGGTATGCTTGCGCCTGAGTTCAAACAAGAGATTATTGGTCTTGCTGAAGTACGTGACGTGTTCAAGTCGCCTAAGATCGGTGCAGTAGCAGGTTGTATGGTAACTGAAGGTATTGTGAAGCGCAGCGCGCCAATTCGTGTACTACGTGAAAACGTGGTTATTTACGAAGGTGAGCTTGAATCACTTCGTCGCTTTAAAGATGACGTTCAAGAAGTTCGTAACGGTATGGAATGTGGTATCGGTGTTAAGAACTACAATGACGTTAAAGTTGGCGATCAGATTGAGGTATTCGAAACTGTTGAAGTACAGCGTTCACTGTAATTCTAACAGGGTCTAAACCTTGAAATGGGGGCGTTAGCCCCCATTTGTGTTTGTGTTTTTTAGATTTTTATAACATAAAAATCAATAGCTTATTAAAAGTGGTGACAATGAGAGAATTTTCTCGTACGGATCGTGTTGCACAGCAAATTCAAAAAGAAATTGCGGTTATTTTGCAACGAGAAATAAAAGATCCAAGACTTGGTATGGTAACTGTATCTGCAGTTGAAGTATCTCGTGATTTATCTTATGCAAAGATCTTTGTAACTGTATTAAACAGTAAGAGTGATGAGGATACAAAACAAAACCTCGCTATTATGAACGATGCGACTGGATACATTCGTTCGATCTTAGGCAAGCGTATTCGTGCGCGTATTATGCCAGAGCTAAAGTTTGTCCTAGACAACTCACTGATGGAAGGTATGCGTATTTCCAATTTAGTTGATGAAGTGATTCGTTCAGATAAAGAAAAGCGTGGCGAAGATACTGACTCAGCAGAAGGTGGTGAAGAGTAATGGCCCGCCGTAGTAAAGGTCGCCCGGTTGATGGCATTGTACTTTTACACAAGCCTCAAGGGATCTCATCGAACAAAGCTCTGCAGCAGGCCAAAGGCATCTATTTTGCGCAAAAAGCCGGGCACACTGGTGCTTTGGATCCGCTTGCAACGGGCATGTTGCCAATCTGTTTTGGTGAAGCAACCAAGTTTACTCAGTTTTTATTAGATACGGATAAAACATATGTTGTTCGTGCTCAACTAGGTGAACGAACTACTACATCAGACTCCGATGGTGAAATTGTTGAGACTCGCTCAGTTGACATTACCCAAGCGCAATTGGAGCAGGAGGTCGCGAGCTTTTTAGGTGAATCAGACCAGTATCCTTCTATGTATTCTGCGTTGAAATATCAAGGTCAGCCACTATACAAGTATGCTCGTGAAGGAATTGAAGTACCGCGTAAATGTCGAAAAATCAACGTTTATAGCATTACGCTTGATGAATATGATGTTGAAAGCCAACAAATTCAAATGACTGTGCATGTATCAAAAGGTACTTATATTCGCACTATCGTTGATGATTTAGGCGAGAAACTGGGGTGTGGTGCACACGTTATTATGCTTCACCGTAGTGGCGTAGGTCATTATCCAGCTGAAAAGATGATCACCATTGAAGCTTTAGAAGAAAAGTTACAACAAGCTAAAGATGATGAGGTTGAGCCATCTACCTATATTGACGAGCTGTTACTGCCAATGGATACAGCACTTGTTGATCTACCAACGATCACTTTAACTAAAGAGCAAGGTGTTGCATTTAGCCATGGCCAAACCGTTGTTGTAGGCGAAGTACCTGAGGGCGTAATTAAGGTTATGGCCGAAGATACCTTTATTGGTATCGGTGAACGTAACAAACATGGCCACCTTAAAGCAAAAAGAGCGCTATCGAGTGCACAATAATTTTGTCAGCGGCATGAATTACTGATACAATGCCGCCGCTTTGTCGCTTTGGCTGAATTAGTGATCGGCTAAAGCATTAAATTTATTTAAATTGGAGTTTATTATGTCACTAAGCAACAAAGAAAAAGCAGAAATCGTAGCAAAATTCGCTCGCGCAGAAGGCGACACAGGTTCTCCTGAAGTTCAAGTAGCGCTTCTAACTGCTGATATCAACAAACTACAAGGCCACTTTGCTGACCACAAACACGACTTCCACTCTCGTCGTGGTCTACTACGTAAAGTTAGCCAACGTCGTAACCTTCTTGATTACCTAAAAGGTAAGAACGTTGAGCGTTACGCTGCGTTGATCAAAGAGCTTGGCCTACGTCGCTAAGAATTTGATGAATTGTTGGATTTTTATCCGACAATAAAAAAGGGGCGACTTCGCCCCTTTTTTTGTGCGTGTACTAGCAGTATACTTACCCTCGCTCAAGCATAGTGCTGAGCAAGCGCCGATACTTCTGCCAATTGTAGTGCTTAAGTAGATCTATATGAGTACCAAAGTTTTTTGGGTGTTCTATTTAAGACTGTAATTGGTTGTTGTTGGCGTTTTAATATATTTTTTAAGGAATATTTTTGTGCAAGCAATAATTAAAGAATTCCAATTAGGTCAACATACAGTGACCCTGGAAACTGGTGCTATCGCGCGTCAAGCTGACGGTGCGGTTTTAGCAAGCATTGGTGATACTTCAGTACTAGTTACTGTTGTTGGTAAGCGTGAAGCTGCGCCTGGTCAGGACTTCTTCCCTCTTACTGTAAACTATCAAGAAAAAATGTACGCAGCTGGCCGTATTCCAGGTGGTTTCTTAAAGCGTGAAGGTCGTCCTTCAGACTCAGAAACATTGACTGCACGTCTAATCGACCGTCCTATCCGCCCTCTATTTCCAGATGGTTTTGTAAACGAAGTTCAGGTAATTGCGACGGTTGTTTCATCGGACCCTGAAATTCAACCTGATATGGTTGCGTTGATCGGTACTTCTGCAGCACTAGCTATTTCTGGTGTGCCATTCAATGGCCCTATCGGTGCAGCTCGTGTTGGTTACATCGATGGTCAATATGTACTTAACCCAACTGTAAAAGAGCTTTCTGAAAGTAAGCTAGATCTAGTTGTAGCTGGTACTGAAAATGCAGTATTGATGGTTGAATCAGAAGCCGAAATCTTAACTGAAGAAGAGATGTTAGGTGCGGTTGTTTATGGTCACGATCAATCTCAAGCTATCATCAAAGCAATTGAAGAGTTTAAAGCTGAAGCTGGCAAACCAGCTTGGGAATGGACTGCACCTGAGAAAAACGTTGCACTTGCAGACAAAGTAGCTGCAATTGCAGAAGAGAAAGTTGGTTCGGCTTACCTTATTACTGACAAAGTAGCGCGTAAAGAGTCTCTATCTGAAGCAAAAGCTGAAGTAATTGAAAAGCTAACTGCTGAACTTGCTGAAGGCGAAGAGCTAGACGAGCAAGAAGTTGGTAAACTATTCAGCTCTTTAGAGAAGAAAATCGTACGTGGTCGCATCATCGCTGGTGAAAAGCGTATTGATGGCCGTGAACCGGATATGGTTCGTGCGCTTGACGTGATGACTGGTGTACTTCCGCGTACTCACGGTTCTTCAATCTTCACTCGTGGTGAAACTCAGGCACTAGTAACTGCTACTCTAGGTACTGAGCGTGACGCACAAATGATGGATGACCTAGTAGGTACTCACAAGCATCACTTCATGCTTCACTATAACTTCCCTCCATTCTGTGTAGGTGAAACAGGCTTCATTGGTTCTCCAAAACGTCGTGAAATCGGCCACGGTAACCTTGCAAAGCGTGGTGTTCAAGCGGTAATGCCAAGCCTTGAAGAATTCCCATATTCAGTACGTGTTGTATCTGAAATTACAGAATCTAATGGTTCATCTTCAATGGCATCTGTATGTGGTACTTCACTTGCTCTTATGGACGCAGGTGTACCTGTTAAAGCATCTGTTGCTGGTATTGCTATGGGTCTAGTTAAAGAAGGCGAAGACTTCGTTGTTCTTTCAGACATCCTTGGTGACGAAGATCACCTTGGTGATATGGACTTCAAAGTTGCAGGTAGCAGCGCGGGTGTTACTGCACTTCAGATGGATATCAAGATTGAAGGTATCACGAAAGAAATTATGCAGATTGCTCTACGTCAAGCGAAAGCAGCTCGTATGCACATCCTGAGCGTAATGGACCAAGCAATTGCAGCGCCTTCACAAGAGCTTTCTGAATTTGCTCCGCGTATTTATACAATGAATATTCCACCGAAGAAGATTGCTGATGTTATCGGTAAAGGTGGTGCTACAATTCGTCAGCTAACTGAAGAAACTGATACGACGATCGAAATCGAAGATGACGGTACAGTTAAGATCGCTGCAACTAACGGCAACAGCGCTAAAGAAGCGATTGCTCGCATTGAAGCGTTAACTGCTGAACTAGAAGTTGGCACTATCTACAACGGTAAAGTAAACCGTATCGTAGACTTCGGTGCGTTTGTAAATGTTTTACCAGGTAAAGATGGCCTAGTTCACATTTCTCAAATCAGCAAAGAGCGTGTTAACAATGTTTCTGATCACTTAAAAGTTGGTCAAGAAGTTAAAGTTAAAGTTCTGGAAGTTGACCGCCAAGGCCGTGTTCGCTTAAGTATCAAAGAAGCGCTAGAGCCATCAGAGCCTGCAGCAGAGCAAGCTCCAAAAGGTGAGTAATTTTCTGTAAAGAAACAATAAGTTTCGTTAAAAGGGGCTGAATGGCCCCTTTTTTTGTGCTTTAATGGCTGACATCATCAATTTTCTGGCCCATAGAGGGAAGTACCTTGAGATTTTTATTAATACCATTGTTAGGATTAAGCTTATTGGGCTGTCAGAGCACGCAAAAAGCTGGTGAGCATAGTGCCATGCTGCCATTGTTGCCAATCCCATTTACTGAGCCATTGCAACCAGACCCACGCGCTCAAATTGAAGTGGCCCGGTACAGTGAGTTACTCAATAGCCCAGAGTTGACGCGAACTCAAAGAGCAGAGTTATACCACATACGCGGTAAACTATACGATAGCTTGGGTTTACCTCAATTAGCACAAATCGACTTCAATCGGGCTTTGAAGCTTAAGCCAGATTTGGCAGAAACCTATAATTTTTTGGGAATACATCACACTTTACGTCAAGAGTTTACCCAAGCATATGAGCGTTTTGACTCCGTATTGGAGTTAGATGAAAGTTATGAATACGCATATTTAAACCGAGGTATTGCGCTTTATTACGGAGATAGGGCCGAACTTGCTGTAGACGATTTTACGCGATTTTTGGCAAGTGCAGACGACGATGCTTATAGAGTATTATGGTTGTTTTTAGCTCAAAATGACGTTGATCCGGTTGTAGCTAAAGAGCAATTGGCAATTAACAGCCAAAAGCTGAGCCCTTCTGCATGGTCAACGCAAATTGTTCAACTGTACTTAAATCAACTAAATGAAGAACAGTTTCTTGCAGGCGTTACCCAAGGCGTTCAGTCGCAGAAGGAATATGCTGAGCGACTTTGTGAAGCCTATTTCTATATAGCCAAGCGTCATCTTCGAGCAGGCAACGACTTGAAAGCTGCGGAGTATTTTAGGTTGACGTTGGCAACTAATGTATATGAGTTTGTAGAACACAAATATGCAAAACTAGAGTTGCAGTTGCTTAGGCAAGCGCTTTTACAAAAAAGCGCTGGTTAAATGATGTTTCGTCAGTATATTGCTGGCATCATTTTTATATTGTTGGCTGTGCCCAGTAGCAGCCAACAATTTACTTATATTAAAGACCTTACCCCACAGAAAATAGCCGCCTTTGTCGCGCAAGCCGAGTCAGGTTTTAACTTAGGCAGTGTTGCTTACAAGCGAATAAAACAGACACCTGAGCGATTGAGCAATAGCCAAGTTTTGGCTCTTCGGCGCTCTGGATATGATTTTTTTGCGTTTGAGTGGGCAATTAGACTCATTGAAAAAGATCAGCATCAACAAGCGTTGCTAGTGCTTGAACAGCACTGGAGCCATGCACCGAGATCATCCCATATACGCTTATTAGAACTGCTGAGGCAGCAACAGCAGTTTTCTTATATGAACAGTGTGTTGAAGCGATTTGGAGAGATAGAGCCATATTCGACACTAAATGCAATGGTTCAAAGTAAACCTGTAGGCGAAATTGATATTGATAGCGCAGACACATTGGGCTTTTCTGTATTTGGCCGCCAAGAGCAAAGTATGCAGTGTGAGCACAAGGTTGTTTTACTTGCTGAGTCGTTACTAAGTGTTGAACGGCTTACATGGCTAAAATCTAAGTATATGAACAGCTCATTTGCCACAGCGTTACCGTATTGTTTCTCTGAACCCTATTATGTTGGTGATCTCGCAAAGTGCGAAGGAAAAGTAAAAGAGTTTATTCGTTGTGACTTACAACCCTTAATAGGGCAACGAATTACAAAACAAGCGCGGCACTTAGTGATCATGACAGATAAACCTGGCCTGGCCAATGTGCGCCACGGGGTTATGGCATTGAATAGTAAAAATGGATTTGAGTTATTTATTCATGAACTGATGCATTTTACCTACTTTGAAGACGAATACCCAGTTTCAGCAAGTAAAGCCAATTGGCTCTGTGCGACTGAGGGCCTAAAAGCGCCCAATTTATACGTGGGTGAAAACGCCCCAAAAGGTTGGTATCAGAGTGAAACATGCAAGTTTGGAAAGTTGCCATCACATAAACCTCAGCGCGCAGTATCAAAGATGGAATATCATGAGATCCACTTGTCAAACCAATATTTAGGATTATGGTTAAAGTCATTGGATAAAACTTTATTAGCACCTAGTGATTATCAAAATTATTTGAATGCGCTATCTGTAAACGACTAGTCAGGGTTAAATGGGGGCACCTTTTATGAACAGGATCTGAATTGTTTGTTAATCTTGCCTATTAATTGAACAGCCAGTATGTGAAACCCTAGACAAGTCAAACACTAATAAAGTATAACTGGTAGACGTTATGTGTGATAAAAATGCACGTAAAAAATAAACAGAACACGATCGCCATGACGTAATCATAACGTGCATTTAATAGTAATGAACGGCATCGAAGATATAAGGCTTCTTTATGACTTTGCTTTGGATACCCTTGATATCCTTGTTAGGCAGTTTACTCTCTTCATTTACAGGTAAACTCTCTCGCAATCAGTCGACTGCAATCACTTTGATTGCACCCACTGTGGCCCTTTTGTTGGCCATTGATTTAGCTCCCGCAGTATTTGCTGGGGAAGCTGTTCGCGCAACGCTAGATTGGGTGCCTATACTCGATCTTGATGTGTCATTCAGATTGGATGGATTGGCACTTTTATTCGTATTTATGATCTTAGGTATCGGTATACTAGTGATTTTCTATGCTCGCTATTACCTAAGTGAAAATGACTCTATGCCCAAGCTATACGCATACTTAATGCTGTTTATGACAGCTATGCTGGGTATTGTGATGTCAAATAACGTACTTCAACTATGGGTTTTCTGGGAACTGACCAGCATTAGCTCATTTCTATTAATCAGTTATTGGTGGCATAAGTCAGAAGCACGTAAAGGTGCTAAAATGGCGCTGGCTATTACTGGTGGTGGTGGTCTAGCGTTACTGGCCGGCTTGCTACTCATTGGTAATATTGTTGGTAGCTATGACCTAGATATCATACTTGCTAGTCGAGAGCTTATTCAAGCTCATAACTTGTATGAAGTTGCACTAGTACTTGTGCTTTTGGGTGCCTTTACTAAGTCTGCCCAATTCCCTTTCCACTTCTGGCTACCTCACGCAATGGCTGCGCCTACGCCTGTGAGTGCTTACTTACATTCTGCAACTATGGTAAAAGCAGGAATATTTTTACTTGCGCGCTTTTACCCAGCATTAGCTGGCACCGAGATTTGGTTTATTTTGGTTGGATTAACCGGGTTAATAACCTTGCTTGTTGGCGCGTATATCGCATTGTTCAAGCATGATTTGAAAGGGCTCTTAGCATTTTCGACGATCAGTCATCTCGGTCTTATTACACTGTTACTTGGGCTGGATACTGAGTTGGCAACTGTGGCGGCTATCTTCCATATTATTAATCATGCCACCTTCAAGGCATCGTTGTTTATGGCCACAGGGATCATAGATCACGAGACAGGTACTCGTGATATGAGAAGATTAAACGGTATGTGGCGTTTTATGCCTTATACCGCGACTTTGGCCATGGTTGCGGCGGCCTCAATGGCGGGTGTGCCACTGCTTAATGGTTTCTTATCTAAAGAGATGTTTTTTGCAGAAACGCTACATCAGCAATTGCTTGGCTCTATGTCTTGGTTAATACCTATCTTGGCAACCATTGCTGCTGCATTTTCGGTGGCCTATTCAGCTAGGTTCATCCATGACGTATTCTTTAATGGTGATCCGGTAGATTTACCAAAAGAGCCGCACGAAGCGCCGCGCTATATGCGTGTGCCAATTGAAATCTTAGTAGCACTTTGCTTGATCGTAGGTATGTTCCCGAACTTTGTAGTAGACGGCATATTAAGATTGGCATCAGGCGCGGTATTGGGTGGTGAAGCTCCAGAGTTTTACATCGCAATTTGGCACGGACTAAACCTGCCACTATTAATGAGTGCCATAGCGGTATGTGGTGGTTTATTGATTTACACTCAGCGTAAGTATCTATTCCAATTTCAAGCATCTTTGCCACCTATCAATGCCAAAAAAGGTTTTGAAAAAACGATGTACTCAGTGGTTACTTGGAGTCAAAACAAAATTAGCGCAATCGAAAATGGTTCACTGCAACGCTATTTGATGCTGATGCTGTTGGTTGTACTCTTAAGTGCAGGTTGGCCATTGTTTGAAATGAGTCAACTTGTTGGTGAAAATGCGCTTACACCTGTAGACATTCACAATGGGATCGGTGCGGGTCTATTGATGATTGGTGCAATTGGTACTGTTATTTGGCATCGTACGCGTATGGTGGCACTGCTGATGATCTCAGTGGTTGGTTTAATGGTATCTGTCGCCTTTACACGTTTCTCAGCGCCCGATTTAGCCCTGACTCAGCTTACTGTTGAAGTAGTAACCATTATCTTGCTGATGTTAGCGTTATTCTTCCTGCCTCAAAAAACACCTAAAGAATCGAGCTCGATTAGAACATTAAGAGACTTAGGGGTTGCCTCTGCGATTGGTGTGATTGTTGGTAGTATTTGTTACGCACTCATTACCAGACCATTGTCGTCTATTTCAGACTTCTTTGTGGCAAATGCTAAAACAGGTGGTGGTGGCACAAATGTTGTAAACGTCATCTTAGTAGATTTTAGGGGCTTTGATACTTTGGGTGAAATAGTCGTATTGGGTATTGCTGCTCTGGGTATCTATAAGCTAATCATTCACCTTCCTCTGTTCATGCCGGGCAGTGATTCGGAAGGTCGTCCGTGGGCTAAAGAGCGCTATCCACTGTTGCTAGCGTCAATTTCGCAAAGCCTATTACCGCTGGCGTTATTAGTCTCTTTCTATATTTTCCTAAGAGGTCACAATCTACCGGGAGGAGGCTTCATCGCAGGTCTTGTCACTGCAATTGCGTTTATCTTGCAGTACATTGCCCATGGCTCAAACTGGATAGCAGAACGATTCACTTTGAATTACCGTAAAATCATTGCCTCTGGTATTGCAATAGCGATGTTATCTGGGTTGGGTAGCTGGGCCTTTGGCCGTCCATTCTTAACAACTTGGTTCGACTATTTTGATATTCCATTGATTGGTGAAATTGAGCTGGCCAGTGCGTTGGTATTTGATTTAGGCGTATATGTAACCGTTGTAGGAGCAACGTTAATGATATTGGCAAGCCTTGGTAAAGTGACTGCGAATGCGCCCAAAGAAGAGGTGAATATTTAATGGAGCTTTTGTATTCTTCATGCGTAGGTCTATTAGTGGCCTGCGGAGTGTTTTTGATTTTACGAGCGAGGACCTTTCCTGTGGTCCTAGGTTTGACCATGCTTTCGTACGCAGTAAACCTGTTTCTGTTTGCATCAGGTCGATTGTCAATGAATCAGGCCGCAGTGCTAGGTTACAGTGAAACATATGCGGATCCACTGCCGCAAGCATTGGTGCTTACGGCAATTGTTATCGGTTTTGCGATGACAGCTTTTGTGGTTATCTTAGCGATCCGTGGTCGTGCAGACTTAGGTAACGACCACGTAAATGGTGTAGTACCTGACAAAACCAAAACTAAAGGGCGTCAGGTCAAGGAGCAAGGTAAGGCATGAGTCAACATTTAACCTCTTTACCTGTATTACTGCCTATGTTGGCGGCAATTTTAATGTTAATGCCGCCGTGTGGGAAAAACTTAAAAATTAGACGTTATGTTTCAGTTTTTATGGGGTTGCTCACAACTGCCGTATCTGTTTCATTGTTAGCATTTGTCAAAGGCAATAGTACTCAGGTATATGCGATAGGTGATTGGTCGGCCCCTTTTGGCATCGTCCTCGTAGCTGATCCACTATCTACCTTATTGGTTTCATTGACATCGTTTTTGGGGCTTGTCTGTGCGTTGTATAGCTGTGCCGGAGATGATGAGCAAGGTAGTTTTTTCCATCCGCTATTACATTTCCTTGTGTTGGGTGTAAACGGCGCGTTTTTAACTGGCGACGCTTTTAACCTCTTTGTGTTCTTTGAAGTACTGTTGATTGCTTCATATTCGCTACTTATGCATGGCGGCGACAAGCGTAATACGCGAGCAGCACTGCAATATGTGATACTAAACTTAGTGGGGTCATCTGTATTCCTCATCGCGTTAGGTATTCTGTACGGTACCTTAGGTACGCTCAATATGGCCGATATGGCAACGCGCGTTATGGAGTTGCAAGGTGATGATGTTTACCTGGCAAAAATTGGTGGTCTACTGTTATTGGTTGTCTTTGCATTAAAAGGCGCGCTGTTACCATTACATTTGTGGTTACCTAATACATATTCAACAGCTATGCCTGTTGTGGCAGCTTTGTTTGCAATTATGACTAAAGTTGGCGTTTATTCCATGATGCGCGTGTACACGCTAATTTTTGGCGAACAGGCGGGTGAGTTAAGTCATATGGCACAGCATTGGCTGTGGTGGCTGGCATTGGCTACCATCGTTATGGGTGCCATTGGGGTTCTTGCGAGCCAAGATCTACGTAAAATGATTGCGAATCTTGTTGTGGTTTCGGTGGGTACCCTCGTTGCTTTAGTTGCTGCGCAAACAGTAGATAGCAGTGCCGCAGCAATTTATTACCTTGTGCATTCAACGCTGGTTTCCGCAGCGCTATTTTTAATCGCAGATTTAGTGGGTAAACAAAGGGGTAAAGTAGGAGATCGTATTACAGCGGGTCGCCCAGTAGCACAGCCTCTATTTTTAGGTGGTGCGTTTATTTTTGCAGCGGTCACTGTAATTGGTATGCCCCCACTATCAGGGTTTATCGGTAAAGTTTGGATATTAGAGTCAACATTGGAATCTGCCCATGGTCACTGGTTTTGGCCAATATACCTCATAGCGAGCTTAGCAGTGTTGGTGTCAGTTTCAAAAGCGGGAAGCACCGTGTTTTGGCATCATACCGGTAAGGGTGAGGCAAATACCGAAGAAAAGGCACATCCAGTGCAAATTGTTGCAGTATTAATGCTCGTTGCGGCTTCGCCACTGATGGTGATTTTCGCTGGTCCGGTTACTGATTACGCACAATTTGCAGCAGTTGAATTACATAATTTTTACGGCCTTATCCAACATGTATTAGGGGGCAGGTAAATGAGACTTGAAGCTAAATATAAATGGCTACCAACGCCTTTTAGAAGCTTATTGCTATTTTCCGTCTGGTTACTGCTTAATAATACAGTGGCGCTAGGACATGTTATATTGGGAATAGTTTTAGCGATTGTAATACCGCTTATAACTCACCCTTTCAGAACTAAGCAGCCACTGGTCGTTAGGCCATTTAGGGCGTTAAGACATTTGATGTTGGTTCTTTACGATATTTTGACTGCAAATATTGAGGTTGCTATCAAAATTCTTGGGCCAACTAAAAAATTGAAACCAGGCTTTGTAAAAGTTCCTTTAGACTTACATGAGGCAATGCCAATCACCATTTTGGCAAGTACGGTTTCGTTAACGCCAGGTACAGTGAGTGCTGAAGTGTACCCTTGGCCAGAAACACTGGAAGGTGAGCAGGCGGATTGCCAAAAGTATTTATTGATCCATGTCTTAGATCTGGATGATGAGCAAACTTTGATTGAAACAATTAAATCCCGTTATGAAGCGCCACTGAAGGAGATCTTTGAATGTTAGATACGATCATCTTAATTGTTTTTGCCATGATAGGCTTGGCGTTGTTACTGAATTTATGGCGTCTAGTTGTAGGGCCATCAGTTCCAGATAGAATACTGGCATTGGATACTATGTACATTAATACCATTGCACTTATTATCCTATACGGCATGAATATGGGCACGTCATTGTATTTCGAAGCCGCATTATTAATTGCGTTACTCGGCTTTGTGAGTACCGTTGCTGTATGTAAATACTTATTACGCGGCGACATAATTGAATAGGGGCTGAGAAAGTGGACATAGTTATTTCGATTTTACTTTTAATGGGCGGTGTTTTAGTTTTAGTTGGGTCAATCGGGTTGGTAAAAATGCCTGACTTTTTCATGCGCTTGCATGGCCCGACAAAAGCAACGACACTGGGTATGGCTTGTTTATTATTTGCTGCAATGGCGCATTATAGTCAGTACGGTGACGGTTTGAGTTTAAAAGAAATTTTGATTTCTTTGTTTTTACTTATAACAGCTCCAATCAGTGGGTATATGTTGATAAAATCGGCTATCCATCACCGCATTGACTCTACAGACAAGACAACGGGAAAAGACAAAATAGAAGAAGATTAAAGCCTTCTTCGAGTTGGGTGTCTTTGGCACCCAACTGCTGATCGTCCACCAATTCTAATATTTAACTAATTATCGTTTTTTCCTGCCTCCACGCTTATCTCAATTTATTCTTGCAAAATTCAGCTCAAAAACTTACCTTCAATTATTCTTTAATATTTCTGTAGTAAAATAAACTATTATTATTTAGTCAGTTAACTTTAGTTGGTAGTTTTTAAAACGTTAAATACTCCTTGTTCCCAACGAAAATAGACGGAATTTCTTAAGGTCGCGTATGCAGCAAGTATCGATAAAAAATAAACTCATGCTCTTTGTAACAACATTAGTTATTGCGGTAATAGCGATTCTAGTGGTGACGACTTGGTTACATTTGCAAGAGGAAAATAACAGGCAAAGTGACGAGGTTCACTCTGCAATGCTGGAGGAAATAAATGCAAGACTGACAGCTCAGGGGCTATATTATGGACAGAGAATAGCCGGATTTTTAAATGCAGCTTATCGAGTGCCAAACACGCTGGCAGGATCATTTGAATCTACATATATCTCGCCACTGAGCAGAAGTGATATGCAATCCTTACTTAGAGGTGGACTTGAAAAAAGCGCAAACGTCTCTTCTATCTATGTGCACTACGAACCAAATGGCTACGATAAAAATGATACGGACTACATATCGGGAGCGTCACACTCTGTTGCCGGAAGTGGGGCGCTCGAAATGTACTTTACTAGAGATAGCGGCGGTGTCACGCAACACATTGTAGAGTCCTCTGACGCAAAATATGCTGAAGCGCGCAACCAATTTGGTATACGTGAAGCTGAGTGGTATCTGTGCGCGAGAGATATAAATGCGCCATGTATTATGGAACCCTATCTATATGAAATTTCGCCTGGTCGAGAAATGCTGATGACTTCTCTGACTGTGCCTATACGTGAGAACGGGCGCTTTAAAGGCATTATCGGAGTTGATGTCAATTTGCCTAGTTTGCAAAAACTGGTGGAAGAGCTTTCAAACAATTTATATCAGGGCAAAGGCAAAGTATTTTTATTGAGTGAGTTGGGGTTAATTGCCGGTGCGAGCCATAACGCAGATAAATTGGGTGAGCCTCTGAGTGATGTTTTAGATGTGTCATTGGCAAATAAGCTAGGTACATTGCACCAAAAAGGTGGCTATGCAGAAACGGAAAGTAAGGTGTTTTTTGCCAAATCAATTGAAATTGAATTGGCAAACAAGACATGGTCACTGGTGATCGAAGTTCCAAAGCAGCAAGTGCTTGCGTCAGCGTATAGGATTGAGCAACAACTGCATCAATCAACCAGCGATTTTGGACTTTGGTTGCTAATGCTCGGGTTTATTGTGATTTCAGTGGCTTTGGCCCTAAGCATCTTTTTGATAAACACCATAACGAAACCTCTGTCCCACATAGAAGCTAGAATTGTAAACCTCGCTTCTAGTGAAGGGGACTTAACGCATAGTTTAGAAGTCACACATCATGCCGAGCTTATTTCTTTAGCGAATGGTTTCAATGTTTTTACGAACAAATTGAGAGCTATGATAGCTGATTTAAAAGGTCTTGCTGAGCAGTCATATCAACAGTCATATGTAACGACAGAAGCTGCAATTAACATTAAAAATAAGGTATCTAATCAGCATATTGAAATTGATAATGTTGTCACGGCTATTAACGAGTTAAGTGCGACGGCAAGCGAAGTTGCTAGGGCATCTGAACAGGCAGCAACCACGACCGATGGTGCAGTCGGCACAGTGAGGGAGTGTGAACAGAGTATCGTTACGACAACCGAAACCGTCGAAGAAATAGCCACTCAAGTATCAACTGCGCAAGCTGCATTTCATAAAGTTGCAAAACGCAGTGGGGATATTTCGAAAATACTCGATGTAATTAGATCTATTGCAGAACAAACTAATTTATTGGCATTAAATGCGGCTATTGAAGCTGCGCGTGCTGGCGAGAAAGGAAGAGGGTTTGCGGTTGTAGCTGATGAAGTACGCGCACTTGCGTCAAAGACACAAGCTTCAACAGATGATATCAGTACCTTGATCGAAAATTTACAAAGCGAGATCCGCGGATCTGAGCAAATTATCGAGCAAACGGTAGAACAAGGCAATGAGGCAACGGTATTGTGTCGTGAAGCTGCCAAAATTATGGCGAGTTTAGTTACAGAGCTCCACGGTATTTCGCATGAAGTAACGCAAATAGCTACATCTGCTGAACAGCAAAGCATGGTTACAGAAGAGGTTAATGCCAATACCACTAATATTTCCGACGCTGCACGTGAATTAGCTAAGTACGCAGATGATGTAGAGCACGCGGCCAGTGCTATGACGCAACTAGTTGAACAGAAGCATAGCCAGCTGAGCTTATTAAAAACGTAAGGGGTGAAATTTTGAGTAGCTTGTTGTCAATTCAATTAGCACAATAAGCTACTCATCCTGATAAATTAAGAACACATCTAGATTTGTTGGATGGAGTTGGCTAGAATAACTGTAAAAATATACAGTTATTGGCGTTTATGAAGCTCTACATTGCAGAAAAACCTTCCCTTGGTCGAGCCATTGCCGACGTCCTTCCAAAACCGCATAAAAAGCAAGATGGTTTTATTGAACTCGGAAATGGCGATTGTGTTACATGGTGCATTGGGCATTTGTTAGAGCAAGCTGAGCCGGAAGACTATGATGAGCGTTATAAAAAATGGTTGATCCAAGATCTACCGATCGTACCCTCAGAGTGGAAGTTTAAAGCCAAACCAAAAACGAAAAAGCAATTATCGACAGTGAAGCGATTGATAAAGAAAGCTTCAATACTAGTTCATGCTGGCGACCCAGATAGGGAAGGTCAGTTGCTTGTTGATGAGGTTATCCAAGAAGCTAAACTTTCCAAAACGAAAAAAGCGACTGTTGAACGTGTGTTGATCAGTGATTTAAACCCAAGTGCGGTGAAAAAGGCACTTAGCCAGACAAAACTGAACGCAGACTTTGTTCCATTGAGTGTTTCAGCATTGGCGCGGGCCAGAGCTGACTGGTTATACGGTATGAATTTAACCCGCGCTTTTACTTTAGCTGGGCAAAAAGCGGGTATACAAGGAGTATTGTCAGTTGGGCGAGTTCAAACTCCAGTGCTTGGTTTGGTGGTACGTCGTGATGAGGAAATAAAACACTTTGTTTCTAAACCATTTTACGAAGTAACAGCTGTAATTCGCAAAACAGGTGGTGAGCAATTTGACGCTAAATGGGTGCCCAGTGATGCTTGCTTGCCGTATATGGATGAAGAAAAGCGAGTGTTAGTCAAATCGCTGGCAGAAAATGTTGCAGGTCGAATTAAAGACAAACCTGCAGATCTCATCGCTTTGGATAAAATACCAAAAAAGCAAAACCCGCCGTTACCTTATAATCTTTCATCATTGCAAATTGATGCAAATAAACGCTTTGCAATGTCAGCAAAGCAAGTGTTAGACATCTGCCAGTCTTTATATGAAAAGCACAAACTCATTACATATCCAAGATCTGATAATCGGTATCTACCAAATGACCACTATGCTGAGCGTAATGACATTCTCGCTGCAATATTGAACAATCAAGGTGAAGAAAAGCAACATATTGAGAACGCTGATCCAAATATCAAGGGGAAGTGTTGGAATGATAAAAAAGTAGAAGCGCACCACGCTATCATTCCCACCAAAAAAAACCTCAAAACGGCACAGTTGGGGCATCAAGAACAACAGGTATATGGATTGATTTGCAGGCAGTATCTGGCTCAGTTTTACCTGCCCTATGAATACTCGCAAACCAAAGCTCAGTTAAAGATTGCAGGAGGCACGTTTATCGCCAAAGCTGATACAGTTATCAACTTAGGATTCAAAGTTCTTTTTAAATCAAATAAGAAAGAGCAGAACGAAAAAAAGCAGTTGCCACATCTTGATGTTGGAGAGCCATTGCATTGTATCGATGGACTGATAATAGAAAAGCACACTCAGCCCCCCCAGTTTTATACTGAAGCTACGTTACTCAGTGCGATGACAGGTATAGCTCGATTTGTAAAGAATGGTGATATCAAAAAGGTTCTCAAAGAAACAGACGGTTTAGGTACGGAAGCAACAAGAGCTGGGATAATAGAGCTGCTTTTTAAAAGGCGATTTTTAACAAGAGAAGGTAAATTAATTAAATCGACGGATCTTGGAAGAGGCCTTATTAACACTATTCCAGTAGATTTGTCGCTACCAGATAGAACGGCATTGTGGGAATCTCAGCTAACTAATATCGCCGAAAAAGCTGCCTCTTATAATCAGTTTATGTTGCCATTGCAGAATGAATTGGCAGAGTTAGTCGGGTTGTCTCAGACGCTAAATACTGATCCACTCAAAGGTATTCAAACAGCAAGTCCCTTTAAAAAGAAAGGCGGTTATAGAAAAACACGTCGAAAGTCGACTAACAAAGGAAAAAGCAAATAGTTCTATATAATTACCTTGTAAACGAAAAACAAGTCACCATATAGCTAATAGAATTGCAACTAAGAATGCCCCATTATGGAAAACAAAATTACATTAACGCCAGAAAACATTCAGCAGGTACTTTCATCTTCATCTGCAGACCATTTAGTGTTGCTAAGCTTTTATAGTGCCCAGCATCCTGACTGCATTGCACAGGCAGCCATTTTAGATGAGTTGGCTACGCAATATAGTAGCAGCATCACTATTGCTACACTAGATTGCGATCTACAACAGGCTTTAGCAGGTCAACTTGCACAGCAAGTTGGGCTACAGGCGCTTCCAACTGTGGTGGTTTTAAAAGCAGGCTCCCCAGTTGATGTGTTAGCGGGTGCTAAAACAAAAGAAGAAATCACTAAAGTACTGACTGAACATTTACCTTCACCAGAGCTGATCTTATTGGATCAAGCTAAACAGGCGTTGACTTCTGGAGATCTCAATGGGGCCTACTCGCATGCAAAACAGGCTTATGATTTAGCTAAAGGGAATCCGAGAGTGAATTTGGTGTTTGCTGATATCTGTATTCAAATACAGAAAACAGATGATGCAGCGGCTTTGCTCGCAACGATCCCTGAGGATCAACATGATGCCTATTACCACAATTTACAAGCGAAGTTAGCTCAAGCACAAGAGGCACAAGAATCCCCTGAGGTGAAAAAGCTACTGCAAGCGGTAGAGCAAAATCCGAATGATTTATCGTTATTATGTGAGCTTGCACAGGCACAAGTAGATGCAGGCCAGAAAGAAGAAGCGCTAACGTCTTTGTTTAAGGTCCTGAGCAAAGACCTATCTTTTGGCGAAGCCAAAAAGGGGTTTTTAGATATTATCGCGTCTTTGCCTGATGGTGACGCGACAGCAGCAACCTTCCGTAGAAAATTATACAGCTTACTCTACTAGAGTCTTTTGTTCTCGGTGCGGTGAAGTCGCGCCGAGAAATTTCTTGCAACTTCTCAAATTTGTACAATACTTAAATTCCTTTTTCGAAAAGTCATGACATTTTGATTAAAAAATGATGACAAAGCTTGTGGTTTTGGTTGTTTTAGAATGATTTTTGCTCGTTTAAGTTGTTTTTATAAGTTTTCTCAAAAAAACACTTGATCAAAGTTTAGATCTCCCTATAATGCGCACCCACTGACACGGCGGGCTGCAACGAAAAACGCAAACCAAAGTGAAGGTCAAAGTTAAACGGAAAGCTTAATTAAGAAAAATTAAATTTTCTAGTTGACTTTAAAAGTGAAGCGGTTAATATGGC